>NZ_CP022706.1:2025000-2075000 GCF_003491305.1 Methanobacterium sp. BAmetb5
GTTTCATACCTGCTGTTTCTTCGTAAACCTGGATGGTTGCGGTGTCGCCTTCAAGTTCGATGATCTCACCGATGAGCTTGTCGTCACCTACTTTTACCATCTCGTACATCTGGGTCCCTCTCATACCGTCTGCGGTAATTACCGGACCCGCTATCTTTATTATCTTTCCTTCGGCAGTCATTCTACCATCTCAACCCCGATTACTCGTTTAATAAGCTCTCTGATTGGGTCTGATTCCCGTTCTACTGAGCCTTCTTTATCTGGAATTTCAATTATCATGGGCAGTGCACTTTCACTGCTTATTTTATCTATTGTTTCTCGGATGTTGTCTCCAATTTTTTCAGTGGTTATTATAATGGAGTACTCCTTGGCCAGTTCTTTTAATTTGGCTTCTGCTTCCTCAGTTTCCACAGGAAACCCATCTTTGATACCGCCTAACATAAAACCGGTTACAGTGTCCGGATCGGCCATTACTGCTATTTTTGAACTCATACTAACATCTCCTTGATCATAGCAGGGGTGTATCCTTCCTCACGTTTACCACGGACAATGATCTTCAGGTTTTTGATTTCTTTTTCCTTTTTGCTCAAAAAGCCAATCATAGGTCCGATTCCGAACTGGTTCTTTAAAGCTATCTTTTTAGCAGTTTCATCCACGTGATTATCCAGTGCACTTTCAAAAGCCCCTATGGAGCCAGTTTCATTGTAGGTGGCCATGGCTTCAGCCAGGATAGGAGCGTAATCTGTTCCTTCCAGGCCACTTATTACACCAGCAACATCTTCTGCTTCCATGAGATCCTTCAGTTTCCATTCTCTTATCTGGTAACCGTCACTGATCATGTATGGTTCGATATCCTCGAATTTCAGCCCATCCACTTTGGCCCTTAAGATGATTTTAAGGTTAGTTCCATCCACCATGTTTCCCACGTAGTTTTTGAGGTAGGATGTGTTATCATCTTCAGGAGTACTCACGGTTCGAAGAAGGTTTTCCAGGAGATATTTGTCCAGTGAAGCTTCTAGTGGTAGTAGCATTCCTGTTTCCTGGTAAGTGGGAATAGAATCTTCAAGGAGAGGGGTGTATTCTGTTCCTTCCAGGGCACTTAACACTTCATTTATGCTGTCTGCGTCGATTAATGTGTCCAGTTTATCGGCCAGATCACCAAATGGAACTACCAGGTCCATGGTCTCTTCAGGACTTAAACCTGCTTCCTTGGCAATTATTATGCTTTTAATGTTTTTGATGTCCCATTTCTTCAGGAGAAACTTGAAAGCATCTCGGCTGTTCTCAGGGGTTATTCTAGCTACTAGGTCGTAGTTTTCAGCAAGCTGGGCATCCAGAGCTTTTTCCAGGGGGTACTGATCAATGTATTTTGCGAAATCTGGGAATCCTCTCAGATAGTTTTTCACTTCTTCAATGTTTCCCGCTTCAATGATTTCCTGGAACTGTTTTTCAGTGAATATTCTTCCTATTCTAGCCCTTACCCGTGCATTAGGGTAAGTATAAGGGAACATTCCCAGAACAGGCCTTATAGTTGATATAACTACAATTGCTCCGAAAACTGCTATTACTAGAATTACTGCCGCTAAAAAAGCTTCAATAGAGGGGAATCCCAGTCCGGTGACTAATGAAGTAATGTCCTCTACCATATGAAATCTCCCCTATTTATTTGAACAGTATCCCGGCAACTTCAGATCTTAGAGATTTTTTAAATCTTAACATCCTTGCTTCGATGGTGTTGTTAACTTCTATTTCACCATTTTTGGTTTTCAAAATTGCTCCTCCAATGGTGTTGATGTTTTCGCCCATCTCCAGTTTAGTGGGTTTTCCTGTTTTATCGCTGATACTTTTTTCAATGGATGGTAGGGAACTTTTTATTTTAGCCACATCGCTTTCTTTAACGAGGACTACCATGTCGCCTCCCCTAATTTCTGTACCAGCTTCGATGATTACTTTTTCAAGTGATGTCTTGTATTCAGACGCATCTGAAGAAGCTAATTCTTTAAGCTTTTCTTCTGCTTTGTTGAATGCTTCTTCTATTACTTCTTCTCGAGCCTCAAGTTCCATTCTCCTGGAGTTCATCTTAGCTTCTGAGATGATCTGCTGATATCTCATTTGTGACTGTTTTTCAGCATTTTCTAAGATTTTTTCTTTTTCGGCAACTGCTTGTGCTTCGCCTTCTGAGAGAATGGATTCTTTTTCCTTTTCAGCTTCAGCTAATATGGATTCTGCTTTTATCTGAGCATCAGACATTATACTTGAGACTATTTTCTCTGTCCCGGCACTCATCTTATCATCCTGCCAGAATTCCACCGAATACCATGAGGAGTATAGCAATCAGGAATCCGTAGATAGCCTGGGTTTCGGGTAGTGCAGTGAATATGATACCTCGGGCAAACATGTCTTCATTTTCAACTACTGCTCCTACTGCTGAGGATGCAGTAATACCTTGACCCATACCTGAACCGAGACCGGCGAATCCTATTGCAGCTCCAGCACCTATTGCTACCAGACCTAATGATGCGGGTAATGCTTTGTTGGCCATAATGGTAAATACCATGAGGAGTATAGCAATCAGGAATCCGTAGATAGCCTGGGTTTCGGGTAGTGCAGTGAATATGATACCTCGGGCAAACATGTCTTCATCTTCGGCCACAGCACCTACACTTCCTGCTGCTGCTATTCCCTGACCTAAACCTGATCCTAATCCTGCAAAACCGACGGCTAATCCTGCGCCGATTGCTGCTAATGCTGTTCCTAAAGCGACTTCTACCATGTTATTTTCCTCCTATGTTAGTAAACTTTCTTTTGGCGCGGAAAGCCTTGAATTTCTGACTTCCGCCAATGTAAAACTGAGCGAAAAACTCAACATAATGCAAACGCAGTGCGTTTATGAATGCTCCTAATGTCTGGAAGGCCAGGTTTGCAATCTGTCCTCCAACAAAGACTATAGGGGCAATAACTATTCCAATCAATGGGATCATTTCCGCACAAATTCCAGTTAGAATGTTCACGGTCATGGCTATCCCACCGGTGGAAAGACACAGTGCCAGGAGCCTGGCGTATGATAAAACATTACCCAGGAAACCGGACACATCCATAATTCCAAACATACCGTTGAAATACACCAGCATGATTAAGCTTAATACCAGGACGCCTATTCCGGCGTACATCAGTATTCCACCTCCCAATAAGAGGTAGCCTAATGCCAGTAATACTACACCTGCTTCCAGGATGAACCACACAATTTGGGCTCCTAAAGCTTCTTTGATGTCCCCACGGACTATGTTGTTGTAGGCTCCAATGGCTAAACCCAGGTTCAGGTGTAGAACACCCACCAGTATGGCGATTATAAGAATGTTTTCTGGGTGTGCAAAGGAGTTTATGGATGGTATGGTGGTTGGCAGAGCCATAGCTGTATCTCCCCAGATAAAGCGGGGTATAAAGTCTCCAATGAAACTATTGGTTGCCAGTCCTAGTATTAAAGCCCATACTCCACAGGCAATCATTATTAGTCCCATGTTGGCCATGGTTTTGCTGTTTTTACCCAGACCCCGGAATATAATGTAACCAATGAGGGCATCGGCTATACCATAACCTGCTTCGGTAAGACAGAAACCGAAGAAAAATGGAAAGACAATGGCCATGAGTATGGTGGGGTCAACTTCCCGGTAATTGGGGGGAGAATACATGTGCACAAACATTTCGTAGGGTTTGGCGAATTTGGGGTTGTCCAGTTGAACTGGAATTTCGTCCTTTTCCACATCAGGGTCAGTTACATCTACAATGGAATGACCTTCAGTTGAATTGTCAATGGTTAAAAGGGCGTTTTTGAGTTTTTTCTCTGGAACCCATCCTTCAAACAAAACAGTTTTTTCAGTTTCACCAAAGGAAGAAAAGACTTCGTTACGTTGTTTTTCGATTTCTAACTCTTCTTTAAGAGCTCGGAGTTCTTCAAACCATTCAGCAGATATATCTGCCAGTTGGTTTAAGATAGATTCTTTTTCATGGGCTATTGATTCCAGTTCAGACTGTGATTTCCCGATTAGTTCATCGGGTTTACCACTTAGCCCTGAAAATTCAAATCTTTCAAACTCCATTTTACGTAACTGACTTAAAACTTCTTCAGCGTGTTTATTAACCGTTACAACGACCAGTATTTTGAATCCTTTGGATTCGCTATCCTGATCAAAAACTACAATTTCGTCAGTTAAATCCTTCAGATTACCCATGAACTTATCATAGGATTCTAAGGATAGTTTTCCTGCAATAACAGAGACATAATCAGATTCTTCCAGAAGACCGAGATCTACATTAAAATTAGAAAGATTACGAGCAACTCTAAGGGCATTTTCCAGTTCGGTTTTCCTAGAGTCAAGCTGGTTAATTTTTTCTTCCAGGGGTTTGGTTTTGGATTCAACTTCCCCCAGTATTTTTTCGGCCTTTTGAATTAATTCTTGGGTGTCCAGGGCTTCTACTTCTACTTTTTTAATTGGTGGGGGGTTTATGAAACCCTTGACCAAGGGTAAAATTCCCTTCTCTTTTCTGGACATTGATTTTAGAAAATCAACAGTTCCCGACGTTTTCATCAAAAGGGAAGAAATTTTACCGGTAAAAGGAGAGGTGCTGGATGGTTTCAGGATCTGTCTCCATTCTGCGTCCTGTTGTATTCGCTCGGATATATCTTCAATCTGGACCAAGCCTGCTTCGTGAAGTGAACTCACTGCCGAATCAGCGTACTTGTCCAAGGTGATTATCCTGAGCTTTTTCATCCTTGCCGGCTTGAACATGGTACTCACACTATAATATACTTTTTACAATGACTTCAGCAGCCTCATCAACCATACCGGTAGCTTTTGTTTTTGTTACTTCTACTTTTTCAGTTGTTTGATTAGTTATTTGGTATGCTTCCTTTTTGGCTTTAGTTTCGGCTTCAAAAGTGATCTTCTCAGCATCACTGTTGGCCTCTTCTTTGGCCTTTTCTATGGTTTCTTTTGATTTGGATTTGGCTTCTTGGATCATTTCAGAAGACTTGGCTTTTGTGTCCTCTATTAGTTTATAGGCATCACTTTCAGCCTTCTTTATTGTTGTTATTGCTTCTGATATCGTTGTCATTTAAATCACCCTAATATGACCATGATAAACGGAGTTCTATTGAGGCTTATATTTATCTTTTGCTATTTAATTTTTTGAGTATGAAAAAGAGGAGAGGAGTTATTTAGAAATATTAAGTTCGTTCCGGTCACTATCAACATTTCTGGATTCCAGACCATTGTAATAAATATCTTCAACCTCAACAAACTTTCTAAAAGAATTTTCAACAGAGTTTTCTTCATTAATATGAGAAACAAGTGCTGGAACTCTTCCTATTGTAAAAATACCCGTTCCTAATTTCCAGTCAAAGCCCATATCTGACAGTATCCCGGCATTGGCTCCATCAATGTTCATGTGAATGCCCTTCATTTCCAGGAGTAATTTTTCAATGGAAACAATTAGTTCGGTGTGAATTCCAAAACAACCATATTTTTTGGCTACTTTGATAAGTTTGGCTGGTCTGGGGTCTTTATGATGGAAACGGTGCCCAAATCCGGGTATTTTTTTACCCTTCTTCAGGAAGTGTTCCACCACCATTAACGCTGAATTTTTCAACTCCTCACTGGAAGAAGGAGGACCATTGGAACCAACGCCTTCCTTAACCACGTGTTGCACAATACGCATGGACCGTTCCAGAGCTCCAGCATGGTATTTGCCAAAGGAGGACACTCCTCCTGCAACACAGGTGTTCATGGGGGCACCAGTGGAGGCCATGATCCGGGCCACCTGGGTACTGGGGGGAGTTACCCCGTGATCACAGAAGGAAACTAAGACTGCTTCCATCATCTTCGCCTCTTTTTCCGGGGGAAGTTCACCCTTTAAGAGTAAATATACCATTTCTGAAAAGGAAATATTCCCTATTAAATCTTCCTGGGGATATCCCCTGGTAGTTATACGGTCCGGTTCCACCTTGGTGATGGAGGTTCTCCACTTGGGCTTGGTAAGTTTAAGTAAATTTTCCACAGTCTCTCTTCCAATTGCCATTATTCCTCACTCCAGTACATCTTGTGAAATATAAATCGATGATTTCCTTGGCTCAACACAGCAGCAGGGACGCATACAAACAATTCGCACTCCACTGGCCCTTTGAGGTCCAATTTTAACCATGCTCCCCAGTGCAGTGACCGAACCCCCCAGAACAAGGGCCCCCACATTGGTACTGTTCAATGAATCAGTTATCTTCTTTTCAATTGATGATTGATGATGGAGGTTGCTGTACGCCATTGCCTTAAGCATCAGTGATGAAGCTTCAAAGTGGGTTCTACCAACGCCCAGTGCCGGAATACATGGTGTACACCCCAACTTAGGAATCTCTGATCTCATCCATGTAAGCGCTTCCTTAAAAAGGTTTCCATGATCCCGCTGGTGAAAAACACGATAAGTGTGACTCCTTATCTCTGGACCCCCACCTAACATCAGTACATGGATTTTAAGGCCCTTATCATTCATTTTATCCACCAAAATCGATGGAGGTATTACCTTTCCCGGATCACTGGCCAGTCCCCTGCTTTGTTCAATACGTTCGATATCATCCCCACAAACCGCCATTGGTCGTCCGGGGAGTTTTCTAAGGCCATCTTCCACACCCTCTTCTATTTGGTGGAATAAGTCTGGTTTAAATGGTGTTTCAGGTCCTAATTCAACTAGTACATGGGGAATACCAGTGTCATCGCACAGGGGGACTTTATTACTCCGGGCAATCCTGGCGTTTTCCAGGAGTAACTCCAGAACCCAGCGGGCATTATCATTTACCTCCCTCTGAATAGCCTTCTGGTAGGCATGGATCTGATCCTCCCTAAAAGTTGTGCTGGCTTCTATTACTGCATTTTTGACCAAGTCTCTGATATTTATGGGCATAAACGTCTCCTAACCGGTAATCAATTAAATACTAACTGGAAAGTGGGATTTTAACATTGGAGTGAGATTTAACCAGTGGATATGATGTTAATCTTTTTTTATGGATTGGATTCAACTGAATCTTACTTCAGTGAAGGTATGGCCAGATCTGCTGCTCCCGGGGAAGAAATGATTGCTTCGGGGTAAAAACGGTTGACCATGCTCTGCACCAGTAAAACCTGCCTGGCCCGGGCACCAGCTTCTTTACGGGTGGTATCATATCCATGGTGGGCGGCAACAGAACCTCCGGTTTTAAGGTACACGGGGCATGCTTTTTTGATTATCTCCGGCACTTCATAATGTCTGATGAAACCTCCGGAAGACTGGGGATTTTCCGTGTGGATATCCAGTGATATAGATAGGGATTCCCTTATGGCGGCCAGCATTGCTATCTGCAGATCCCTCACCGGATTAAATGAATCTGCCCCAATATCCTCCAGTAATCGTGCCGAAGCAGGATTTCCATGACCACAGTGGGCAGATACCTTGAAGTGAACATTTAAGGGTAATTCTCCTTCTTCACGCATTTTATTCAAAACCCAGAGAAGACCCTCATCATAAACCACTATACCCCTCACACCCAGTTCCACGGCCCTTCTAACATCTTCAATAGCATAGGTCAGGTTGTCATAACCACGGAGACGGTAACCGATCCGGGCCCCTTCCCGGGTCTGGGCGGTAGCACTGGTATCATAGGGAGCACGGGGACCCACACTTAAAAAGAGTTCCATCCGGGCATCACGGGCCAGGTCCATCATTTCCATAATTTCCCGGTCAGTGAGGAGCATAATTCCCTTGGTCTGTGTCACCCGGTGTACCTGAACCTCGTAATTATCTAAAGCAGCTATAAGGCCTTCCAATGATTCTGGTTTCTGAATACCAGGGACTTCAAATCGGTACTGAGCACCATCGGGAAATCTCCGGGGCGAATCGGGCAAAGGGTTAGATGGTCGGGTAATCCCAATCTTATTCAAAAATTCACTTGTGTCCATATATACTACTCCCACCTGTTGTTTAATCATAGATTTAACTTAATACTTAAGGATCGATTTTACTAAATGATGGATATTTAACCGTATTATTTATATTTACATCATTATTTATGCCTAATACTCATTTTACAAGGTATTTGAACTCATAATTAAGTGATTTCATTAATTCACTTAAATTTGAATTCTCTAAATCATCAATGACATCCAAAACCCTTAAATCAACCTTAGGATTCAGTTCATGGAACTTACCCAACAGTTCATCCTTGGTGAATGGGTTTTCAGGTTCTCCCTTAGCCAGATCAATCCTCTCCTGGTAAGAATGATTTAAAATTTTCAGGGTAACCTGTGAAGGTCTTTTTTGAGGGTAAAGCTGGTTGAATGTTTCAACACGCTTTATCTGGATCTTACGGGTAATCTCCCGGATTTTCTGGGCATCAACACTATCTTTACCCTGGAAAGCGGTGATTTCAATATCTTCAATATTTAAACCCCCCTTTAAAATTGCCAGGGCCATGCTCACTGGTAAACTCTGCCGGACACCCTCCACAGTTTCGGGATGATACTCCTCATGTTTAGCCGCAATATCATAGGTTTCAACAGTTATATCCTGGATATCCTGGATTTTAACATTTTTATTCTCCATAATATGGAGGGTGGCATCGAGGGAGGAATGTAAATGTCGGCAGACTGGATATTTTTTGAAGTAAACCCCTGAAATTTCAAAGTTTCCGGGAGTTGATTCCCAGGTTTCATCTTCAGGATCAGGGCATTTTTTTCCTGTACAATCACCCATGGCATTAAATAATCCTTCCATCCCTTCTAAAATGGTGTGGGCTCCGGTAAAACCTTTTATGGCCAGTAATGCTGACAGAACTCCAGATTGGGCTGCGCGACCGGCATGAAGGTGTTTGCCCATACTTCCAGCATGGTCTGATTCCAGTAATCCTGCAGCCTGGGTCCCGGCCAGTCCCAGGGTATTTAAAATTTCTTCTCCCTCAAGTTCTAATATTTTCGCTGCTGCTGCTGCTGCGCCAATGGTTCCACAGGTACCGGTGGTGTGGAAACCTTTCTGGCGGTGACCAGGGTTTACAATCTTGCCTAACCTTATGGCCACTTCGTATCCTACCACCAGGGACGTTATAAATTCCCTTCCCGACTTGTTACCTGATTCAGCCAGGGATAGTGCGGCGGGTATTACACAGGCCCCGGGATGAAGCTGGGCCAACCGGTGACCATCATCCAGGTCCAGGCAATGGGCAGAAACCCCGTTGGCCAGTGCGGCATCAGGGGCATGGGAGTTACTTCCTCCGATAACCGTGGATTTATCTCCCAGAGGTATGATATCTCTTATAATTTGTCCACTCTTGCTACGAGAACCTCGGAGTGAGACCCCTAAAAAATCCAGGAAGCATAACTTTGCCTGTTCAATAACTTCCGGGGGGAGGTCCTGATAGTTCAATGAACCAATGAATTCTGCAATATCTTGGGTGAACATGTTGTACCTCTAAGGAATTATGCATCTAAGGAATAAAAGTGGCCTCTAAGATTAACCTCTAAGATTAAAAGGGACTAAGATCAGGATTAATATTCCAAATCAACCCCTGACCAGGGGTTTGCTCAGATGTCTACGGGCAGAAGGAGGAACTTCATAAAAACCTTTACTTATGGTTCTTTTAACTTCTCTCTTTTCTCTAACTTCATCTTCCCCATCCCCACCTATTTTACTACCACATTTAGGACATTTATAACCTTTATTCTTCCCCGCGGACTTCATACGTTTTCCACATTCACAGAGGGGGTTAAGATATTCATATACCGTGGTTAAATCAGTTATTTCAATCTTTTCCATGTTGAGGGTGCCCTTATTCCCAATTCCGCCACAGACCACCAGCTGGTCTCCAGGGGCCAGCTTTCGTACCACATCACGGAACTTTTTGGTGGGTTCATAGGCGGCACATTCTATCTCACCGGAATCATCCTCCAGGGTGAAAATTATGTGCCCCCCTTCAATAACCATTGGTTGGGTTTTAACCGTTCCCTGGATAATGTAGCACTGGAACTGTCTCATCTGGTCGATGGAATCTATTTTTTGAAGGTGCATATCCGTGTGTTGGTTGGTTAAAAATACTCGGAATGATTCCACGGGCTCATTTACCTTCACCATTTTATGGGCTTCCTCCACGGCCTCCGGGCTCTCTCCCCTGATCCCGTAAAGCACGGGGCAGGGGGTGTGGGGAGTTATGGCCATGTAACCATCGTCAATGTTATCAAAAGTATCAGGGTAAGTTTCCTGGTTCATTTCCAGTACAGAATCAGCATCAACCTTTCTATGTGTACCGTAGTTGGCCGGGTCGCGGTAGGCCAAAAGTTCATAGGTAAAGTCATCAAGGGGGCAGCCAATAGCTGCCAGGGAGCCAATAATCCCCCTTCCCTTTTTAAACTTGAAAATCTCCGCCCCTATTTTCTGAGCCAACTTTTCAGCTTCTTCCTGGGTTACAATGGTGCGTATGGTTCGCCGGGCGTAGTCCTCCATTTCAGGGGTTATTTCCCCTTCATAAAATACCACACCAGGATTGGTTTTAGGGTCATCCATAACTGAAAGTTTTTCCACCAGGTCCAAAATCAGTTTTTTGGCTTTACCAACTTCCTCCCTGGATTTTAAAACCATCTTAAATGATACTCCTCCGTTTCCCCTTGTTTTATGAGGTGCGAAGGGGTTGAGGCGTATCAGGCGAGGTGGTCCATCCACCCGGAAACCACAACTTTTAAGTTGGTCCATAATCACACTACATATATATGTGGTGCACATTCCACTGGCAGAGTCAGTGTCATCCAGGCCCACGTAAACTCTAAATAAATCCAAATTATTATCATTCATGTAAATTATCACCGGGGTGTTTTTTCATGTCGAACATGCCCATACCTAGAGATCAAATTATCACTCAGATCAACGAGCTCCTATCCAAGCATGGTTTTGACACTTCTAATATATATGATAGAAGTTGTTTTGATCTGGTGGCCCGGAAGGAACTACTTTTACTTTTAATGAAGGTACTGGTTAACGTGGATGGGTTCAGTATAGCCCACGCCCAGGAAATTAAAAGGGTAGCCCGTACCTTCTTTGGTTCACCACTCTTGGTGGGTCTTAAATCCAAGAATGAAGTTTTAGAAGAAGACGTGGTCTACGAACGTCATGGAATCCCCGTCATTGCCCCTTCAACCCTGCGGAACATAGTGGTGGAGGAGGTATATCCGGAGATATTTGCCGACCGAGGCGGTTACTATGTGGAAATTGACGGCCAGATAGTCAAGGAAATGAGAGAGCAGCACAACCTTTCACTGAAGGATCTGGCAGACCAGGCCCATGTATCTCGGGAAACAATATACAAATATGAAACTGGCCGGGTAAGAGCCCAGCCAGACACTGCATTTTTACTGGAAAGCATCCTTAACATGAGGATCACCCTTTCAGTTAACCTGTTTGCAGTTCCCCCTAAGGAAGAGGAAACTGAAGTTAAAAAGGGTGAACCCCGGGAACTGGTTGATTTAGGTTTTGGAGTTATTAACACCAATAGAACACCCTTTGATGCCCTGGCCCAGGCAGAAGCCACTTCTAAGAAGGCAGAACCTCTCATCACGGATCTGGAGAAAAACCGGAACCAGAAGGTACTGCGTAAAATGGCCACCAACCTCAATGATCTTTCCGCAGTGATCGGCACGGACGCAGTCTTTATAATGGAAAATAAGAAGACTAAGGAGTCTATTGATGGAATACCTGTGGTTCACAGCTGGGAAATTGGTGAAATGAAGGATCCTGCTGAATTTTTGAAGATGCTGGCTGAAAGAAGGGAATGTAATTAAATCGTGTGTTTCTTTTATTGGCTTTATTCTTTCATATTTTTGGTTTTTTCTTTAATTTGAGCAAATTTCAAATTAAAATTAAAAAATTAAACATTAAAGAACTTATAAAAAAATATTGATGAACCCCTTCAACATTCAAATAGGTTTGAAAAGGTTTCTTCTGCTTCTTTTTCGGAAGCTATGCCCAGGGCCACCATATCCACATAATCTACTGTTTTAAGGTAATCAAATGCCTTACCCGGGGTCATTATTCCCGCAGCAAGCACGTGCATGGCAATTATGGTTTTATCCAGTTTATGGATCATTTCACCAAATTCCGTCCTAACCTCTGGTCCAAAGGTATCCGTGTCCATCAGGTAGCCCAGCTGGTTAAGGGGGACCATGTAAAGCTCGAAATCATTTAGTATGGGTGATTTCAATAGTTCTTGGGTGGTTTTAAATGGAAACTGGGTCACCAGGCCAGGCACTGCGCCAGTATCCTTGATAAGATCCAGTTTTTCTCCCAGGGCCTCCCAATCTCTCTGGTCAGTGATCACGGGATCAACCAGCATGGACCGGGCATTTAAATCTGATAAAAGTGCAACATCCTCAGTTTCAGATTCTGGGCGGATGGTAGCTATAATATCCAGGGGGAAACCTTCTTCACGTGCCATTTCCAGGGCTTCTACCACTGGGGGATATGGTATTAACTGGATTCCCCGGACTCCCATTTCATAGGATTTGATCATCACCTTGGCCATTGCCCCGGGGTTACGGTAAAGATCCAGGAGATACAGTCGGGCACGATGTCCGAAATGAGATGCACCACTAAAGGGGGAAGTCCCCAGTAAAGTACGGGGGATCTTTTTTCCTTCTACTTCCAGGTAACCTTCTAACATTTTATCATTAATTAAAAATTGATTTTTATTAAATTACGGTCAGATTTTCAGTTTTTTGGAGTGAATACCATTTATTCGACTTTATGGGCTATAACCGCAGTTCCAAAGACTAGTATCTCCTGCATTACATCAGAAATATCATTGGAGTCGTAACGGGCACTTATTATGGCGTTGGCTCCCATGGCCTTGGCATGGTCAATGGCCCGGGTCATGGCTTCATCCCTGGTTTCTTCCATCATACTCACATATTCCTTGATTTCTCCACCGAACATGGAACGTATCCCGGCACCAATTTGGCCTCCTACACCCCTACTGCGTACGGTAAGACCGTAAACAAAACCCTTAGTTTCGGTAATTTCATATCCAGGTATGTAATTTGAGCTTACAATAATGTATTCATCTACTGAGACCATGGTTTAACCTCCTGATATATCCCCTTTTTAGAGATTTATTCAAATTATCAACATTCATAATTGATATTTTAAGGTATATATTTATATGGGTGATTTAAATCTTTAAATAGATTTTAAACAACCTAATGCATCTGAAATTATTTTTAGATACTCAATTGTCATGAAAATAAACAGATATAACTTTAAATTTATTCATTTTTCAAATGATTAGATTTGGATAGTTAAAACCAGGATGATGACCGGGGCTAAGGGTGTTAATTGGGATTTTTCCCATAAGATTATAATGATCACCCCGATGGGACAAACAGATTTAAATCTATATCCCATCTAATAGAATACTTGAACGATTCATAATGGAATTTGCTTTATAAAATTGAGTAATAAAAATGGATAACGTGGATAATATGAATGTACTTATCGCTGATCAGATAAACCAGAAAGGAATTGAAGAACTGGAAGAGGTTGCCGAGGTTGTTGCGCGTACCGATATCACTCCCGAAGAACTGGTGAAGGATATCAAGGATTTTGATGCTATTGTAGTAAGAAGCAGAACCAAAGTAACCCGAGAAGTTATTGAAGCAGCTCCTCTCTTGAAGATCATTGCCCGGGCAGGAGTGGGCGTGGATAATGTGGATGTGGAAGCAGCCACGGAAAGGGGAGTAATGGTGGTAAACGCACCAGAATCCACTTCAGTAACTGTGGCCGAACACACCATGGGCCTGGTTTTAGCCATGTCCCGGAAGATAGCCCTGGCTGATAAATCAGTTAAGGAAGGTAAATGGGAAAAGAGCAGGTTCATGGGAATGGAACTCAACGGCAAGACCCTGGGTATAGTGGGCATGGGCCGTATAGGCAGCCAGGTGGTTATCCGAGCCAAGGCATTTGGTATGGATATCATGGTCTACGACCCCTACATCACTCCGGAAGCAGCTGCAGATCTGGGAGTTGAAGTGGTTGACCTTGAAACACTCTTAAAGAATGCGGATGTCATTACCATCCACGTGCCACTCACCCCAGAAACCAAATACCTGATCTCTCTGCCCCAGTTCAAATTGATGAAAGAAAACGCTATTATTGTTAACTGCGCCCGTGGAGGAATAATCAAGGAGTCTGACCTCTATGAAGCATTAAGTAGTGGCGAAATAGCAGGTGCTGCCCTTGATGTTTATGAAACCGAGCCGCCAAAGGAAAACCCCCTCCTGGAACTGGATAACATTGTACTGACTCCCCACATAGCTGCTTCAACCTCTGAAGCCCAGCGTGATGCCGCCATAATTGTGGCCCGGGAAATTAAGAAGGTGTTTCAGGGAGATTCGCCTAAAAATGTTATAAACATGCCAGTGATGGATACCGAAACTTTTCGGCTAATTAAACCTTTCTTTGGTCTGGCTGAAAAACTGGGTAAATTTCTCATTCAAACTGCCAAGGGTAACATCACCGAGCTGGATATCACTTACTGCGGAGAACTCGCTGAGGTTCAGAAAAATGACATCCTCACCAGGATGATCCTGCAGGAAATCCTCAACCCCATACTCACCGAGCCAGTTAACATGGTAAACGCTCCGGGAGTGGCTAAAAATAGAGGAATAATGGTTACCGAAGCTAAAAGATGTGATTCTAGGGGTTACAAGGACCTTATAAATATCAAAATGAAAGCTGATGGTAATGAGGTCATTGTTGAGGGTGTATTTGATAAAGAACCCAAAATAGTGAAGATCAACAGTTACCAGGTGGATGTGGAAACCGAAGGAACCATGGTCATTGTACGATACAAAGATATACCTGGAATCATAGGCTCTATTGGAACCAAACTGGGTGAACACGAAATAAACATAGCCAAAATGCAAGTTGGCCGGCAAACTCAAGGTGGAGAAGCAGTTATGGTCCTTAAAGTGGACCAAAAGGTTTCCAAAGACGTGGAAGATGCAGTCAAATCCCTGGATAATGTTTACGATGCCGTGGCTCTAAATCTGTAGTTTAGAAAATAAAGTAGGGTTTAATTTCTTATATTTTTTTTAAACCCTTAAAAATTACTTTTTATTCATTTTTTTTTATTCTTAAGCCTTTGTTCAACGTTTTATATTAGGGGTTCACATTTTCCTGGTTTCACAATATACGATAATCAGCCAGTTCCCCAAAGGTATCGTAGGCAATGATACTATCTTCAGTGTAGGGATAGGCGATTATCAGGTGAAACAAGCCATTTTTGGCAAAAAAATGCAGGTCTGCGGTAGAAGGAGAGGCACTGGGAGTGGGATGGCTGTGCACTGATCCCACTGTACCGGTGGTGAGGGGCATCATGAAGGTTTTCATCACTGCCCCCTGGTGGGATGTTTCCCCGGGTAAAAAGACAAGACCATCTACTCTTAAAATGTTTTCTTTTATTTTACCTTCCAGGAGGGCAACAAATTCCAGGGGATGGGATTCTCTAGCGATCTGGATTATCTCTCCCACGACCTCCCGGTCCAGGATTACTTCCTCGAATTTTTTACCGTTATTTCCCAGTAAAAATCCGAGGAATCTATCTATCCAGTTTTTGTTTTCAGCCATGTAGATCGAGTTCCGGTTTTATTCACTCCAAGATTTACATTTAAATTTCACTCAGATAGCCTAAATCCTATTATTTTATGTGTAATATTTTGAGTATTTTCAGTATCTCCCTTAGTAATTATTCCAAATAATCCTCACCATATAACTCACCAGGGCTTAGGGAGATATATCACTAGGCATAAGAAATCTACTACAATAAGATGATTTTCATTTTAACATGGATTTAGAGGTGAAGAACTTTTCATCAAACCGGGGAAGTTCCCAGTCCACGAATATCTTCTTCCTCTGAGATTTTACCTTTTGGTTGGTCAGGGGGTTTATACCCTCCACTTCAAATTCTTTTTTGTAAATTCCAACTCCCCTCCTCTGCCAGGAGGGCATCTCCGCTAAATTAATTCCCTTCTGGAAGAGTATTTCGTGTAACTGGCTGCTTTTCTTTTTATGGAGTATTTGCATGGATTCATCCTGTGGATGTGTTTCCCGTAATTTCCAGTAGGAGTATCCGTTTAAACAGTTCCTCCAGGATTCAGCCTGTCTCCACTGGAAGTACTCCACTACTCCCTGGTCTGATAAAGGTATTAACCGCGAGTCAAAGGAAATGGACTTAGTTCCCTTAACTTTTTCCTTAAACTTGTCCTGGCCCATGATTTCACGGGTAAATGCGCTGCTCAGGAAGCTAGCCAGCACGGAATCTATCTTTTCAACCCTCCCGGCAAAGGGTATTTCCCCTAAAAGCAGGTTAACCTCATCGGAGAATGTATAGATAAATCGGGGGCTGAACTCTTTAAAGAGTTGACTGGATGATTCAGTAATGATCTTCACGAATTCAATGTCGTAGGGTTTTTCAAACTCCAGTTTACGGGATAATTGGGAGAAATTTCTGCCATCCAGTCTTAAAACAATGTTGGAAGTGCAGGGAACCTTTAAACTGGAAAATATTTCACATTTTTTCATGTAATCAGCATAGATTTTTATTAAGATTTTTTTGGGGTTCTTATTTTAGTAAATATAAGGTTAGTAATTTAAGGTGAATCCTCAGGGATATTCTAAATGGGTAAGCATTTTAAGATTAGCTGTTCCTAATTATCTATTATAATATTGGTGTGGAATGAGTTATAAAATTAGGGTAAAATTGGGTTTTAAGAAGGTTATTCATTAACTGATAAAAAAAAGGCCCTGAAAATGATTTAATAAAATAAAAGAAGTAAGAATCTTTTTTAACAGATAACTTAAGTTCCCACCAGCATATTTTCGTTGAGACTGTTAAGTAGTTTTATTGCAGAGTAAGCCGCTAGAACACTGGTTTTGGGATTCATGGAACATCTTAGATTGCTGGTTGTGGTGCGGAATTCTCCAAAGTCTCCCACCACCTCTAACTCGTGCATATTCCGGTCCACCTGTGGATCAGCGATGATTTTGACGTCAATTTCCTGACCAGCAGCAATACTAACCGAGGCTGCCACGTTGATGTTCAGGGGAAACTTGGCCACTGCTTCACTGGCTTTACCCTCGTAGAGAATGGTCTCTTCTTCAGTGTTTATCCCTAATGAACGAGGTGGTTTCCGAGTTACCAGAGTTATATTTTGAATTTTACCTATAGAAGCAGCTTTAATTCCATCTAATCCAACAATCGCACCGGAAGGAGCGTAAATTCGGCAATCATTATCTTTAGCTAACTTCTGGAGTTTTTCCCGGACCTGAGGGTTAATAAGTCCCCCCACGCTCATTACAATAACATCCTTACCTCCCTTGAGGATAAGGGGAACCATTTCTTCCACTGCCCGGGGTGAAGCAGCTTCAATTACCAGGTCCACATGTTCCAGCATGTCTTCCAGGTCCAGAACCACCCGGCCATCTATCTGGGAGGCCAGGTTCTCGGCTCTTTCCATGTCCCGGTCGTAAAAAAATTTAATTTCAACGCCAAGCTTGCCTTCCATGGCAAAATTAGTTATAATGTTAGCTATGGCGCCACATCCAAGTATGCCAACCCTCATTTTAGATCTAAGTCTCCGCAACTGCAGGGGTACTGGTTTCCTTTATTTCTGGACTAATGAGTAGAATATCTCCCACGGCCTGAACCCGGTCATAGGGTATTTCTATAGTTCCTTCTTCTCTGAGAGGTCTTATTTCATCTCCTTCTGGAACTATTCGTATACTTTTAGTTATAACATCCTTTATTCCCACACTTTTTTTGTCAGGATTCATGGCCACAGCTTTCAAGGTTGAAACTCTGCCCTTTTTAATGTTTAAGATCACATCCTGGATACGTCCCACGTACTTTCCACGGGTGGTATACACATCTAAGTTGTACAGATTCGTTAATTCCACCATCTTTCCACCTCTCATTTTTTTGGGCACATACCCTGAGTCTACCAAACTCACCTTATACATTTGGGAATGCACCATTTACTAAATTAAATTAAAACCTTCCCTATACTTAAATATTTCTAAAGAAGAGGTTATTAATCAGATAATTTTAGGGGTAATATCCCCAATTCACGGTATTTTTCGCAAATTATAATAACACTCCCCCCATATGAAAACAATAAACTTCCTATATGAAAACATAGAAGGGGAGTATAGTCCCCAGTGGGGGATGTCTAAAGTAGTTTTGAATGTATAAATTATTCAGTTTCTAAAAAATCTAAAAATTAAAGGCAATAGGCCTTGACCGATAACAGCCAACTTAGATGTCTATTTGAATATATTTATCACGTCTATCTTCAAAGAAAAGATTTTATAGATTTAATTCAGGTGTTTACATGTGGGATACTAGTAATGATTACCGACTTTTAGTGGCAGAAAAATCAGTTGAACTTTTCCTGAGAACGGTGGAAGGAGCTAACCTCAAGGGTAAATGGAACAAGAAACAGGCCTTACAAGCCGCCCGGAAAATGACTTCAGAGATACAGACCCTCTACTACTCTTACCTGGAACCATCTGCCATAGTTAAAACCCCCCAAATAGATTTACTGGAAGAACAGGCCACGGAGATCGTGGAGGCCCTGGGTGGAAATTCCTGGCACCGACAATTCCTGGAACTGGCCAACCGTGAGGAAAAACCAAAATTGGAAGAGTCCCTGGCTAAAATCAAATTCTTCCTCAACACCATCCTTGGTTTAAAAGATCGCATCAGTTTAGGTGAGATAGAAGACCCGGTGATGGGGATAGATATTAAAAAAGGAGAAATTTTAAGTGTTTCCAAACATCCAGAGGCAGACCAGCTCCTGGTGTGTAATGTGAACCTTCAACAAAGGGCTATCACCGTGGTAACCAATGATCTGGAAGTTCGGGAAAAAAATCAGGTGGCAGTGGCCTTGCTTCCCCCGGAAGTCTTCATGGGTATCACCAGTGAAGGAATGTTTTTAGGAGCAGGTGAAGGAATTTTAAAGGATGTGAAAGGAGAGCTGGGAAAACTTCCCCATGGCATCCCCTTGGAAGCCTTAAATGAAGCCAGAAACCTGGTGGAAAACTTTTTACAGTGAAATTTTTGGATCAAGACACTTAAATCTTTTTTAAGGAAAGACATCAAACTGGGCCTGTATTCTGCTGATTCAAAGTAGGGGGTCCTAATTGAAAAGCAGGATAATTTTTCCCGTTTAGATCCACCAGAAGGAGAATTATCCAATAACCACCATCTTGGTGCGGGTCATATCTTCCACCGCATATTTAACCCCTTCTTTACCCATACCACTCATTTTGAATCCTCCAAAGGGCATGTTATCCGTCCGGAAAGTGGGCTGTTTATTTATGAGCACGGAACCAGCTTCGATCTCCCGCACTGCCTTTTTGGCCTTTGCTATGTTCTGGGTGAATACCCCGGCCTGCAATCCATAGGGGGTGCTGTTAGCAGCTTTAATAGCTTCGTCAAGATTCTTAACCCTTATCACTGGTGAGACAGGTCCAAAAGTCTCTTTTTGAACCAGTTCCATGTCCACCCGTACCTGATCCAGTACGGTGGGTTGGAAAAAGGTACCTTCTCTTTTTCCTCCACAGAGTAGCTGGGCCCCCTTTTGAAGGGCGTCATTGACACTTTGTTCCACATTAATGGCAGCCTCTTCATCAATTAGGGGCCCCATATCAGTTTCAGGATCCAGGGGGTCTCCGGTTTTAACCTTCTGGGTACGGTAAACCAGTTTCTCTGTGAATTCATCCGCCACATTTTCCTGGACTATGAGGCGTTTGACCCCGATACAAACCTGCCCGGCATTGAGGTAGGAACCACCCACGGCTCCCAGGACAGCGGCGTCAATGTCAGCATCATCTAAAACAATTAAAGGGTCATTTCCCCCTAATTCCAGGGTTAACTTTTTCATCCCGGCTTTACGGGCAATGGAAAGTCCGGTGGCCACACTGCCAGTAAAGGATACTTTATTAACCTGGTCACTGGTCACCAGCTGGTCACCCAACACTCCTCCAGGTCCAGTAATGGCATTCACTGCCCCGTCAGGCAAATGTCGCCCCATAATCTCCGTCATTTTAAGAGCAGCCAGGGGCGCTTTGGTGGAAGGTTTAAAGACCACTGTATTTTTAGCAGCCAGTGCCGGGGCTATTTTATGAATAGCCAGGTTTACCGGATAATTAAAGGGACTTATAGCTGCTACCACACCTAAAGGGATTTTAATGGTGAATCCAAATGCAGTTTTCCCGGCTATGGCGGCATCCATGGGAATTGTTTCTCCGTAGATTCTTTTTGATTCCTCGGCAGCCATTAACAGAGTTTGCAGGGATCGATCCATTTCTATTAGGGAATCACGGATGGGTTTCCCGGTTTCCAGGGAGATGAGTTTAGATATTTCCTGGTGTTTTTCCTTTAGCTCCTGGTGGATATCGTACATTATACGTGACAGTTTGCGGGAAGAAATTTCCTTCATGGACTTCGTTGCCTTAGTTGCAGCAGAAATAGCTTTTTTAGCATCTTCTGCGTCACCAGAAGGAACATAATCTATAATTTCATTGTTAAATGGATTTTTAACGGCAATTTTCTTATTTTTATCGATCAACTTCCCCTCTATCAACATTTTCATAGAAATTACTCCCAAAAATTAATATTACCGTCTCTAAAATGAAAAAAGAGTATAATTTTATATTTATATGGTTTTTTAAGTTTGGTTTAGGGTATTGTTAATGTCTTGAAGGTTATTTTCAATGGATTGAACTTCACTACCATTGGTTATGTTGCCTCCCAACCCCTTCACGTAATTCTGGTAGGAAATTACTGCCACCAGAACAATCACAATTATACCTCCAAATATCATCAAATATTCAGCGGCAGTCTGGGCAGCTTCATCGTTCCTGATTCCCCTATCAATCATTCTCATAGTAACACTCCCTAATCATGAAATTCCCAGGATAGATGGTCCCAGGGTTTGAATAACATAAAATATTCCATAGGCCACTGGAGCCAGGGCTAGTGAGAATTTAACTCCCTTCTTGGCACTTCCATACAGCACGATTCCCATGAGTAAACCGGCAATTACCGAGTGGATAATAATGTATCCCGTTGCTCCAGTTGCAGCTGCAGCTGCCAATGGATTAGGCTTACCCAGTGATCCAATAAAGGAAGAATAGGACATGATCATTCCCAGTGCGAAAGGAGCGGCAATTATGGCTGCTATCAGCAGGAACATCACCGACATCATAACGTTAGCTTTTCTTTCCCTCTGCAATGCTAAAATAGCCCTTAAATCTTCAGCAACAGTTTCAATAACATCGGCCAGGCTACCACCTACTCTACGGCCTTCGATGATCATCCGGAATGTTCTATCCAGTGTTTTAGATTTCAGGCGTTCACTCATTCCCAAAAGAGCATCTTCAAACGAACTTCCTATTTTTATTTCAATTACTGCCCTTTTAAGCTCGTCGTTTAAGGGACCTGCCCCGTGTTTGGAAATATCTTCCATGGCAGTTTCTACACCCACCCCTGATCTTAAAAGTGATGAAATCTGCCTTAAAAAGTCAGGTGTACCCTGTTCAATGGCATCCACCCTTTTTTCCATCATGAAAAATATCCAACCGAATATGAGAGCTGCAGGGGCAATTAAACCTATAATGAAACCTATTACGGGATTGATACCCATTATAATAAACGCGATAAGGACGATTATCCCCAGTAACAATCCGGCACCACAAATCAGGGTCAAAAGATCGGAAGCCTTGACATACATACCGGAACGAATCAGGATTTCCTGTAGTCGTACCAGATATTTGTCAGGAAAAATATTATCAATACTGTTGGATATAGGGGCAAGTGCCGGGGGTATAAGGGCCATATTCTCACCTATTATAATATATTATTATTGATGTATGAACTGATTAGTATTATATTATTCTATATAATATTATATTCTAATCTTATATTATATTCTAATCTTTATAAATTACCCTATAAATTAGTCCCTACTTTTTTCAACATCCTTCTAAAAATAAAGTGGAGGAGAAGAAAATCTCCGGGTCATTAAAATAAAATTTCCCGGGGAAGGTGGGTTAAAACCTGGGCCTGGTTTTTGACCAGTATCATATCTTCCACCCTGATCCCGAATTTTCCCTCCAGATATATCCCGGGTTCAACAGTGACTACCATTCCCTTTTCCAGTATTTCATCACTTTTAAAAGATAAGGATGGGTTTTCATGAATTTCTAATCCCACTCCATGTCCAGTGGAGTGTATGAAATTATCACCATACCCATAATCTTCAATAACACCACGGGCTACTTCATCAATGTAGGAAGCTTTAACACCAGGCTTTATAGCTTCTATTGCTTTTTGCTGTGCCTCCAGCACTATGGAAAAAATTTCTTCCTCTTTTTCACCGCCACGGATTAGGGTACGGGTCATGTCCGAGGCATAGTTCTGGTACAGGGCGCCCCAATCTATCATTAAGGGACTTTCTAACGGTTGAGATGTTGTAGATGTATGGGGGAGGCTTGATCGTGGCCCGGAAGCCACTATGGTTTCAAAAGAAGGTTTTATGGAACCGGCTGACCTCATGTTATACTCTATTTGGGCCGCCAGATTATCCTCACTCACTGCCAAATCCAGATTTTTAAAGGAATCCTCGGCAATTTTGATGGCTCCTTCAATCTTTTTAATCTCATCTGATGATTTGATGGCCCGGAAATCTTCAATGATATGGGTAAGCTCCACTGGCAGTTCCCCACACAGCTTTCTGTAGGTCCCCATGCTCATGGAATACTCCACACCTACTTTACCCTGAATTGTTGCTTGGAGAGTTTTTCTAAGTTCGCTCAGGGATTTGAATTCTTCCACAGCTATGCTGGACTTTTGGTGAGCTTCCTCCAGATCCATTTTTGAGGAAAAAAGCAAGGGCTCATCTTTCAATATTAAAATTGCGATGCTGGAAGGATAAAAACCAGTCACATATGCTATATTTTCAGGTTTTAATATGATTATGGCTTTTAAATCGTCCTGATCCATTTTTTCTATTATTTTATCTATTTTCATAAACTAACCTTGGTGAGATTGTACCCGAATAAAATTTATTCGATGTAAAACTATTTTTTTAGTCATTTGGATGCAAAAATATTTTTTAATTTCATGGCCAGCTTTTTCATGGCCTTTGGGGGTATTTCACTTTTTTCTGGGCGGGGAATGTAGCCAAAATCAGGGTCCATAAATTCCATCCCCTCAAAGTACACTGGGTTCTGGTAACGGGGAATGAAGTGCCAGTGGATTTCCGGGTTAGGATTAGGCTTCCTGAAAACAGAATTTTTATAGCAACTCCAGTTGTATAAGGTGGGCTGGAATATCTGTTCCAGTGATTCTTCCATTTTTTGGACTACCTGGGCAAAATCAGTCCATTCCTCATTATTCACCTGGGAAAGATTGCTGCAGTGTCTTTTAAGGGCCACCACACAGGTTCCCAGATAACGTTGACTGGGTGCCAGATACACCATCCAGTGAGTGGTCTCCCCTATAAGTTCCCCATAACCTCCATCTATCTGGCAGTACTCACAACTGGTATTCATAAAATCAACACTCACTGATATATGACACTTTGATATTTCTAAAACTACTTTGACACTCTAAACCCACGTTAAATCCCTAAAACCAATGGAACAACACTCTTTTTTTTAGAAAACCATTAGTTCCCTTTTTTCCTAAATTGCTCAAACTGGATTTTGGGATTGTCCGGTGTGAGTTTTAGGATTATATCCGTGTTTAATTTTACTTTCATGTTTTTTCCAGTTTGGCGGTGACTGGCATTTAATCACCAATAAATCCGGAGAAATCGTTCTTCGGGGCTTTTTTATGGTTATATTGTCTTTAGAATAATAAAAATCTTTGGAAATATCTCCCCTAAAGAAGTAGTTCTAGGGCAAATCATTTATAAATGAGGAGAGGTTCTTTAATATAATTATGGTTAACTTCACATCCCGTGAGATTAGGGACATTATAATCTCCATGCTGGTTATTGGCGGAGTTTTTGCCTATGTATTCAAGGGTATAAACCACGGAGACTTCATATCACTCATACCAGTGGCCCTGGTAGCTGTTGGATTGGGGTTCGTGTTTCACGAGCTGGCCCATAAATTTATGGCAGTAAGATATGGTTTTTATGCTGAATACCGGCTATGGGTTCAAGGATTAATTCTGGCCATAGTAACCGCGGCTTTAGGATTTGTTTTCGCTGCACCCGGTGCGGTTTACATTCACGGACAGTACATTTCCAAGGAGGAAAACGGAAAAATATCAATTGCCGGCCCTTTAACTAACATAGCACTGGCCATCACATTTTTTGTTATCCTGCTAGTTGCACCGTACTCTCCTCTATTATCCCTGGTTTGCAGTCTCGGGTTTACAATTAACAGTTTTTTAGCATTTTTCAACCTGCTCCCGGTGTTCATGTTAGACGGGGCGAAGGTGTTCAAATGGAATCCCCTCATATGGCTGGTTACCATTGCCGTAGCATTTGTAATGATGGCCTATCCCTACGTTATAGCTTACATGTTCTAGAATGCTCTAAAATTAAGTTAAACTAAAATCAAGTTTAAATAATCACGTCTACACTGATCGGTATGTTTAAAGAAATTCCAGTCAAATACTTTAGAGGGACACACCGCTGCCGTGACCCTCAGGAAACCATAGATAAGGTGGAAGGGAAACTCAGGATTGCCGGAGTTACCAGAATAGCGGAGATCACCCATCTGGATCGTATTGGGATACCAGTTTATTCTGCCATCCGCCCCGGCGCAGCAGAGGGAGCGGTGAGCATTTACGCCGGTAAAGGAGTCACCCAACCACAGGCAAAGGCCTCGGCTATGATGGAAGCCTTTGAAAGGTACTCTGCCGAAAAACAGGAATCAGATATGGAAAATATCGTCACTGGTCCTTTCAATGAGATGAAGTGGTGTGTTGATCCTGCTTCACTGATACTACCCGCCGGTTCCTTGAATGCAGATAAAACTGATATTGATTGGGTAGCTGCAGTCAATGCTGTTAATGATGAGGAATGCCTGTTACCGGCCAATGCAGTTTACCATCCCTATCAACCCAGCAATGGAAACTTCCTTTTCAAATCAAGTACCAACGGGCTAGCATCGGGCAATGTCCTGGAAGAGGCAGTGTTCCACGGTATAACTGAAGTGGTGGAAAGAGATGCCTGGAGCATATTCGAAGCCCGGCGGCAACCCCCACGGGAAGTAGATTGTACCACTACTGAGAACCCTCTGATACAGGAAGTACTAGACAAATTCCAGAAAGCAGGCGTGGATGTTAAACTGGTTGAACTCACTGCTGATGTGGAAATTCCCACCATGGCTGCGGTTTCTGATGACACCATACTCAAAGACCCGGCACTTTTAACACTGGGGGTGGGAACCCATCTTGATCCGGAAGTTGCGGCTCTTCGGGCCTTAACTGAAGTGGCTCAAAGCAGGGCCACCCAGATCCACGGAACCCGCGAAGACACCACCCGGGCAGTTTTCATGCGCAAAGCAGGTTACCAGCGCATGAAACGAATCAACCGTCACTGGTTTGGTGAATTTGGGGATAGAGTGGATCTATCTGACATTGAAAATAAAGCCAGAAAAACATTTAAAGATGATATTGAAACTTCCCTGAAACTTCTGGGTAAATGTAGTTTTGATGATGTCTTTTACAAGGATTTAACCCGGCCTGAAATAGACATTCCAGTTGTGAGGGTTGTTATTCCCGGAATGGAAGTTTACTCTGTGGATACCCAGCGGGTAGGTAAACGGCTCCGGCAATGAATCCCCCAGTTTCACTAATTTTTAATTAACTTAGACAATTGATATTGAGGGTGTTTTTGAATATAATTATAATAATATGAATGGGAAAAATTAATTAAAATCATAAAATCCAAAGTTATATGGTAAATCCTGTAGTAATGGATTTAGCTTTATTTAATCCAATAAATTCATTTCAATCTAAAATTTATTTCATTCTAATCTATGGTGGAAAAATATGAAACAAGTCATGGTAATGAGAGCAGATCTGAAAATGAGTAAGGGCAAATTAGCTGCCCAGGCATGTCATGCTAGTTTAGGGGCTTATAAAAAGGCCGATGAAAGAAGTATACGGGAGTGGGAATTGGAAGGTGGTAAGAAAGTAGTGGTTCAGGTTAAAAGCCAGGAAGAGCTTTTCCAAGTATATGAACTGGTCAAGGCTGCTGGGATCCCCAGTTTTCTGGTAACTGATGCAGGACACACTGAAATTCCTCCCTCTACTGTAACTGGGTTGGGTATTGGACCGGATAAGGATGAAAAAATAGATAAAATTACCCAGGATCTTAAGTTGCTTAAATAAGTAGGTTTGCTTTAATTAGGCTGTATGGCTATAACACGTAATATGGCTATAACATAATGATATAACATCTATTATTTGAAGGAGAATCAGGTATGGAATGGGTGGTTAAGATAGGTGGGAGTCTTTTTCCTTATTATGCCATCAATCTGGCCCAGGAACTGGTGGGAGAGGACCTGCTGGTAGTCTGTGGAGGTGGCATTCTGGCCAACCAGATCCGGGAGTACCAT
This sequence comes from Methanobacterium sp. BAmetb5, assembly GCF_003491305.1. NCBI lineage: Archaea > Methanobacteriati > Methanobacteriota > Methanobacteria > Methanobacteriales > Methanobacteriaceae > Methanobacterium > Methanobacterium sp. BAmetb5. The sequence goes on from NZ_CP022706.1 coordinate 2,051,698, forward strand.
GAAAAACTGAACTTCACCCCCACGGCCAGCCACAGAACTGCCATACTCTGTATGGATATACTGGGCCAGCTCCTGGCAGACAAAATTAAGGGAGCAAAGGCAGTTAAATCGTTAGATGAAGTTAAAATTACCCTGAATTCTGGAAAATTACCCGTCCTAATCCCTTCCCTGCTCCTGGAGTATCTGGATCCCCTGGAACACTCCTGGAGGGTAACCTCAGATTCCATTGCCCTGTACCTATCACATTTACTTGAGGCGAAACTATTAATAACCACCAATGTAGATGGTATATACACACATAAACCATCCCTGGATGGCGCCCAATTCATCAAGGAAATTAGTGGGGAAAAACTTCTAAATTTTGGTGAAACATCATTAGATGAGAGCTTTGCTGAGCTTTTACTTAAATATAAAACCAGTGCTTATGTTGTAAATGGCAAACACCCCGAGAGGGTTAGGGCCATATTAAACGGACAGAGCACTATAAACACGTTTATCGGAGGAGATTGAATGGAAAAAATAGAATGTACATCATGTAAACAAGAGATATCACCTGTAGAGACCTATGTAAAATTTGTATGTCCGGAATGTGACGAAGTACTGTACCGATGTCAGAAATGCCGAACCTTCGGTCATCTCTACCAGTGCAAGTGCGGATTTAAAGGTCCCTAAGTATCAGGGATTTTAGAGGATTGGTAAAAATTTGAGGATTAAATCCTGGATTAAATCCTTAAATAAAACTTAGATTATATTAATCCACTGATTTTCCAGTATTTACTGCTTGTTATTAGTGTGTGCAGATAGAATTAATTCTCTATTCGGGTAATAAAACTATCTGTGGGATTTTTACAGATCCATGGATTATTAAAATCAAATTGGAGGAATTAAGATGGGAGAAGTAGTTGCAACTATAAAATTAATGCCCGAAAGTCCAGAAGTAGACCTGGCCCAGTTAAAAGAAACAGTTGAACAGTCAATACCAGAAGGAACTGAATTACATAAAATTGAGGAAGAACCCATTGCCTTCGGTCTGGTGGCTCTCAACGTAATGGTAGTTGTTGATGATGGTGAAGGTGGAACTGAAAATGCAGAGGAAGCTTTCAACCAGATCGACGATGTGGCCAGTGTAGAAGTGCTGGACGTCCGCCGGTTAATGTAAGTTTATTTTTTAGCCAATTTATTTTAACTTGCAGGGGAATGTTGTTTGGAAACTTTGTTTTCCATAAATGTTCCCGGGGACATAAATAATCCTTGGGAGGGATTAAATGTTCCTAAAAACCTTTTTATTTTGTTGTTTATCCGGATAAGTAGTTATTCATTTTGGTAATTTTATTTTTGATTCAGTTTGATTTTTGATTCAATTGATGACCTTGGTTCGGCACTCACCGTAAATTATTAATACTAATTATAGAATTAATATTATTAAATCACTTAGTGAGGGGGATGTTGGTGAATGTTGGATCTGGTACTGGCCTGTGTAATTGGAGTTTTATGTGGTGTGGTAACTGGTTTAATCCCGGGTATTCATGTGAATACGGCTGGTGCCTTTGTTTTTTCTGCATCACCCCTTCTTCTCTACTCCTATTCCCCAGAGGTACTGGCAGTGTTCCTGTTATCCATGTCCATATCCCACGCACTTCTGGAGTTTGTACCCTCCATGTACCTGGGAGTACCAGAGGAAGGAACTGTCCTTTCAGTCATGCCTGGTCACCACCTCCTGCTTCAGGGAAGGGGAAAGGAAGCCATACGCCTGGTCTCCCTGGGGGGATTTGGGGCCATGATAGTAACCATAATCCTTTTACCCCTGTTTATGGTAGGGTTACCCTTTGTGTACGGCTTGTTAAAACCATACATCTGGATTATCCTATCGGTGACGGTGATTTACATGTTGATACGCCTCAGCCGGGACTGGACTTCATTTATATGGTCCTGCATCCTATTCCTTTTTTCAGGGATCATGGGATGGACCGCCCTTAATTCCCCACTATCGGCAAGTGTTTCCTTATTGTGTCTTTTTTCCGGCCTTTTCGGAGTGAGCACCCTTCTTCACAGTCTTTCCCAAAAATCGGTACTACCTCCCCAGCACCAGGATTATAACCTGGAAATGGATGGGGACATATTCCGGGGGATATTTGCCGGGGGGATTGCCGGAAGTATTCTGGGATTTCTACCGGGTATGGGACCAGCCCAGGGAAGTCTTCTGGCCCAGGAGTTAAGTGGTAGTTCCGACAGTGGTAGTGAGAGGGAGGGCTTTTTGGTGGCCATGAGTGGTGTTAATGCCTCTGATGCCCTTTTTTCACTTATAGCAATTTATCTAATTGGTAATCCTCGCAGTGGGATTGCGGTTTATGTTAATCAGATACTGCAGGGACTGGACTTTAACCATCTTTTAATCATGATATTCGCGGCCATAACCAGTGTATCCATTTCCCTGGTTCTCTGTATAAAGTTAGGGGATTGGTTTAGTCATTTTATAGAAAAAATAGATTATGAGAAACTATCGTGGCTGGTTATAGTTTTTATGAGTTTTTTAGTGGTCCTTTTTGCGGTGATGGAAAATGCGAATCTGTTATTTGTAATAGTGACCTACATAACATCGGTTTCCCTTGGATTGCTCCCCCATTATTTAGATATTAATAAATCAAACCTTATGGGGGTGTTAATTATTCCGGCCATTGTGATTTACACGGGAATAAGCTAATGATCCCCCCTTGGTTTAGTTATGTTTCATACATTATTATCTGCCGGTTTAATCACGGTATCTATATTTAAATAACTATTACATTTTAAATAACTATAACTTCCTGACAGAGGTCTTCTATGGCTTTGATAAAGACTGTGGTGTCCATTCCGGGGAAGGTATCCACCACTCCGATATGGAATTTTTCTTCTAAAGATGAGCTAAGTTCCTCCACATCCAGACAGTAAACATCCCATGATTTTCCGTGGGAAATTAATCCTTCCTTTTTATCGGATAGTTCTACCGGGTACCCGTTAACTTCCAGGTTAAGGCTGGTGGCGTAGGCTGCTGGGTACCACAGATCATTGAAAACAACCCTGCTGGCTCCTGCTTTAAGGGCAGCTATCCCCAGTGTCCCGGGACCACAGGTGCAGTCCAGAATTTTAGGATTATGGTATTGGCTCATCACCTTACTCAAGGCTGAAATCTTGGGTGATACTGGTTTAGGGAACTCTACATGTATTTCACCCTGGTGTTTGTAGATACAGAGGGGTCCGGCCCCAGTTTGCACCAGGTCACAGCGCATATCACATCCTGCCAGTAATTTGTACCAGTTATAAGTCTTATTATCTTTAATTCCAACTGTATCTTTAATATCTCCTTTAAGCACACCTTTAACTTCAGGTACTTCCTTTACTATCTTTTTAGCACATTTTTCATCCACATCAGGGGATAATATTACCAGGGTATCCGGGGGTAGGTAGGGTACATTGCGGAGGGGGTAGGCCGGGGTTATCAGGGGAATACAGGCATCTCGCAGAGTGGACTTTTCATCCTTAATTCCTTCCAACTGCATGATCCGGAGTATGTGGCCCACCACCACGTCCAAGTGGCGACGGCCACAGGAACATCTCCCCCAGTTTTCATCTATACTTTCTGAGGGATCTATCTGCCCAGTGAATGGTTTGAATTTCTTGAAATTCCAATCTGAACAGTTATCACAGGGAAAATAAATATCTTCTATTTCCTCAAGGACCATCGGCGGTTTTTTAATACAATCTTGGTTGCATCGGCACTTTATGTCCATATACTTAAATATTTGATACTTTATATAAATAATATTAATTTAATTTAATAATGGAATTTATTTGATCATGCCCTGCTGTAATGCCCCAGGCTAATAATCTACTGTTAAATCGTGAGAAAATGAAGGACAAACGCAAGGAAATACTGAGGGATCTTCTGGGAGAGTTCGGTTCTGACGAAGAGAAGGAGGAAGAAATAGTCGAGGAGGAGGAATATCCTGTACCTCGCAAAGAAAGGGAACCTCCAGTTCCAGAAGAGGAAGAAAAGTTTACCCTAGACCAGATAATGAAAAAACCACCCAAACGTGAGAAAAAGGTCAGGAAAGCTTCCACAGGATTGAAGGCAGAGATAGTAGAAGAAGGCCTTATCCCCAAATACAACGTCAGTGTTCCTCATTTTTCCGACAAGGAAGAGATGATCTTCAACGAAGTCCGGGAGAAACTGGTGGAAGTTGCTGTTTCCCAGGGCGAGGAATTTAATATTGATGAAGAATCATTTATAGGAGACGTTAAACAGTTTCTCAGAACCAGAGGAGTTCGAGATGTGGAAAGACTGGCCACTCAGATCTCCCAGGTGATGTTAGGGTACGGAAAACTGGATCCCATGATCAAGGACGATGATCTAGAGGAGATCATGGTCATTGGTACCGGTAGTAATGTCTTTGTTTACCACCGTAAGATCGGGATGATGGTCACCAACGTGGTTTTTGAGTCTGACGATGATATAAGGTCCATAATCGATGTTATCGCCCGACAGGTTAACCGGCGTATTGACCAGCAAACTCCTATACTGGACGCCCGTCTTAAGGATGGTTCCAGGGTTAACGCCACCCTCCCTCCGGTTTCTGCCGATGGGCCCACCCTGACCATCAGGAAATTCAGGAAAGATCCCCTCACTGTGGTGGATTTAATCAACTTCAAAACCATGTCCTCTCATTTGGCAGGGTTCCTGTGGGTGTGTACCGATGGTATGGGTGTAAAACCCTGTAACGCCATTATTGCCGGAGGTACTGGTTCGGGTAAAACTACCACCCTCAACACTATAGCTGCCTTTGTACCCCCACGAGAGCGTATCATAACCATTGAAGATACTCTGGAATTGCAGTTACCTCACTCTCATGTTTTACGTATGGAAACCAGGCCACCCAACATTGAAGGGAAGGGTGAACTCACCATGGATACTCTGGTTAAAAACTCCCTCCGACAGAGACCGGACCGGGTAATAGTAGGGGAAGTTCGTGGGATGGAGGCCATAACCCTTTTCACGGCATTGAACACTGGTCACTCTGGAATGGGAACTCTCCACTCCAACACTGCTCGGGAAACCATCACCCGTTTGGTAAATCCACCAATGAACGTGCCTAACATAATGATCCCGGCACTGGACTTCATTATCATGCAAAACCGTATGTACCGGGCTGAAGGAGGATCCATCCGCCGTATCACTGAAGTTGCGGAAGTGGTGGGAATGGAAGAAGGTAATGTTCAGCTTAACCGGGTGTTTGAGTGGAATAACGTAACTGATAAGGTAGAATATGTGGGAATTGCCAGCCAGACCCTGAGAGAAATAGCAGAAATGAGGGGTGTGGGCATATCTGAACTGGAAGAAGAAATTGAAAAAAGGAGACTGGTTCTTGAATATCTGGCGGATAACAACATCCGTTCCATTGAGGAAGTGGGCCGCTGTATCAACAGTTACTACAAAGATCCAGATGGGATGCTAGACAGAATACTTTAAGCTTTAGGGATATCTATTTAATAATGAATTACAATCAAGTCATATCTATTTAGATACATGGACCGGTAGATAATAAAAAGAAGGTTTTGGTGAGAGGAATGGTCTTTGGCGGTATTAAAAAGGTCTTCAACCGTATAGGTGACCTGACACTTAACTCCAGCCAGAAAGTTGGCGGTGGAGTTCAGAAGGTCAGTGAAGGAGTGCAAAAACCTGTTAAAAAGATTAGGGATGTTGAAAGGCCTAAAATATCTAGACCTTCCATTAAAAGAGAAACTAAACCGGAAGAGGGTGCCTTCGAACCTAAATCTGTTTCTAAAAATAAAGCTCCTCGTAAAGTTATCAAGAAAATGGGCATGGAAAAGGATGAAATTGAAATTTTCCGTGATCTCATTGACCAGAAATACGAGAGGAAAGAAAAGGTTGAAGATGATGATAAAGCCCAGAAAGAAGCAGTACGTAAAGCATCCCTGGAAGAGCTTCTGAAGGAAGAGGAAAAACCAGGTTTGGATCCTAAACTTATTTTAATTATGGGTGTAATTGCCTTTGCCGTTGTTTTCACCATCATCGTGGTTCTGGGATTCGGTGTGGAGATTGGGCTGGTCTTTGGTATTATCATCTTGCTCATGACCATGTTCATTGTGTATATGCCCAAAATCAAAACTGGTGGCCGTTCTACCGCTGCTTCACGGGAATTACCCTACGCTTTACGGCAAATGGCCACGGAATTAAGGGCTGGAATTGGTTTACATGACAGTATGCGATCCATAGCCATGTCTGGTTACGGACCTCTCTCTGAAGAATTCGCCCGGGCACTGGAGGAAATAAAATACGGAGAAACCACGGAAAAGGCCCTGGTAGATATGAGTGAGAGGATTAACTCCGAAGGACTAACTCGGGCCATACATCAGATCACCCGTACGTTAACCAGTGGAGGGGATCTGGCCAAAACACTGAGCGTAATTGCCGATGATACTGCCTATGAAATGAGAATGAAGCTAAAGGACTACGCCCAAAAACTCAACTCATTTACTATGATCTACATGTTCGTGGCCATATTGGGTCCAGTTATCTTCATGATCATGATTATCGCCGCAGCAACGGTTATGGGGTCAGTTGTACCACCAATACTGCTCATAATCATGTACTTGTTCTTATTCCCTGCTATTGTAGCCTTCATGGCTTTTATGATAAAAAGACTGGAACCAAAGGTCTGAATAATAAGACTGGAACCAAAGGCCTAAATAATACAAAATTGGGGTGTAAAGGGGCGATGTATGCCCTTACTTAACACTATTTTTTTCTGGATATACTTTTTTTTTAGTGGAAAACCAAGGTTATGAATGGTGTTTGTGGGAAATTTTGCTTTTTATAACATCAGATTTTATATATAACTTGTGATAATTGATAATTTCCTATGTCTGACCGTAAGAAGTATTCCCTATTTCCCGGGAAATTATTATTAAAGTAATACTGATTAGGGCTTAAAGATGTTGGTTATGCACAAACTTTATATATTCTAATCAACTAGAAAGAAAACATCATTATAAATCATTATCATTATAAATCATTAAGAATTGGTGATAATTGTGGCACCCAAACCAGAGTCTAAACCAAAAAATTTCAAGGATGATTTTTGGAAAACCAAGGACATTAAAATTTCCATTGGTGAAATTGATGAAGCAAGCGGGGCAATTGAAGTTCCAGAGGTTGAAACTCAGGGACCTACTCCCAAACCCAGTATAACTGATCTAAGATCATGGGATATGAAGTTGATGGGTCGTTATGAGCCATTCTATGCTCCCTTCTGTGATATGTGCTGCCTGTGCACCTTTGGTAAGTGTGATTTGACCAATAAAAAAGGAGCCTGCGGAATTGATGCTGAAGCCCAGCAGGCCCGTACTGTACTACTGGCCAGTTGTATTGGCTCTGCCTGTCACTCGGGCCATTCCCGACACCTGGTGGAACACCTGATCGAAGAATTCGGTGCAGACCAGCCCATAGACATGGGTTTGAACATTGATATTCAAGCCCCCATAATGATGACTGTACTGGGTAAAAAACCCCAGAACTTAGGTGATCTAAAAGAAGCCCTGGATTATCTGGAAGAACAGATGATACATCTTTTATCCGCATGTCACACGGGCCAGGAAGGTAAATCAATAGATTTTGAATCAAAAGCCCTCCATGCCGGACTTATGGATAATTTAGGGATGGAAATTGGGGATATAGCTCAGATAGCAGCCCTTAACCTGCCTAAAGGAGATGAAGATGCACCATTAATCGAAATGGGAGTGGGTACCATTGATACCCAGAAACCAGTGGTGTTATGTATAGGACACAATGTACTCCCTGGTGCAGGAATAATGGATTACATGGATGAAACCGGTCAGGAAGAAGACCTGGAAGTCTGTGGAATTTGCTGTGCCGCCATTGATATCAGCCGGTACAATGACCAGGCCAAGGTTGTGGGGCCCATATCCAAACAGCTCAAATTCGTGCGCAGTGGAGTGGCTGATGTTATAGTGGTGGACGAACAGTGTGTGCGTACCGATATCCTGGAAGAAGCCCAGGCCAAGAACACGGCAGTAATTGCCACCACCGATAAAATATGCCTGGGATTACCGGATTTAACCAGTGAAGACCCAGATAAAATCGTCAGTAAACTGGTGAACAAAGAAATACCTGGAGCCCTGATACTGGATCCAGCTAAAGTTGGAGAAGTAGCGGTAAAAGCTGCTAATATATTATCCCCGGAACGAGCAACACTCAAAAAATTACCTGACCTGGACGAAGTCCAGAAAATGGCTTCGGAGTGCACAGAATGTGGTTGGTGTGTTAGGGTATGTCCCAATGGCCAGCCCATGATGGATGCCGTGGTTAAGGCCGGTGAAGGTGACTTCTCCACCTTTGAAGAACTTTATCTCAACGATGTATGCTACACCTGTGGAAGATGTGAACAGGAATGTGAAAGAGACCTCCCACTCATGTCCATGCTGGCCAAGGTGGGTGAAAAACTCTCCAAAGAAGAAAAATTCAACATCAGGGCCGGAAGAGGGCCTGCTCAGGACGTTGAAATCCGTAGAGTCGGTGCACCACTTGTATTGGGAGACATACCAGGGGTGATCGCCTTTGTAGGTTGCTCTAACTATCCTAATGGTGGAAAAGAAGTAGCGGAAATGGCTAAAGAATTCCTGGAGCGTAACTACATAGTGCTCACCACTGGTTGTGGAGCCATGAACATTGGAGAATACCGGGATGAAGAAGGGAAAACATTATACGAACAGTATGGTGGTGAATTTGATGCTCGTGGACTGGTTAACATGGGATCCTGTGTATCTAACTCCCATGTGGTGGGAGCCACCATTAAGATCGCCAACATATTCGCCAAAAAACCACTGGAAGGCAACTTCGAAGAAATTGCCGATTACATCCTCAACCGGGTGGGTGCCTGTGGAGTGGCCTGGGGGGCCTACAGTCAAAAAGCCGCAGCAATAGCCACTGGCGTTAACCGCTGGGGGATACCGGTGGTTTTAGGACCACACGGGTCTAAATATCGTAGACTGTACCTGGGAAGGGCGGATAAGGTTGACAGCTGGAAGGTTAAGGATCTGCGTACCGGTGAGGTAATGGAAGGGGAACCCGCACCAGAACATTTACTCTATGCTGCAGAAACCAAGGAGGAAGCCCTGCCGGTAATTGCCAAATTGTGCATAAGACCTACTGACACGCCTAAAGGCAGACAGATTAAACTGAACAATTATATGGACCTTTATAAACGTTATTTCGGAGAATTACCTCCGGATGTTCATCTGTTTGTAAGAACGGAGAAAGATATTCCTATAACCTACAAAAAGGATGTTCAGGCTATTTTAGAAGAAGTGGGATGGAAACCCCGAAAAGTAGTTCAGGAACCATCCTTAATGGGAATGGACGGTGATTAAGATGGCCAATGATAGAGTAATACCCTGGCAACCTACGGTTATTGCCGGGCCGAAACAAGCGCTGTTGGTAACGCCTGAAACAGCTGAACTCATGATAAAAAAGGCCAAAAGGCCTCTTTTAATCCTGGGGCCGTTGGTTAAAGAAGACCCGGTACTTTCCCTGGCAACGGGGATAGCAAAAAAATGGGATCTTCCGGTAGTTACCACTGCTGATGCCTATAAAGCCTTTAAGGAAAAAGGTTTGGAACCAACTGCTTACGGGGTAGTAGAGATTGTGAACCTCCTTAAAGACCCGGAATGGTCTGGTTTAAAAGGAGAAGGGCAACATGACCTGGTGATTTTCCTGGGGTGTGTGTACTACATTGGTTCACAGGGATTATCCACACTCAAACACTTTGCACCCCATTTAAAGACATTAACTATATGTAAATTTTTCCATTCCAATGCCGATGCTTCTTTCCCCAACATGAAGGATGAAGAATGGTTCAATTATCTTGAAAAAATGGGTACAGGGGGATAAAAACTAAGAAAACATAATCCATGGTTACTCAAAGGGTGAATTACAAAAATCAGGCTCAAAACAGCATATTTTAGTATTTTATTGATTAATTAATGTGTTTACAAGAGATGAAAGCGCGGATTTGTTAAACGGAGGAATTGGATGTTTGAAGATATACCTGTTGATGTAAGCCCCATGTACGAGGGGGAACGTATCAGATCAGCCAACATGTTCGTGGAACTGGCCGGACCCAAGTCTCTGGGTGCTGAACTGGTACAAGTTGAAGAAAACGTTGAAGATGGCAAAATAGAGGTCATAGGGCCTGAACTGGATGCCATGCAGGAAGGAGATATCCATCCCCTGGGGATCCTGATTGAAATCCAGGGAGAACACCTGGAAAAGGAGCTGGAAGGAGTAATTGAACGCCGAACCCATGAACTCTGCAACTACGTTAAGGGTTTCATGCACCTTAACCAGAGAGATGCCATATGGTGCCGGGTAAGTAAAGAAGCCCTGGCAGCAGGTTTCAAACTGGAACATCTGGCCAAAACATTGGCCATACTTTTTAAGGAAGAATTCCCCCTGATTGACTCGATTGCTATTACCATATTAACTGAACCTGCCAAAGTGGAAGAGTTCGTTGCCAAAGCAAAGGAAGAATACCAGAACAGGGATGCACGAGCCAGGGAACTGTCGGATGAAGATGTTGATGTTTTCTATGGCTGTGTGATGTGCCAATCATTTGCACCCACCCACGTATGTGTGGTTACCCCGGATAGAACTGCCCTCTGTGGGGCAATAAACTGGTTCGACTGCCGGGCAGCGGCAAAAATGGATCCAGATGGACCAATTTTCGAAGTTGAAAAAGGAGACATCATTGACGATGTTAAAGGGGAGTACAGTAATGTTAACTCCGTAGTAACTGAACGCTCCCAGGGAACAGTGGAAAGGGTATTTTTACACAGTGTATTTGAATATCCTCATACTTCCTGTGGTTGTTTTGAGGCAGTTGCCTTTTACATCCCGGAACTGGACGGTATAGGAATCGTTGACCGCGATTTCCGGGGAGAAACCCCACTGGGAATACCATTCTCGGCCATGGCCGGGCAGTGCTCTGGTGGTAAACAGGTGGAAGGATTCACCGGCCTCAGCCTGGAGTACATGCGCTCACCAAAGTTCTTACAGGCCGATGGAGGTTACGAAAGGGTAGTATGGTTACCTAAAGAGATAAAAGACTCCTTAGAAGAGTACATACCCGAGGATATCAAGGATAAAATTCCCACCGAGGAAGATGCTTCCAGCCTTAAGGAGATCCGCAGTTTCCTGGAAGAAAAGGGACACCCCATAATGGAGCGAATGAAAACTCCGGAAGCAGAAGTTCCTGAAGAAGAAATCACCGTGGAGGAAACTCCTGAACTAGGGGGTGAAATGGAAATGGAAGAAATGTCAATGGCACCAGTGGCCTATGCACCAGAACTGACTGTGCCCTCCTCAGGAGGGGTGAAAATAATCTTCAAAAACGCCAAGGTCTATGCCGAAAAGGTGATTATCAAGAAAAAATAGGAATATCGGTATAAGACTGGCCTAAAAATTAAGTAAATTACCAACTTTGGGAGCAAATAAAGTGATCATAGCAGTAAGTGGAAAAGGTGGAACTGGGAAAACCCTGGTATCATCTCTCCTGATAAAATCCCTGACCAACACTGGAAAGGATATTCTGGCTATTGATGCCGACCCCGACAGCAATTTACCCGAAGCATTGGGGGTAGATGTCCACAAAACCGTGGGAGATGTTAGGGAAGAATTAAAAGAAGACACAGCCAAGGGCAGGATACCAGTAGGAATGAACAAGTGGGATATTTTGGACTACAAGATAATGGAGTCCATCATTGAAACCCCCAGTTTCGATCTCCTGGTTATGGGCCGACCCGAAGGCAGTGGATGTTACTGTGCAGTTAACAACATGCTCCGCAGAATAATCGAAAACCTATCATCCAATTATGATGTGATCATCATTGACACCGAGGCTGGCCTGGAACACCTGAGCCGCCGAACCACCCAGAACGTGGACATGATGCTGGTGGTCACTGATAAATCAAAAAGAGGAATGCTCACTGCACAACGAATTGGCCAACTGGCTGAGGAGCTGGAAATAAAATTCCAGGAGTTGTATCTGGTGGTAAACAGGGTGAATCCTGAAAATGAGGAAGAAATCCTGAAAAAAGCCAGGGAAACTGGTCTGGACATAGCAGGGGTAATCTTTGAGGATGAAGAGGTAACCCAGTATGATATTGAGGGAAGACCCCTGGTGGAACTTCCTGATGAATCAAATACTGTGAAAACAGTATCCGGGATATTATCCCACATTAGAAAGTAATTAAGGGCGTGGGTATATGGATAAAATGTCGCAACTTCTTAAACTACTGGAAAAAACAGACTATATAGAGATCAATGAATTTAGAATGGACTTTGAGGAACTGGAACTGCAACTAATGCCAGCCATGCAGAGAGTAGTGCAGCAGGCAGCAACCAAACAGGCTGCAGTTCAGGAAACCATCAAAATGATGGAAGCCGCTGATTTTGTTCCTCCAATTAAAGATTACCCCGGTGAAGTAGCCCAGGTGCAACTGGGTGCCGGAACCAGAAAACCAGTATATCTGGGAGGTCAACAGGCACTTTACCGCTTCGAAGAACCACAACCCAATCCTCCGGTGGTAACCTTTGATGTCTTTGACATCCCCATGCCCGGACTACCCCGTCCCATAAGGGAACACTTCTCCGATGTAATGGAACACCCCGGGGACTGGGCCAAGAAGGCAGTGAAGGACTTCGGAGCCAACATGGTCACCATACACCTCATTGGAACCGGACCCAAGGTCATGGATAAAACCCCACGACAGGCTGCCGAAGACATAGAAGAAGTCTTGCAGGCAGTGGACGTACCACTGGTTATAGGGGCATCGGGAGACCCACAGAAAGACCCCATAATACTGGAAGCTGCAGCCGCAGCCGCAGAGGACGAAAGGTGTCTACTGGCTTCCGCTAACCTGGACCTGGACTACAAAAGGGTGGCCAAGGCAGCAGTGGATTACAACCATGCCGTCTTAAGCTGGGCCATCACCGATATAAACATGCAAAAAACCCTCAACAAGTATCTCATGAAAGAGGGCTTAACGCAAAAGGACATTGTCATGGACCCCACCACCTGTGCCTTAGGTTACGGTATAGAATTCTCCATCGATGTCATCACCCGAACCAGACTGGCGGCACTCAAGGGAGACCAGGATCTGCAGATGCCCATGAGTTCTGGAACCACCAACGCCTGGGGATCCAGGGAAGCCTGGATGAAAAACGATGCCTGGGGTCCCACTGATTACCGGGGACCAATCTGGGAGATATTCACCGGGTTAACCATGATGCTCTGCGGAGTGGACATCTTCATGATGCTGCACCCCCTGTCAGTTCAGATTTTAAGCGAAATTGGCTCCACTTTTACCAAGGATTATCTCACCAGTGATGTGCCGGACATATCCAACTGGATAGCGGAGCTGGAATAAGGAGGTTATGAGTATGCAAGTCACGGCAATGGATATATACAGATTGCTTCCCCAGACTAACTGTGAAGACTGTGAAGAAGCTGCCTGTGGAGAGGCCTCCTGCATGGCCTTTGCCACCAAATTATCGGAAAAAGAAGCCCAACTGGAAATATGCACCGAATTATCATCCGAGGCTTTCGACAAACTGGAAACCCTGCTGGCACCAGCAGTAAAGGAGATAACCATAGGAACCGGTGATAAAACCATCACCATTGGTGGGGATGAAGTACTGTACCGCTACGAGTTAACCTACTACAACCCCACCTCCCTGATCATTGACATTTCCGACAACATCAGTGATGCTGAGTTCGCAGAAAGGGTAAAGGTCATAGAGGAAACAGAATTTGAAAGGATCGGTGAAATGCTCACCCTCGATGCTATCGCCCTGAGAAATGCATCCGGAAATGCTGAAAAATTCGCCGAAGCTGCTTTGAAACTTAAAAAATCCAAACTACCCCTGGTGCTGTGTTCATTCGACCCAGATGCCATGAAAGCCGCTTTAGAAAAGGTAGGAGACGAAAGACCTTTAATATACGCGGTAAATGAATCTAATCTGGAAGAAATGGCAGCCCTGGCCATGGAATACAACTGCCCGGTAGCCATATTCTCCCCTAACGACCTGGAAAAGATGAAACAGTTGAGCCGGGCCCTTAGGAATAAGGGAATAGAAGATATAGTACTGGATCCTGGTACGTTTGTCCAGGAAGGAATTGGTGACACTCTGGATAACTTCGTCATGATCCGTCGACTGGCAGTGGAAGAACGAGATGAAGACTTCCGCTTCCCCTTAATGGGAATACCTGCCCTGACCTGGATATACGAGAAAGATGAAGTTCAGGGAGGTATCCGGGAGGCAACCATCGCTGCCACCCTCATGAACAAATATGCGGACCTACTCATATTCCACGGAACCAACATATGGGAATTAATACCAGTCCTCACCCTAAGACAGGGCATATACACTGACCCACGGAAGCCACAGGCAGTGGATCCGGGATTATATGAGTTCGGTGAATTGGATAAAAACTCCCCGGTCCTCATGACCACCAACTTTGCCCTCACATTCTACACTGTGGAAGGAGATATCAAAGGCAAAGCCAATGCTTACCTCCTGGTACTGGACACTGAAGGAAGGGCAGTGGACGTTTCCCTGGCAGGTGGCCAGTTAAATGCAGAAGCAGTGGCTGACCTTATTAAAGAAACCGGTATCGAGGATAAGGTGGATACCCGCACCCTGATCATACCCGGTTTATCCGCTCCAGTAAGTGGAGAAATTGAGGATGAAAGTGGCTGGGAAGTACTGGTTGGTCCCCGAGACTCTTCCGGTGTGCCTGGATTCCTGGAAGAACTTAAAGAAAAATCCTAATATCCCAACTTGTGGTTAATAAGGAATGAGTAATCAGGAAGGAATTAACATGAAGACACTGATGGTAATTGATTCCCGTCGCTGCAGTGAGTGCCAGGACTGCATCAATGCCTGCCAAAACACCCATGGAGTAGCCAGAGCCAAGAAAAGCAGCACAGTACCAGTATTCTGTCTGCAATGTCACCCGGACAAGGCTCCCTGTGCCCGAATATGCCCCACCGGTGCCATCTATGAAGAAGATGGCACTTTAATCGTGGATGAGGACTCCTGTATCATGTGCCGCCTGTGCATGATCGCCTGTCCCGTGGGTATGCTGGTTATAGATGGAGAGAAAAAGGCAGTGCAGAAGTGCACACTGTGCCTGGATGCCGAAGATCAGATACTACCGGCCTGTGTAGAGGCCTGTAAGGATAATGTCCTCAAGATATTCTCGGTGGAAGACCTGGATGAACTTAAAAAGGATCTCTCCTACACCGAAGTACTTAACGAGGCCATGAAAGCCTACCAGAACAAGCTTTAAATTAGATTTTCCACTAAAACCAATTAATTTGGGAAGATTAGGGTCTCACTACACGAAGACCTTCTATCTTCACACCCTCTTTTTTTAACAGTTCCTTCTTCATTTCCACTCCCCCACCGTAGTTACCCAGATTCAAATCAGATCTAACCACTCTATGGCAGGGTATAACCAGTGGGAAAGGATTCCGTGCCATTGCACTCCCCACCGCCCTCCAGGCCCGGCCACCCAGGGACTCTGCCACCTCCTTGTAGGTTCTAACTTCTCCCCGGGGGATTTCCGCAACAATTTCCAGTGCCTTAAGATCAAAGTCATAGGGAACCGTTCCGGCCTTATTTTTTGATTTTTCAGTGGACAAGTCCAGCATATCCTGGTCAAAATCCAGGGAATCTCCCTGGTAGATTTTAACAATCCTTTTAAGTAAGGGCTGGTATTTTTCAGTTAACTGGAAGTGGGGAAATTCCAGGGTAACCTGTTCCAGGATCTTCTCCCGGCTGGTCTGGGGTAGAAATATTTTCACTATTTTTTGGTTCCGGGGAGAAACTCCCACTGCAAAAACGAGATCATCTGCGGGATAAATTGATATCCAAACATTTTCCAGGGGCTTGTTATCAGGGTGTCCTTTCATGGTGCATCTCCAGAATTCGATATGTCCGGGGTATGTAATCGTTAATTATATTATAGTGAAGTTTCACAAATGGGTTCTTAAATTCTACCCCTGAAAACATAATAGTAATAGACAAATGGAATCTCATTTCTTAAAAAATAGAATAAAATAAACCTCTAAATGATTCGATTAACCGTATATGTAGAAACTGTCCACCATTAGTTTTATATCCTCGTTGGCTTCCTGGAAGGCGACGGGATCTCCCACGAACCACAGGTAGTACAGTAAATTTGCCTTTTTAAAGGAAACAATCAGTATACTGGTGGGGGTTACCTCGTGGTTCTCACCGTATATCTCATATATCTCCATATCATACTTTTCAAAGCCCCGTTCATCCATTACTTCACTACCCTGAATACGGAACACATCCTTGAGCATTTCTGCAAATTCACGGGATGTTATTTCCCCTACATCAGTGTTACGGTTAAGAGATAAAGTTATGGAGTTGTTGGCATACAGACCACGGAGCACCTTCTTGGCATCCGAGGTACTCACCATTTCCCAGTGATCAGAATAATCTAAGGATACCTCTCCATTATCATAATTTAAAATTCGAACTTCTTTTTTGGGTTTGAGAATTTTTTGGATGGCTATATCAGCCTGATCCCGTACATATTTGTATTCATCCCTTTGAGCATTCCTCAGAACTTCTAGTCCCCGGGCATCGCCGATTCTTCCCAGTGCTTCGGCAGTTTTACCCCGCACATGGCGATTTTTATCAATGGGTTTTGAAAGAACTTCTATTAATGCAAAGAGAGCATCTTCACTCCCGATTTTCCCCAGGACTTCCACTGCCTTGGCTCTCATTCTCCAGTTTTTGTTTTTAAGTGTTTTTATAAGGGCGGGGACTGCGCTGTCACCTATTTTTCCCAGGGCCAGCATGGACTTCCACCGCACATCAGCATCCTCATCATCCAATGATTCCAGAAGAACAGGAATGGCCCGTTCATCTCTCATTTTCCCCAAAGCCACTGCGGCATATTTCCGCACATGCCAGTCACTATCTTCCAGGGCATTGATAAGATAGGGCACAGCGGTATTATCACCAATGATCCCCAGAGAATTGGCAGCAGTCCTCCTGACACTCCAATTGTTATCTTCCAGGGCAGAAATCAAGGCATCAACTGCTAGGGGGTCTCCTATTTCTCCCAGGGCCCAGGCTGCCTTTAACCGGACTTCTTCATCCGGATCTCCTTCCATGGAATCAATGAGGGAAGGAATTGCACGGGGGTCGCCTATTTTTCCCAGGGCTTCTGCTGAATTTTCCCGGACTGCACTCAGGACGATGTAGTCTGAGTGCCAGGTTTTATAGCGCAGAGCTTCAATAAGGGGGAGTACGGCCCTTTCATCACCTACCTTTTTCAAAGCACGGGCTGCTTCTTTCCTGGTGAGATAATCCTGATCTTTAAGGGCTTTTACCAAACCCTCCACATCTTTCTCTTCTTCCAGATATTCGATATTCACTTCAGAATCCATAGCAATCTCCGGGAACTGGGGGTAAATATATAATTATTCTATTCTATTGACTGCGGAAGTTATAAATGGTACTGGTTTAACTATAGTATCTCCTTTAAAAGTTTTAAAAATTGAGGGTATTCCCGTACAAAACCAAGCATGGACATTTTGGAAATGGATTCCAGGTCCTGGTCCTTCAGGAATTTGGCCAGGATATTCATTTCCTCATCACTCAGTTGATCCATTATTTTACGATACTTGAGAGATTCTTTAAGATCCTTCCCCACTTCCTTTTTCCATAGCTTTTGATAGTTTTTCAGGAAACCACGGGAGGTATCATCATTTTCAATGGCTTCTACCGCCATTTCACCAGCAATACGTGCACAGTGAGCAGTTACATGGATTCCTCCCCCTGTGAAAGGCTCTACCTGGCCAGCAGCATCCCCAACTACCATCAGGCCATCAGTATAGGTTTTATCCACCGGGCCTCGGACTGGAACTCCACCTATGTTGAGTTCCACGGGAGTGGCATCCATATTGGCCGTAAATTTTCTTAGAAAGCTGTAGGCAGTTTTTGTATCGCTCCGAACACCCACCCCTACATTGGCCACACCATCACCCTTGGGAAAGACCCATACATAGCCCCCCGGGGCTATTTTTCTCCCAAAATAGAATTGAAGATAGTGGGGATCGTAGTCTACACCCACCATTTCGTACTGCGCACAGGAACAGAGAGTACCCGGGGTATGCTGGGTTTTAAGCCCGGCCTTTCGGGCTATCTGGGATTCTATTCCATCGGCAGCAATAACCACATCTGCATCAATTTCCAGGGTATGGCCCATATGGGTGGCCACCACTCCACAGACCTTACCGTCCCGGCGTATGAGATCCTTAACCCGGGTCTTGACCATGATGTCTGTCCCTGCCTTGGCTGATTCAATGGCCAAGTGCTTGTCGAATATTTTTCTCTCTAAAATAAATCCTTCAGCATATCCCCCTTCCAGATGACCGTGGGTACCGTCCGGGGCATACACATCTGCTCCTTTAATTTCTGAACAAACGTATTTAGGGGAAGGTTCCATTTCCAGGGTTTGGAATGTACTGGAACTGGTGGCTTCGGCACACTGCACTGGAGTTCCAATTTCCTGATTTTTTTCAATCATTAACACATCCAAACCATTTTTAGATGCAAACAACGAGGCCGTGGATCCACCGATACGTGCCCCCACTACCACCACATCATACTTCATGGTTTCCCTCTTTAATTGCTCCCACTGGGCATACTATTAAACATTTAGTGCAGTTTTTACATTCCCCCTGAATGATCCTCATTCCCTCTAGTTCCAGAGTACCGTAGGGACAGACTGCTACGCATGCTCCGCAATATCCACATTCTTCTGCAGAGATTATCATCTTAACACCAGATCCTCATTAAACACTTAATGACAGGTTCTTTTATTTCCAGTTGTGTAGTTAGTGTTATATTTATAAAATCTTAACTTTATTAATCTTTCTAACCAGGGGGCACGGAAAATATACCATATTTTCACCTGATAAATGATTAATGATGTTTTGGCTTGGTTTACTGGCCGCTTGCTTATTATTTTATATTCAGGGTCAATTCCACTCCTTTACCTGCAACCATGATTTTTTTAATGTATTCTTTGTACCAGATTCCTATCACTTCCCCTTTACGGTAGATCTTAACCTGGGGAGTGTCCACCCTCATCTGGTCGCATTGATGACAGGAAATGGGTTCCTCACCTAAAATAAGAACATAAAATAAACTACCATTACTCTCAATAATTCCATCCTGTTCATTTAGTTCTCTCTCATCGGCCAGATCCATGTTAACTCCGTAATTTTTCAGACTCAGGATTCTGGTTCTTAAATGTGAAGGTTTTGATGAATCCATACCTACAAATTCACCTCCTTATGAATTGGTTAAAATAAATATCAAAAATTACTGCTATTTAACCGAATAAACAGTGAAGATAACCTAATTTTTCTTTAATGAACAGTGTACAAGACACTGGTAGAGAATATATATTGTTAATCTAATTATGGTTACTGATATAATAATATTAAAGTGGAAGATTTTAATCTGTATATTAAATGGGGGTTAAAAAATCTGATGGTCCCACATAATTTACCCCTGATTAGGGAGTGGGAACCGTTAAATTAATATATGACATTCACCCACTTGAGTGTATTGCAGGGGTGCCCGAGCGGCCAAAGGGGGAGGACTTAAGATCCTCTGGTGTAGGCCTTCGAGGGTTCGAATCCCTTCCCCTGCACTTTATACTATTCATGGATCAACTTCAAACAAACTTTAAATACTAAAAGAGAGTTTAAATAGTAAAAAGTTCAACTACAATTATTGCCTTAGTGGCTCAGCCGGTAGAGCGATACCTTGGTAAGGTATAGGCCGGGGGTTCGAATCCCCCCTAAGGCTTTTCTTTTAATTATCATATAATCCTAGTTTTTTTAGATATTCCATTGTTATATTATCCTTAGATATTTAGAAAACCTTATATTAATTTCTAATAAGATATCATTGAGATAAAATTACTCTGTAACTTGATAATTAATTCAATCTTTTTGGTGATTGGTATGAGAGAGAGAATAATCCAAATTTCCGATGTTCATTTTGGGGAGAAAAACTTTTCCCACGATCTTAAAAACAATATTTTAAACCAGATTGAAGGTGAAAATCCGGATCTGGTAATAGTTTCCGGTGATCTTACCACCAACGGATATCCCCATGAATATGAGGAGGCCGCAGCCTTCGTTGACCAGTTGCGTTCCCTGACCAAGACCTACGTGATTCCCGGTAATCATGATGCCCGTAACGTGGGATTACTACACTACGAGAGCATGATTGGTAACCGGAAATTTGTTCACATGGACAAGGACGGGGAATACGCAGTAATTGGTCTGGACTCATCTGAACCAGATATCAACGATGGACAGATCGGTATAGACCAGATGGAATGGTTGAAAACCCAGCTGGAAAAAATTCCCGAACACATGGGTAAAATAGTAACCTTCCACCATCACCTGATGCCCATCCCCCAGACTGGAAGGGAAAGAAATATACTGTTGGATTCTGGGGATTTAATGAGATTATTAACCGACAAGGGTGTTGACCTGGTACTAAACGGCCATAAACATGTTCCCAATGTGTGGATGGTTGAAAAGATGGTCACCCTCAACTCGGGAACTGCCACCACCCGTAAGCTAAGGGGTCAAACCAGACCCTGCTACAACCAGCTATCCTTTGAAGATGAGGATTTCGTGGTGAACCTGGTGGATACAGAAACTGGTCGTAAAAAACAGCTGGCTAACTATTCAGTTAAGGTTGAAAATGAGGAGTACGTGGTCTGTTCTACTCGTCACACTCCCACGGGTAAATAAGGGCCAATAAAATCTTACGGAGCTCTAAATCAGATCCCTTAATTTTTTTAATTTTACATGGCTGGTGTTTTAGATGGCTAAAAAAATAATTCAATTATCTGATGTGCATTTTGGTGACATTACCTTCTCCCACCAACTCAAATCCAATCTCTTAAATCAACTGGAGGATGCCAATCCGGATCTGTTAATATTTGCTGGAGATATCACTGCCAGTGGATTTCAACATGAATACGAGGAGTCCCTGGAATTCGTTGATGAATTAAAGTCATTAACCAAAACACACTGGGTCCCGGGAAACCACGATGCCCGTAACGTGGGACTGGTCCATTTCCAGAACATGATCAGCCCCCGGAAGTTTGTACACACCGATAAAAACTCCAACTTCACCATCATTGGACTGGATTCTGCTGAAGCTGATGTGAGCCACGGACAGATCGGACGCGACCAGATGGACTGGTTGAAAGATGAACTGGCCAAAATACCAGAGGACCGGGCTAAAGTTGTTACTTTCCACCACCATATTATCCCCATACCTCAAACTGGGAGAGAAAGGAATATTTTGCTCGATTCCGGGGATTTAATGCATGTTTTAACTGAAAATGGTGTTGATTTTGTGTTAAATGGTCATAAGCATGTCCCCAATGTGTGGATGCTTAACAACATGGTGGTCTTAAATTCAGGAACGGCCACCACTGGTAAACTGAGGGGTAACATGTGTGCCAGTTACAATGAACTGGAAATTAAGGATGGAGAAGTGTTGGTTAATATGGTTAAGACGGAAACTGGGAGTAAAAAAGCGATGGCACATTATTCCGTGGAAGTTCGTGATGAATCCCTCCTAATCCAATCTTATACTCACAACTCCATACATCAGGTATGAATTAGTAGAAAGGAAAATCATTAAATCCTAAATCACATAACATTTGAAATTTCAATACATTTAACAATCTTTTAACAGAGATTTACTAACTAAAGATTTACTAAATCATTCATAGAGATTTACTAAAAAATTTGGAATGAAATGAGTTTGCGATAGAATGTCAAAAAGTTTAGATATAATAATGGCCGGAGTTATTTCCGGGATAGTGGCCTTCACGACCTCTCAGCTGGGAATAGCCGGAACTATAATTGGTGCAGTAATAGGTTCCATGCTCTATCAGTTTATGAGCCATGTTTTTAAGGACCCTATAGAAAATGTGAACACTTTAAAGACCCAGAGGGTGGAAAGCAGTATATTTTATGTTTTTCCCCTGGTGATAATCCTGGGGATAGAGATTATCTATCTTCTGTCTTCAGTTTACCACATGCCGGGTGAATTATTCCAGTCCCTGGAAACCGCCACGGGATGGAACCTGTTTAGAACCATTGGGGTGGGGCTCATTGTAATGGGAGTTTATCCCCTGCTGGAACCGGAGCGCATACCCCCGATCTACGGTGTGGCGGTGCTGGGTGTGGGTGTGGTGAAACTCATGGCGGGATTTGTGGATTATAATTCTCCAATTGTGGCCTTGTATTCCCCCATCTTCCATCAATTCAGTGAATTGATCTCCATAATACTCATAGCGGTGCTGTTATATGTGATAGTAGCACTGATCCAGGATTCAGTCAATATTTCCAGTAAAGAAGATCCAGGTTTGAAGGAAATAGAATGAACCTTTAACATAGTGATAATCTTTAACTTTAACTTGGCGGGATGTAAATCTCTTATCAGGGCAATGATAAAATGACTAACCGAGCAAAAAACAGTACTCTCAAGGCAGTTCTGGAGGTAATTTTATACGATAATCCTGCTACCCAGGATGAAATAGCAGATAAACTGGGATTGACCCGGAGGTACGTCACTAAACTGTTGCAACCCATGATCAAGGAGGGTGTGGTTCGCCGGGCCTACATCCTGGATCTCAAGAAATTCGATGAATTTTCCGAAATGTTCGATGAGGAGAAAACTTCCCGGGAACACGCTGGAACCTTTCTCATAAAAGATATGCTCCGGGACATGGCCAAACACATCTGCCAGCAGTTTGACATGTCCTTTGAAGCCCTGTCACAGTACGATGCCGAAATGGCTGAAGAAGCCCTGAAACTGGATTACATTTCCAACAACATGCATGAAAAGATTCGTTCTTCGGTGGAAACCGTGATATCCATTAACCCCTACTCCGAGTTCAGTAAAACCATGATCATGGGGGAAGTGGGCTACGATCTGGAGCGCATTGCCGACCATACCTGTCACATTGCCAACTTCGCCCTCCATGAATCAGATCCCATTAGTGAGGAGATGATGGAAATATTAAAATCCATGTACAAAACCTCACGTAAAATGGTTAACCAGTCCATGGAAT
>NZ_CP022706.1:2080000-2110000 GCF_003491305.1 Methanobacterium sp. BAmetb5
CAAGGATGTTCTTGCTCAAAAGGTTGAAGAAAGCCTTAGAGGGGCAGCACTGTGGGATGAAGTGAAAAATATTCTGGATAAATCAGCCATGGGACTTTCGGGTGGTCAACAGCAGCGGCTGTGCATCGCCCGTACCATAGCAGTGGAGCCAGAGGTTATACTCATGGATGAGCCCTGTTCTGCACTGGATCCCATATCCACCACCAAGGTGGAGGATCTGATACACAAACTCAAGAACGACTTTACCATTATCATTGTAACCCACAACATGCAACAGGCTACCCGTGTATCCAAACACACTGCCTTCTTCCTCAACGGGGAGATTGTGGAAAGCGGGCTCACCGAGAAGATCTTCATTGAACCCGAGGATAAGAGAACAGAAGATTATATTACCGGTAGATTTGGATGAAGATAGGACTTATAATATTATTTACTAAATCTCAAATAGGTGGAAGATAGTATGGAGAGAAGATATCCCCGGATGAGGTTCCAGAAAAAACTGGATGATTTGAAGGAAAATGTTGATCAAATGGGTCAAGCAACGTTAAAGGCTTACCGGGAAGCCTTCAGTACCTTTATAAATTACGATGCCGATCTGGTCAAAAGTGTTATGGAAACCAATATAAAGGTCCATGACATGGGTTACCAGATAGAACACGATGCCATGAGTATTATTGCCGCTGAACAACCAGTTGCCGGTGATTTAAGATTTATTGAAACCAGTATTAAGGTTTCAAGTCACTTAAAACGAATTTCTGGTTTGGCCTCCAATATTGCGGATATTGCCCGCCATATCAAGGATGAAGAGATCCCGGAAAAACCCCTCTTTGATCTGCAGCGCATGGCTGATATAGTGGATGGGATGGTTAGTAAGAGTATGGCTGCATTTTTAGCCAAGAACATGAATGTAGCCCGTGAACTACACCGGGACGATGATAAGGTGGATGATCTATTCGATCACGCCCTTAAGGACATTACCAAGAGCATGTTCCAGGACAAAGAATCCATATCCTACCTCATCTACCTGCTGTTCCTGGCCAGATTCCTGGAGAGAATTGCCGACCGTGCAGAAAACATTGGAGATAGAACCATCTTCATGATCACCTGTGAAAAAGATCAGTTTGCCATTGGAAAGAAACCAGAAGGGTAGGTTTAAGGTTTTTTAACACAAGACCATTTTAATGGTCTTTATTCTTATTTTTTGATTAAATTAGGAAACAGTTTTTTTTGGAACTTTGTTTTGGAACTTTTTTGGAACTTTGGAACTGAAAATTAAAGAACATTCAGGGGTAGGTTGGAAGAGTATTATCTTCCGTTTAATTATTTATAAAAAAAAGTGGAATCCAGAGAATAACGGTATTTTTATTCTGTTTAATATTTATTCTGTTTTTAAAGTTCCAGTCGCCCTGCGGGCAGCCCAGCACTGTATACAAACTCCTATGGGAAGACCGGCAGTGTGGGTGTCTGCGTATTCTATTTTAACATCCAGGGCGGTGGTTTTACCCCCTAAACCCATGGGGCCGATTCCCGTGGCATTAACCATTTCCAACATTTCTCTCTCCAAGTGGGCCATTCTCTCCTCGGGGTGGTGCTCTCCAACTTTCCGGAGAAGGGCTTTCTTGGCCAGTTTCAAGGCCATATCCGATGATCCACCAATTCCCACTCCTACCACGATGGGGGGGCACGGTTTTCCTCCGGCTGAGAGCACGGTGTCCAGGACAAACTGCTTAATTCCTTCCTCCCCTTCACCCGGGAGGGCCATTTTAAGGGCATTGTTGTTCTCGGAACCGAAACCCTTGGGGAAAATGGTAATTTCCAGTTCATCATTATCCACCAGTTCCAGGTCAATCAGGGGAATGAAACGGCCACTGTTGTTCCCGGTGTTCTGTCGGGTGAGTGGATCCACCACATTGGGGCGTAAGGGCACCTCACCAGTGGCTCTTTGCACACCCTTAACAATACCTTCCTTCAAATTTTCCACTTCCACCTTGCCCATCTTAACAAATACAATGGGGAGGCCGGTATCCTGGCAGAGGGGAATATTCATTTCTTCCGCGGCCTTTATATTATCTAAAATAGCTTTTAAATTTAAAAGAGCAGTCTCATCATCTTCAATTTTGAATGCATGTTCCAGGGCATTCTTAACATCTTCAGGGAGTTTTATAACCGCTTCCTTATATAATCGGCAAATTTCTTCTTCTACCCTCTCTTGACTAATCATAGAATCTAGTTTAATCCCCACCCTTATTTAAATTTAGTTCTACCTCAGTTGGAAAGGGAAGGTATGGTGGGATCATCCCTTATTCTTAACCGTTGACTTAATTTAAAACCAAGAAAAAACCCTGGAAAAATTGTGTATCAATCCAATTTCAGTAGTGGATCCAAGTGCGAGCACTGGCAAAAAATAAAGCCCGAATTAATGGGGTTAAAATAATCAGTGAAAATAAATTGAGTAAAAATAAATCAGCAAATCAGAAACAGTAATGAGAGGAATAAAGTAAGTAAAAATAAACTACAAATCAAAAAAACAGTAAAAAATGGGAATAAATAGAGGAAGGGAGGATGATGATCAGATTATTTCATGATCATCTTAACTCTTTCCAATTCTTTAGCTATACGGTCCCGTTTATCCGCCAGGATATCTTCAGAACTCATTTTAAGAGCATCTTTAGGACACACGGAAACACAGAGTGGTTCATCCCGTTCAAAGCACAGGTCACATTTGGTGGCAATTCCACATTCATTTAGATTGATGGCACCTATTGGACAGGCATCCCGGCACAGTCCACAGCCAATACATTCCTCTTCATGGATTATAACCGCTCCATTGACCTTTTCGATTGCTCCCTCTGGACAGATGGTCATGCAGGGGGCGCGTTCTTCAGCACAGTGCAAACAGTAAACTGGCACGCCACTGATCACTCTTATAGCGTTTTTAGGACATATGCGTTCGCATTTCCCGCATTCATCACAGAGTTCTGGTTGGGAGATAAGTTCTTTCATTGCTAGGCCTCCTTATCCAGGGCCTTTTTAGCCCGTGTGCTGGCGGTCATAATGTTAATGAGATCAGAACTTTTCTTACTCTTTTTACCGATACCCGTGATTTTTTCGATGTGTTTGCGCTGCTTTTCAGCCTGCAACTTATCAGTGTCCACCTTGGCTATGGCCCGTTTGGAACAGGCTTTCACACAGGCCGGGGTGTCCAGATCAGGGCACTGGTTACATTTATGGGATTTTCGTTCGTGTATGGTCGCCGCACCAAAGGGGCAAACCATCATACACAGTCCGCAGCCAATACATCTTTCCGGGTCCACTCCTTCTTCACCCATGGCTTCGGTAGGGCAGATCAACTGGCAGGGTGCATCTTCACAGTGCTGACAGATAATGGGATAAAATGATCCCTCCACTTCCCTTACCAGGATCCCGGAAGTTCCGTGGAGCCGGGCACATGCCTCCTGACAGTCCAAACACCCATCACAGAGGTCGGACTGGATAATTATTTTTTCCAAGGCTAAGCCTCCTATATTTTGAGTTCACTGCAGATGGCATCCACATTTTTCTGGATACGTTCTCTTTCTAATTCAGTAAGATGTTTGAAACGTTTTTGAGCCTGTAAGTATTCATCCACCATTTTACGTTGCAGTGGTCGGTAGGTGACACGGAAGTCTCCATCCTCGATTTCATAGAGTATCCATGAACCGGTTTCCACAGCCAGACGTCCCAGGTCAATGGTCTTGGAGGGGCTGAAACCCCAACCAGTGGTACAGGGCTGGTGTAAGTGAATGTAAGCCGGACCATCTACTTCTCGGGCCTTCTGAACCTTTTTCATGAAGTCTTCCGGGTAGGATATGCTGGCGGTGGCTACGTAGGGTACACCGTGGGCCGCCATGATCATGGGTATGTTCTTTTTGGGTTTGTCCTCACCAAAACTTTCCTTACCATGGGGGCTGGTGGTGGTGGATGCACCGTAAGGGGTGGCTCCACTTCTCTGCACACCGGTGTTCATGTAGGCTTCGTTATCGTAACAGATGTAGATCAGGTTGTGACCCCTTTCCATGGCTCCGGACAGTGCTTGCAGTCCTATGTCTGCTGTTCCTCCGTCACCAGCAAATGCCACTACTTGGGCATCTTTTCCCTGTGATTTTAAGGCCCTTTCCACTCCAGATGCAACTGCAGCTGCGTTTTCAAAGGCCACGTGTATCCAGGGGATTTCCCAGGCAGTTTCCGGGTAAGGGGTGGTGATAACCTCCAGACAGCCAGTGGCGGAAATAGCTACCGTGTTTTTGCCCAGTGCCTTCAGGGCCAGCCTAACACCTACGGTAGCTCCACAACCGGCACATCCTCGGTGTCCAGGGGCCAGGAATTCTTTTTCACTGATTTCCATTTAGACTTCCTCCTTTTTGAGTCCGATCCATTCCACCTCTCCGGTGGGGTTTTTAGTTTTTTCAATGATTTCCCTGAGGAATGAAGGGGTTATATCTCTTCCTCCCAGTCCAGCTATAAATCCATGGGCGTCGGCATTGGTGGTGGCTCGGATGTTGTTGTAGAGCACTCCTCCCATTCCAAATGAGATGTTTTTATCTATCACTGCCACTTTGGAAGCTTTTTCCAGGACTTCTTTAATTTCTTCAGTGGGGAAGGGACGGAACACCCTGATTTTCAGGAGTCCAACTTTTTCTCCTTCTTCTCTTAAATCATCGATAACATCTTTAATGGTTCCACAGAGTGAACCCATGGCTACCATGATGATTTCGGCGTCATCACAGCGGTAAGTTTCAACGAGATCATATTCCCGGCCGAACACTTCTTTAAATTCCTGGTTGGCCTTGCTTATGACACTCTTGGATTTTTCCATGGCTGCTTCTATGGCGTAACGGGCTTCCATGTAGTAGTCCGGGTCAGTGAAGGTTCCAATGGACATGGGGTTTTCCGGGTCCAGGAAAGCGTAGGGTTTGTAGGGTGGTAAGAACTGGTCCACCTCTTCCTGGCTGGGCACATCCAGTGGTTCCACAGTGTGGGTCAGGAAGTATCCATCGATACAGACCATGCAGGGTAGTAAAACTTCTGGGTCTTCGGCCACTCGGTAGGCTATTAAAACCGCGTCCAGGGCTTCCTGTGCGTTTTCTGCGTATATTTGCAGCCATCCTGAGTCACGTTCAGATATTGAATCCTGTTGATCGTTCCATATACTCAGTGGTGCAGATAGTGCTCGGTTTGCATCCACCAGTACAATGGGGCTCCGCATACCAGCCGCAGCAAACAGTATTTCGTGCATCAGGGCCAGGCCCTGGGATGAGGTTGCACTGAAAACTCGGACACCAGCTCCGGAAGCACCTAAAGCAGCACTTATTGCGCTGTGTTCAGATTCCACACGGATGTATTCGGCTTTCAGGTCTCCGTCGGCCACAAACTGGGCCAGATATTCGGAAATGGTTGTTTGGGGTGTTATGGGATAAACAGGAACTACGTCTGGTTTAGCCATTTTAACGGCTTCGGCCACGGCTCGGTTGGAAGAATAAACTTTTTGAACCATTTTATCCTCTCTCCATTTTTATTGCTTTAACTGGGCATTCTTCGGCGCAGATGCCACAGCCCTTACAGTAATCGTAATCTATATCGTAATCCTGGTTTATACATCCTTCCGGACAGAAAAGAACACAGTTGCCGCAGTCAATACATTTTTCTTTATCCAGAATGGGCTTGAAGGTTCTCCAGCTTCCGGTTTTGTTGTTTCGGGTGCTTCCAGGTTCTTTAACACATGCTCCAGTAGATACCATTAGATCACCTTTTTTACTCCACCTTTTCGAAGGCAATTTTCGCTGCTTCAGCGTTCTTTTCCCCAATTGGACCAGGGAAAGTTTCTTTGGTTATTTTGATGATTGAGTCCAGGGAAACTCCACCAACCACCTTGGCGAATGCTCCCAGCATCACGGTGTTTACAATGGGAACTCCCAGTGTTTCCAGGGCAATTCCGGTGGCATCGATGGTGTGCACCTCTGCACCACTCAATTTTAAATCTTCTTTGGTATTTATTATTACTTTACCTCCTTCTTTAAGGCCAGATAATACATCTACGGCCTCCAGGAGGGTTTCATCCAGTACCAGTACATGGTCCGGGTTATAAACTTGATATCTTCTTCTTATGGGCTTGTCATTTATTCTAGAAAAAGCCATAACTGGTGCGCCTTTTCGCTCAGCACCGAAAAATGGGAATGCTTGACAGTATTTTCCGTCTTCAAATGCTGCTCTTGCCAGTATCTCTGCGGCAGTGACTGCTCCTTGACCACCGCGT
Source organism: Methanobacterium sp. BAmetb5 (assembly GCF_003491305.1). Classification (NCBI taxonomy): domain Archaea; kingdom Methanobacteriati; phylum Methanobacteriota; class Methanobacteria; order Methanobacteriales; family Methanobacteriaceae; genus Methanobacterium; species Methanobacterium sp. BAmetb5. The sequence continues at coordinate 2,086,293 of NZ_CP022706.1, forward strand.
CCGTGAAAGCGAATTTCGATCATCTATTTACCTCCATTCCTCATAGTTAATCATTATAAATTTACAATATATATACATGTTGGGTACCCCCACCATGTAAAACTCTTAATGGAATAAAATGGTCTTTAATGACATTATAACGCTTATTATAATGTTTTAATTGATCACGCTCAAAAATCTCTTTTTATTTAATAAATGGGGTGCAGAAAGAAAGTAAATTCAATGGATTTCCCACTTGATTTTAGGCAGATCATCTTCCCATTACCTTTTCATCTTTATATATTTTTAAGTTCTATGAAACATATAGAAATTACTTCTAAAGGGATTACTTTCCTGAAAGAAAGGTGGTAATAGATCATGAACATACTGATAATCACCGGCGAACTGGCCAGTAAACTGGTAAAAGATGCAGCTTCAAAATCAGATCATAACGTGCAGGTACACGTGGTTAAAACACCCATAGCTGCATTTTTAACCCCTAAAAAGATCATAGGGGAGCTTCGCACATTACCTCACGGAAAATTAGAATCAGTGGAAATGATCATTACCCCTGGACTTATACGCAAGGATGTAAGTCCCATTAAGGATGAATTGGGGATATCTGCTTACAAGGGTTCCACTGATGCGGCTGACCTGGACATCGTCCTGGAAATGGTGGATAAACTGGACCTATCCCCTAAGAAATCTGCAGATAAACTCATCGAGGAAGAACAGAGGAAACGAGCCCTGAAATACATTGAAGATTTTGAGGGTAACCGGGAAAACACTAAAAAACTCCTCCAGAAACCGGAAAACATCCGGGTTGGTGACCTTCCGGTGGGTGAAGACTTCCCCATGAGGGTGCTGGCGGAAATTGCCAATGCGCCCCTTTTAAGCCCGGAAGAACTCTTAAAAAAGGCAGAATACTTTGTCAAATCCGGGGCCAACATGGTGGACATTGGAATGATCGCCGGGGAAAACATGTCCTCCCGGATACCAGCCATGGTCCAGCTTCTCCAGGAAAATCTGGAGGTACCGGTGAGCATAGACACCCTGCAGAGTGAGGAGCTCCTGGTGGCTGTGGATGCCGGGGTGGATATGGTGTTAAGCCTGGACCACGGGAATTACTCCGAGGTTTTACCTGCCCTCCAGAGGGCCAAGATCCCGGCAGTTATCCTGCCCACGGATTACCGGAGGGGTTGGGTCCCGGAAACCATAGACGAACGGGTAAACTCGTTGATGGATTTAAAAGAAAAGTGTAAAGGTATAGAGGTCATCGCCGACCCCATACTGGACCCGGTAAACAGCAAGAGCATGGTCGATTCGATTATTGCCTGCCGCAAATTCCAGGAAACAGTCACTGAAAAGTGTCCGGTTTTCTTTGGTATCGGAAACGTTACCGAACTGATGGATGTGGATTCTGTGGGGGTTAACGCGTTACTGGCAGGGATATCCATGGAACTGGGATCCAGCATTCTCTTCACCCCGGAAGAGAGTGGTAAAACCAGGGGAAGTGTGAAAGAACTGGCAGTTTCCGCCAAGATGATGTTCCTCTCCAAGATGAGGGGTTCCATACCCAAGGACCTGGGGATAAACCTCCTGGTCTTCAAGGACAAGCGCCGGGGAGAATCAATCCAGGAAGAAGTGGATGTACCGGAGGTAACTGTCAGTGCAGAGTATAAATTCAAGCAGGACCCCCGGGGTAGCTTTAAAATCAGCCTGCAGGAGGGAAGCATAATGGTGGTTCATTACCCGAAGATGCAACCCACCCTGGCCCTCTACGGGCAGACTGCCTGGGAGATATACCAGGAAATAATAAACCGAGACCTAGTCTCCAGGATGGAACACGCAGCCTACCTGGGACAGGAACTACAAAAAGCAGAAGACGCCCTTAAACTGGGTAAAAACTATGTCCAGGACTTCCCCCTGTTTGAAAAGTTCATGGAGTACTGAGAAATCATTTATAATCAAAAAAAAGATCATGAATAATCATGAGATCCTAATTAATTTTTACAATTCAAAATAAACCTAACCTAAAATGAAGAAATGATTAAGGTAATGGGTGTTCTACCCAACCAAGGAGTAAAATATCAATGGAAGTATGTGATAAATGCGGTAACCCCCGGATCATCATCAAAAGAAAGCAATCCGGACAGATACTCTGCCAGGAATGTTTCATAAGACTGACCCAGGACAAAGTCCTGAGGGACATCCGCCGGCAAAACCTGGTTGACAAGGGCGATAAGGTTTTAGTTGCCTTATCCGGGGGAAAAGATAGTGTAATGGTTCTGGACATCTTGAACAATCTCCGGGAAAGGAGAATAATTGACCTGGTGGCAGTAACCATTGACGAGGGTATCTGTGGCTACCGGGAGGAAGGAGTGGACATTGCCCGGAAAAACGCAGAACTATGGGGAGTTGAACACCGGGTGGTCTCCTTTAAAGACTACGTGGGCCGCACCTTAAATGAAATAATGGTCGATTCAACTGACCGGAATGCCTGCACCTACTGTGGAGTCTTCCGCCGCTGGATCCTGAACCAGGTGGCCCGGGAAGAAGGAGCCACCAAAATAGCCACCGGACACAACCTGGATGACGAGGCCCAGTCCATACTCATGAACTACATGGAGGGAAACATACAGAACCTCACCCGCATTGGAATCAAATCGGAATCCAGTTACGAGGGATTCACCGTCAAGATCAAACCCCTCCGGGAGATCCCAGAGAAGGAAACCGCCCTCTACGTGGTGGCCCGGGACCTACCCGTCCACCTGGCTGGCTGTCCCTATGCCGGGGATTCCTTCCGGGCCAAGATAAGGGACTTCCTCAAGGAAATCAGCCTGGACCATCCCACCATAATGTACTCCACCCTGCGGGGTTTTGATAAGATAAAACCCGTCCTTAAAAAGGAGTTTTCCCGGAAAAACCACACTGGAGAATGCACTGAATGCGGAGAACCTGCATCCGGCAAACTCTGCAAAGCCTGCAGCTTCCGTAAGATGTGGGAGAAAAAATAGAGTTAAGTAACACTCCTAAACTGGGAAAATAACTTCAATATTAACATACAAGAAATTAGCTCAATAGAAAACTAGGTTATAAAATAATTAAAAAACCCAAGTTAAAAAATAAAAATAACCAGGTTAACCCATTAAAAAAACAAGTTCAAAATATGAAATAACCAGGTTAACCAATTTAAAAAATAGAATACTAATAAAAAAAACAATTGGAGATTTAAGATCATGGAAGTCACGGTTATCATCGGGGAAGATGAAAAGAAAATAGATGTTGAAGGAGATAAAACAGTAAAAGAACTTCTCCAAATGATGGAAATACCAGTAGAAACTGTGGTGGTTAAGAAAAACCAGTCCATAATAATCGAAGAAGAACTCGTGGAAAATGGGGACGTAATTGAAGTAATAAAGGTAATTTACGGGGGATAATCAGTATTCACTGAGTTTAACTGAATAATTTTACTAATTAATAATCAATTTACAATAATCTTAGAATTAAACGTAAAGTAATTTACAGTGTAATCCATGGAGATAACCCAGGAAGTGTATATGTGGATGACTTTCATCTAATTGAACAATCAATCTCCCACTATTTTCCAATAATCGGATTTTCCGATGGTAATGGTGGTAAGGAAGGGTCTTACTTTTTGGTGGGAGATTACAACCCCCACAGTTTCCAGGAATTGGTAAAAGAACTGGATGAACTGGGATTCGTTCCCTTTATAAGTCCAGAAGGTACTTATTATAAAATTAACATAGCCAAGAAACAGGAAAAAGGAAAATCACGGATACACATCAACGTGATTCTTCTCCTGGCCACCATTGGCACCACCCTCTTTGCCGGGTACTACCTGGGAGAGGGAGACATGTGGCAGGCAGTGGCCTTTGCCGTGGCCCTCCTGGGGATAATTGGAGCCCATGAACTGGCCCACTTTTTCGCCGCCCGAAAACACGGAGTGGATGCCACCTTACCCTACTTCATACCCGCACCAACCATAATCGGTACCTTCGGTGCCCTTATAAATATCAAATCCCCTATACCTAACCGCCGAGCATTGTTCGACCTGGGATACAGTGGTCCCCTGGCGGGTTTCATTGTGGCCATCCCGGTGCTCCTGATTGGCCTGAAACTTTCTATAGTAGCCACCAATCCCGAGGTCTCCATGGTTTTCGTACCACCACTCATTATGCAGCTGTTCACTTTCCTGGTGGCTCCCGCTGCCAACGAGGGGCAGGTGCTCCTCCTGCATCCCGTGGCCTTTGCCGGGTGGGTGGGGGTCCTGGTTACCATGCTAAACCTGATGCCCGTGGCTTTCCTGGACGGAGGACACATATCCCGATCCTTTTTCAGTCAAAAAATCCACTCCTTCGTGTCCATTGTGGGAATAATGATCACCGTAGTTCTGGGATGGTATTTAATGGCGGCCCTCATGGTTGTAATTTACTTCATGAACAAGGGACACCCCGGTGCACTGGACAATGTGGCCCCCATGGACCGGAACCGTAAAATAATGGCGGTGGTCATTGTGGCCGTGTTTATACTGTGCCTTTCACCCTACCCTTTCACCCAGTAGGGTGGAGAATTTAATTCTACAGGAGATTTATTCTACATGAGAATCCTTGGAACCCGGAAAAACTCAAGAATCTACCCTATAATACGGGGGAGTTTTTCTACAGTGGAAATAAGAATCTAAACAAGTTGAAAGTTATGTTAATTGAAGTTAAATTAGGAGCTAAATTAATTGAGAGTTAATTGGGTGTTAAATAATTGGAAGCTAAGTTGGAATTTAATTGAGAATTAAGTTGGGAATTTGATTAAGAGTCAAGTTGAAAGTTATTGAGAGTGCTACTAAATAGTCTGAATTAAATGAATTAAATTAATTAGAAAGACTAATTGACTAATTTAAGTGATATTATGAAAGTTCATTACGAATGCGCATCATGTTTTCTTCGCCAGTCCCGGGAAGCCCTGGACCTGGCCACAGATGATGAGGACCTGAAAATGCAGGTCACCGAAAAGATTAACCGTATACTCTGCCAGGAATTTAAGAAAGGGGCAGTTTCGAACCAGATAGGTACCAAGATTCACCGTACCATTAAACAGGAAACTGGAAATCCCGACCCTTACCATGAGCAGCGTGAAAAATCCGATGAAATTGCCCTCCAGTTCCTACCACAAGTGGAAAAGATACTGGAAAAAGACGGTTCCTTTAAAAACTATCTTAAAGCAGCCATAGCTGGAAATGTCCTTGATTTCGGAGCATTGGGCTTGAACTCGGACATTGAGGGCCTGGTCATGTCTACTGTAGAAAAAGACCTCTCGGTTGATCACTCCGCAGAACTGGAAGCTGAACTAAAAAAGGTTAAAAATGTCCTTTACCTGGCGGATAACGTTGGTGAAATAGTATTCGATAAATTACTCATTAAAAAACTTCAGGAATATGATGTGGAGGTCACCATGGCCCTGAAGGATGGGCCCATACTAAACGATGCCTGCCTGGTTGAAGCACGTAAAGTGGGTTTAGATGAAGTGGCCCGGCTCACCACCACTGGTACTGATTCAGTGGGAGTGTTGTATGCGGATCTTTCCCCGGAATTCAAACAGGAATTTTCACAGGCCGACCTGATTATATCTAAGGGTTTAGGTAACTATGAAGGCCTGGGGGAAATGGATCTGGGAACCAAACCTGTATTCTGCCTCCTGAATGCCAAGTGCCGACCAATAGCCCGGGATATTGGAGTGGAAGTGGGAGATAATGTGGTTTTGAAACTGAATTAACCGGCTGGGTTAATTTATTCCATTATTTTCCCTTCCAAACTGTATTTTTTTAACCTTAAACTCTTTTTAACCCTTAAAAACTCTATTTTATTTAAAACACTTCAAAAATATGAATTTAACCATAAAAACTATTTATCCTTATTTTCGTTTCCGTTGTAAGTAAATTGTAAATAAAAATATATTATGGTGAAACTCTCAGTTAGAACCATGAATAAATATCTGGTGGGGATGGTAATTATCGTGGCAGCACTCTTAGTGGTGGGACTGGTTATTTCTAATTCAACCAATAAAGAAGCAGAAAATAATTCGGACACTTTAAAATGGAATGATAATTTAGATCAGGCCATCCAGGAAGCGAAGGCTACAAATAAAACTGTATTTGTGGATCTTTATGCAGACTGGTGTACTTACTGTGATGAAATGGATAAAAACACCTTCACCTCCCCGGAGGTCAAGGAAAAACTGTCACAAAATTACGTACTGGTAAAGATAGACGTGGATAAAAATCCAGGACCCAGTTCAAAGTACCAGGCTTACAGTCTCCCTACCATGCTGATACTGGACTCCAATGGCAATGAAATAAAGAGAATAGTTGGATACCAGAGTCCAGAGAAGTTACTGAGCCAGATATAGTACGATTATAGTATGATAATAAGGTTTAATTTGGGAATAAAGGTAGAAGGACAGAATAAAGACAGGATAAAGATAGAATAAAGGCAAAATAAGGGCAAAATTAGTTTTTTACAAGAACACAATGTGATGGTCACGATATATAGGGGATAAAATGGAAACCGGTTATCTACTATCCTTTCTGGCAGGTATAGCATCCATAATATCACCCTGTGTCCTGCCACTCATACCAGTTGTGGTGGGTTTTTCCCTACTTAAACGAAAGAATACCGAGATAGTTGCCTTCAGTCTGGGATTTTTCCTCCTCTTTGCCATAATAACCATACTAACCGCCATTTTCACAGCCGCCATTAATTATTATCTTTTGTACTTTAGAATAGCCGCGGCATTCATCCTGGTTATAATTGGGGTCCTGTTTATTGTCAATAAAAGGCTGTTTAATATTTCCACACCCTCTATTTCCAATACACCTGATTCAGAGAAGGGAATAGTTGGATCTTTTCTAATGGGATTTTTAACCTGTCTGGCCTGGTCCCCCTGTTTCGGTCCTTACGTGGTGGCAGTAGCCACTTACAGTGCATCAACCGGAAACATAGGTTACAGTATAGTTAACATGGTTATCTTCGCCGGAGGATTTTCATTAACCATACTCCTTATGGCATTTTTAATGTCAAAAATAGATTTCAAAGGTATATTGAAATATTCCGATTGGATAAGGGTTATTTCGGGGGTTATAATTGCTCTGGCAGGAATATATATGCTTATAGGGTTTTTGTGAGATAAAGCTGATTACATTTCAGGAATGAGAGTATTTGCGAGATTTTCTACTTTTAATGATAACTCCTATAATGCCTCCTATGGAAGTGGTGATACCATAAACTGCTGCACGAATAATAAAAAACACTATTAACGACGCTGGTGATGGGCATAGTCCCATACTTAAACCAATAAAGGGTGATGGACACTAATCCTATAAAAAAAGTGCCAATTATTCCGGTAAGCATGCCTGCAGTTGCACCATACTTTAAAATATTTCCTCCGATATTGTAACCAACATATATTCCTGCTAGAAGAAAACCCATTAATATCGACAGTTCCCATGACTTAATTCCAATTATTCCGAAAATAAATTCAATAATGAAGCTAAATATTATTGTTAAAATAGAACCAACAATTACTGTTCCTCTTAAAAACATTTATTTACCCTCCAACTTTTCCAGAAGATTACTTATTGCAAATGTATGGTCGTTCAATGGATTTATGCAGAACTTGCTTTGATATTATGTTTGGGATATATCATATTACTATAAATCGTTTTGGTTTAATTTCGGTTTATCAGCAGGGTAAATCACGGATAATCCCTTAAAACTTTTAGATGCCCCAAATCTTTGAAGTTGTGATCCAAGTGCATCAAATTGATTTTGGAACTTATTTCCACCAAAAATTATATTTTTATCCCACTTGGAGCTCTAGAATGAACAATATGATTGACACAAGAAATCTTCAATCATTTGTTCAAAAGGTAACAGATCCTTTTAATGCTCACCAGAAAAAAATCGTAAATTTTAAGGCATCTTATTAAAAATATTGAAAATGAAGATATGGGGGGAGTCGATATTGAAAAGAATAGTTTTCCAATGGGAATAATAGCACTTCTTTTTTGAGTATAATGGTTTCTGGATGCACATCATCTAATGAAACCAAAGCATTTACCAACAATTATATGTCTTTTGATTATCCTGCAAGCTGGCAAATAAAAGATAGCGGACAAACCGTTAATGTAGTTCAAGGGGAATCTAATTCAATCAAAATAGTCCAATTCAATACCAAAAACGAATATCTCCAAGATATGAACGAATGGAAAACATTTACAGGCGTTTCAGGGGTTGAAACCGTTGGAACAAGTAACATAACCTACACAACTTTCACAACTAAAGACAAATACTATACGAAAAAATACTATTTCCAAAAAAACGGGAAATACTACGCAGTTAACGGTTTAGTATCTGATGAATTAGAAAATCTAGTTTCAAGTATAAAATAACATATCATGGGGGGTCTTATTTTGAAAAAAGAAGTAATTTCAGGGCTTATATCAATTTTGATAATTATGGTAATGATTTCAGGATGCATCTCATCATCCTCAGCCAAAACTTACAACGGAAGTCAAATGACTTTCCAGTACCCATCAGACTGCGAAGTTAAAGAAATAGGATCTGAAAATGGGACCTTCGTCAGGGTCAATAAAGACTCAAAAACTGAAGCAGCTGTCAGGATAATGGACAACCCAGCCGAAACAAAAAATGCTGTTGCGAGCTCATCAACATACAAAGGCCAAAAAACTATAGGCGGTGCTGTTTGTGACATATACAAGACTCCAGTGGAATATACAATTATTTCTTCCAAAAAAACGGGAAAAACATCTTAGTATTCAGTGGGGACCTTAGCACAGACACAGCAAAACAGATCATTGAAACAATCCAAGTAAAATAAAAAAATCTCAGAATTTGCGATTGTATGGTAGGAATATCACATGAAATAAATAATTTCAAACTAATATTCGGTACTAATGTGAGTAAAAAATGTAACGAATAAGTCGATAAAATGGCACAAAAAAATCAAATTAAACTAGGTTTCCTGGGATTCGGAGAAGTTGCATCAACCTTATCTGAAGGACTGCTGTTAAGGGGAGTGGAAGTTTCAACCTGTCTTGAGGGAAGAAGCCAGAGATCAGTGGAACTTGCAAAAACAAGTGGTATTAACCTATTTGACAGTTTAAGTGAGCTTGTTGAGTCATCTGATATTCTCTTATCTGCCGTGGTTCCTGCCGAAGCTGTCAGTGTGGCTAAAAAGGTAGGTGGAGGTTTTGAAGGAGTATACGTGGATTTGAATAATGTTTCTCCGGGTACAGTTAAAGAAGCTTTCCGCCATATCACTAATGGTAAAACCGTAGATGGGGCTATTATGGATGGTATAAAGAACGGTTTAGGGACTCCTATCATTGCCTCTGGCGAGTTTGCTGAAGACTTTGCTGAGCTCAACCAGTACGGTATGAATATTGAAGTAATTGGTCCCGAGCCTGGTCAGGCATCAGGGTTGAAGATGCTGCGCAGTGCCTACACCAAGGGTGTCTCCGCCCTACTCTTTGAAACCCTGTACCCTGCCTATAAAATGGGAGTAGACAAGGTTCTCCTGCGATACCTCAGCCAGACCGAGGGCCCCCATTTCAAGGATGCATCCATTTCCCGACTCAAAAGCAGTGCACTACACGCCCAGAGACGTGCCCAGGAAATGAGTGAGGTGCACCAGTTCCTGTCCCAGTATGAGGATCCAGTTATCACTCCGGCTACCATGGAGTTTTTCCACAACCTTCTGGATAAAATAGGGCAAATACCGGAAAAACCAGTGGATTATCGGGAAATATTTGACAAAATAGATAAAAAGGATGACCAGAAGGCCCGACTTTCAAAAGGTAGGAATAAATAAATAGAATTGTGCACATAAGTAGGTACACCAATTTAGAATAAATAACCCGGTTCTTAATGGAAAATTCAGAGGAGATTTCCTATGAATGGTGATCTACAGGCTGAAGAATGTCAGAAGGAACTTGACAAACTTAAAGGCCGAAAGGTGCTGGATAGCTGGTTTAAAACCTATGGAAACAATTGCTGGAGACTTTACATAGCCACCGACCGGGGTAAAATGGTGATGACCTTCTGTCCAGACTGGTCCTGCCCCGTGGTGGAACACCACGAAGCCCACCACGATGAGGAGAATCCCGGTGGTTAACTCTTTTTACTAATTTTCCTTATTATTGCTCAATTTTCCTCAATTTTTACTTATTTCACCATCGCAGTGACTTTATTCACAGTGACTTCCAGTTGTGGTTAGTCTCCAGGTGATTAGTCTCCCATTTAGTTTCTACTATCTTGATTAATCTCCAATTTATCCCACAATTAACCTGATTCTCCAGCCTCTCTTCCTCTTCACCAGTTCTCCCTCTAGTGGAATAATCTGGGAATCCACCAGTAAGCGCAGGTAAGTGGCCATCTTCCCGGGTAGTTTCAGTGGACTTTTAACCTTACCCTCTTTTGTTTTCAACTCACAGGCTAAAACACCCCGTTTATCCACGTAGAGGTATGCTTTTAATCCTTCCTCCAGCTTGGGAAGTTCAAAACTCCGCAGGTGAAGACCGGCATCAAAGGAGTATAATGGTTTATCCTTTGTCCGGGCACCGTTAAGGAACTTTTCATGGGCCTCGGAACTGGTTAAACCTGTTTCAACCATATTAGCCACAAACCAGTCCCTTTCAATAACCCGTTCCACAGTCTGGTCCGGGGGGATGATCCCCTGTTTCTCATAATCCTGAATTAGCTCGTAGATTTCTCTGCGTGTCACATCCTCCTCCACACAGCTCAAGGCCAGTCTGCTTAACACTGGACCGTAATCTGCCTGGCGCAGGGATGCCCACACCTGATTCTCGGCCTGGTACCATCTACCCTGAATGATATGCTCCACTGCCTCGGCATTCAAATGGGCAGTGTTTAAAAGATTATGGCGGGAGGTGGTGTTCAAACGTTTCAAGAGTACATCCATATTCCTGGTTTCAGGAACAGTACCCTTATCAATTTCCTCCTCCAGTATGCGTACCGTGGATTTGGGTAGCAGTCTTTTCACACTTCCCGGTATACGGAGATTGTTTTCCAGGATTTCGCTGCGTATCTGCCTGCCTGAAATCTTCTCTCCATTTACCTTACCTTCCGGTATGAAATGAAACTCCATTTTACGATTAAAACGCTGATACAAAAACTCGTTTACCGCATACCACCGAATAACATTCCTGTTAGGTAGATTACGGGGAATACCACTGAATATTCCTCTTCTAATGAATCTGGCAGCGTATTTTTTTATCTGGGCGGGGTTAACTTCTGCAGCGTCCACATAGTCAGTGACCCCATCCTGGATCATCATGGCTATCCTTATGGGGACGGTGTAGGACATGGTCAGCCGGTGGTGCAAACCTTCAATGGGCACTATCCGGTCAGCCCCGGCCTCCAGAGCCATCTTACTCCTTCCCTCGAAACTGACAAAGAAGGGGGCGTGATTGGCACTGTAACCTTTATTAAGGTAGATAACTACCTCATCACCTTTTTCATCAGCTATTTCCCTGGCCTTCCCAATAAGGGAAGCATGTCCCTTGTGAACTGGGTCAAAATCAGCGCTTATTCCTATCACTTAATATTACCTCTTTTTTTAATAAAAAACGTGTATATGGATTTTTAAGATTGAATTAATTTGTTTATTATGGCTTGTTATATTATTCTTGTTATTATCAAAATGTTTTTGGCCAATTAAATTATCTGTTGAGATCTTTATAAATAAGATCCCGAAAAATTTGACGATATGAAATGCATTTTTTTTGTTTTGGATGGTTATTCCTGTTGATTATAGCATTTTTACTATAACATTATAGTATATTTGATATAACATTATAGTAAGTTTGATATAATATTATATCATATTTACTATAACAGGAGTTTCTCATGAAAGACAATAAGATCGAAATAGTAAAAGATTTGGTAACATTAGGACAGGGGAGTAGCATTCGTCAAATAGCCAACAGAGTAAAAATACCCTATGCTAATGTTTATAAAATCATTAAGAAATTAGAGCTAGATGATCTAGTAACTCTTGAAAAGATTGGTTCTTCTTATAGATGTTCTCTAAATAAAAAAGTCCACCCTCTTATATTCCAAGCAGAATATGAGCGTACTAGAGATCTTCTTGAAAAAAATACTGATCTAAAAATTCTAAATAAAAAGTTATATAACCTAAATTTTCCATTTATTGCTTTAATTTTCGGATCTTACGCTAAAGGAACAGCATCCAAACATTCTGATATAGACTTGATGATAATCTCTGAAATAAATCGTGAGAAAGAATTTGAAAGGAAAATAAATTTGTTACCATTAAATATCCACTCTACGACACTATCTTTCGATCAGTTTATGAATATGGCTAAAACCAATGAGTTTAGCGTAGTTTCGGAATTATTGGATAGAAACATAATATTGATTGGGATAGAAGATTATTATAGGATGTTGGAGCATGTTAGACCCAGAACGAATAAAAATAGCGGAATCGAATTTTAGAAAAAATTTGAATGAAGGACTAATTAAAAAAGCAGTCCCTGAGGAGAATCTAATCGATGCTTTGCACGATAATGCTCTTGAAAGTTTAAATGTTGCTGATTTTCTAAATAAAGAAGATTTTTCTCCATTGTGGGTCATTGTTTCTTCTTACTATTCCATGTATATATGGCGAAAGCTGTTTTAATTTCAATTGGTTTTAAAGTAAGTGGTGAGGTTTCTCATCGCGTAACTGGCGATGCATTAATTGTTTTAGTGAGAGATAAATTAAAAAAACAGCTTCTTGAGGATCTTGAAGAAGCTAGAACTGAATTTGATGAAATAGATAATTTAACTGATGATATAATTGAACTTTATGATCTAGAACATAAAAAGAGGAATGATTCCCAATATGTCTTAGGGTATGAGGTAAAAGCCTCCAAAGCAGGAACCTCACTAGAAAGAGCTAAACAATTTGTTTATGAACTTGAAAAACTTATTATTGAGTAATGGATATCATTTTCTGAGTATAAAATAACTCAAAAGAGCCTAATTATAAATAAATTATATTTTATCCCTTATTATGGAGCCAAGGATTCCACCTACAGCATCTAAAATTGCTGAAGTAGCCGCAGCGAAAAGCGCAAACACAAAAATATAATATATTACATTAGGAAATGGTGGTAGATTAAAATCAATTGTAATAAAAATCAAAATTCCTAGTATAAATCCACCTATCAATCCGGTGATAATTCCATTTTTAGCTCCATTTTTATATCCATCGTTTACAAGATATCCCACAATTACCCCTGGAATAAACATACCTATAAAAGAACCATAATCAACCATTCCTAAAACAATTCCAAGTACCACAACTAAAGCTGCCCCTATAATACAATATTTCCAATTAATCATTTCTTTTTCATCCCTTTGATATAAATAAAAAAATATCAAAAATTATGTCTCAACCTATTTTATCCCGTATTAGGGACCCAATAATTCCACCTACAGCATCTAAAATTGCTGAAGTAGCCGCACCGGTAATCGCAAAGATGGAACAAACTACTACATTATGAAAAGGTGGTAGATTTAAATCAAGTGTAATAGCCGCCCAAATTCCCAGTATAAATCCACCTATCAATCCGGTAATAATTCCATTTTTAGCTCCATTTTTATATCCGTTGTTTACAAGATATCCCACAATAACCCCTGGAATAAACATACCTATAAAAGCACCATATTCAAACGTTTTTAAAACTATTCCAAGTACCACAACCAAAGCTGCCCCTATAATAATATATTTCCAATTGATCATCTCATTTTCAGCCCCATATTCTGTAAAATTGTTGTTATCATGGCTAAAAAACAGCCTCTAAGTCAAGCAGGTCTAAGGTTAATGTGTTTCAAATGTATTAAATAGTTGATGATTTTAAATACTATTTTATGTCAGAACAAGACATTCCTTATGAGGATTTGATTATCGTAAAATTATCCTCAAACCATGATCTTACAGGATTTAAATGTAGTGATGATGATCTTGACGAGTTTATCCATTTTGATGCACTGCCTCAACGGGATGATAGATTAAATCAAACCTATATTTGCAAGTATAAAGAAGAAATAATAGCCTTTTTCACAGTTTCTGCAGATTCGGTAAAAATTAACAGAAAAGATAAAAAAAGAATAGGGGTTAATTATCCAGCTTTCCCTGCTATTAAGATCGGTAGATTGGCTGTACATGAAGATTATAAAAGCAGGAATGTGGGCAGTACCTTAATCATGTATGTGATAGGTTTGGCGTTGAAATTAGGTGAAGAAGTTGGGGTGCGGTTTATTTCAGTAGATGCCTACCGGGGGGTAGAAAAGTTTTATGAAAAGAATTATTTTGTAGAATTAGCAGAATGTGAAGACGAACATCTGGCTATGTATACAGATTTTGAAAATTGGTTGCCTAGCGTTCGCTATTAGCTTTAATAGTTCTGTAAACTTTAAGGGATTCTTTCAAGAATTTCTTCTTTTCGGATGTTGCTGGTTTGTCCAGTTTTTGAACGAAACGATCTGCATCCTTCCCGGTTAAAGTTGGTGTTGCTGCAATTGCTTTAGCCATATTCTTCACTACCATTAACTATGGATTACCTAATATAAAAATCATATGATTTATAATCATTCTTATAAAAATACAATTGTAAGATATTGTTTAAATCAAATGAATGGTTCATTGATCTAACAATTCATCTGTAAAGTTACTTTTAGATATTCTTTGGATTTTTCTTTTAATTCTATTGAAAAAAATTAATGATCTATCTTCATTGTCACTCTTTTGCCAGTTGATGTGACATATCTTTTAAACCCAGTTTCATTAGGGTTATCAGAGACTTATTTTTGGTATTAAATGCACTTAAAGTATCTTGGGAAAAGGGCAGAACGTACATAATTTCAGAATCATCTATCATTAAAACCATCATATTTCTATATTCAAACATGGAAAGAGCTTCTTTATATTCGGTAAATTCTTCTGGATTGGTTATCTTGGAGGAATACATGTTAACTGCATTTTCTTCGCTGATAATTTGGAAATTACCTTCATAATCCCTGAAGAATTTTTTTATCTCTTGCTCGGTATTTTTTCCCTCAGAAAAAATAGTAATGTCGAATTTAAGTTTCTTTTTGCTTAAATTTTCAATATATTTCAGGTACTGAGAAGATGATATCATGAATACACTTTTAGTTGCGCTCTTAAGCATGTCCTTAATTTTATAGTCTATACTTTTTTCACCGTACACCTGAAATAATGCTTCTGAAGATTTTTCCACAAATTTTTCTTTATCCAGGGTGGAAAAAATCTTTTTAGCTTCTTTTTCCGCGTCTAAATGTGTTTTTAATAACATTTCAAGCCCAATCTCTGGGGGAATTGCCTGATATGCCATGGGCCTCGTATTAATGAGTACTACCAGTCCTTTTTCTTCCAGCATTCGCAGGCCTTCATAGGTGTTAGGTTTGGATAAACCTAAAATATTGATAAGTTCCTTAACTTCGGCATGGTCCATTATTGTCAGTGCTATGTATATTTTAGCCTCAGATTCAAGGAGGCCAAGTTCCATTAAGGATTTAGTAAGTTTTAGTGGAATTTTATCCATAATAATCTCCCGGTTAGCCATTGATGATAAGATCTGTTCTTATTAAATATATTTTATTCATCTATTTAAAAATGTTGTAATGTAATTTACAACTAAAACCAAAAGGTATATTAAATAAGATATTATAGTTAAGTTGTAATGTATTTTACAACTATTAATAAAATTATCTATAATTGCTTAAATTAAGTTTTTAGCCAATTATATGTGGATGAGATGGATAAAATGGGCGAATATACACTAAATGAAACAAAAAGTAAAAAAAGCATCGGAGAATCACCATTCTTTGTCATGATCGTGCTAGCATTAGGAGTTTTCATGACGGGGATTGATGCATATATCTTCATTCCGGCACTACCAACATTAACCAAAGATTTAAACACATCTTATGCAATGGTATCCTGGACATTGACCGTACTTATGTTATTTATGACTGCAATAATGCCTCTTGCCGGAAAATTATCGGATGTATTTGGTAGGAAAAAATTATACATTATTGGCGTAACCACCTTTATTATTGGGTCATTTACAGCCAGTTTTTCATGGAATATTTACGCATTAATCGCTTCCATGGGTATACAAGGTATTGGTGCAGGTATAGTTCTGCCTTCGGCATTATCTACCATGAATGATGCCGCTCATGCAGACCAAAGGGGAAAGACTATGGGCGTGTTAATGGCCATGTCATCACTGGCCATGATTATTGGGCCAAATATAGGAGGTTTCTTAATCCAGAATTTTGGTTGGAGAACTATCTTCTACGTTAATATTCCCATAGGAATTCTAGCAGCCATACTGGCACTTAAATTCAAAGAAAGCCATGGAGAAACAAATCCTCATATCGATTACCTGGGCTCACTGTTACTTATAGGAACAATTGCTACCATGCTATTGGCTCTTGTAAGAGTTCAAACACTACCATTAACAGATATAACTGTGTTTCCACTAGTTATAACCTCTATTGTGCTATTCGTATCCCTGATTTCATATGAAAAGCGCGTGTCAGAACCAATATTGGATATTCCTTTACTTAAAAGAGGTAAAATCCTTTCACTTAACCTAGCGATTTTATTAACCGGTCTGGCTACATTCACCGCATTTACTTATGTGCCCACATTTGCCCAGATGGCTTTGAATATGGATATACAGAATAGTGGCCTCCTGCTGACGCCTCTTTCAATAACCGTACTTATAACCAGTATATTGGGTGGTGTGCTTTTAGATAAGTTTGGTGCTAAACGTATGCTATTATTAGGGTCACCTTTTTTGAGTGCCGGACTTTTGGGGCTAACTTACTTTGTTACCGATTCAATTACCCTTTCAGTTTTCCTGGTATTGATAGGAGTAGGAATGGGTTTTACTACCAGTGCTTTTCAGGTTCTAATGATGTCTTTCATACCCCGAGATGAAGAAGGAACTGGTGTCGGTGTATTGAATACATTTAAAGGGATTGGAGGTACTATAGGGCCATTATCAGGTTCTTTCTTCTTGGGAGCTGCATTAAGTGGAGCAATTACATTTAGTCATGCATTCAGTAATTTATTCATGTTTGGAACAGTAGTTTCAGTCATTGCTATAATACTGCTGGTTATGGTAGTAGTAATGGATAGAACTGATGAATATGTAAGTAATGGTTCTGGATCATAGCTGGAAAATAAATTTCTGGCTTTTGATAAAAAAATATTTTTTTTTACTTTTTTTTACTTTTTAACTGTAGGGGAATACAAAGACAAGATTAATACCTTGTGATACCGGGAGCGGGAATGAAGGTTAAAGGGGTTTTTTTGAATCAATTGGTAAATGCCTTCCTAATAGATTTACTGAATCAAACCTTTTAAGGATTTATTTTATTATCCATTGCAAAGATAAAGTGTTGATAAAATAGGGCCAGATATTGGATTAATTTAAATGGACTCCTTAAGTGATTCATGTAGGGTTTTATTCATGGCAAGAGACTATAGCGAAGACATTGAGATAAAATACGCGGAAGAAGCTTTAGAAAGGAATGCTAAAGCAAGGATCCAGTCCAATAATTACAACTGCTCAATTAAGGTAGCCAAGTTTAAATTGAAAAGAGAAACCACACTAAAAAAGGTTAGATGTAAAAAATGTGTGGAAGGATTTTCAAAACCAATCGCGACACAAGGCTATGTTTTAGTTGTGAAAGAAAGAAGAACTGATTTTTTGGAAAATAATAGATTTTGTATAATCTCAAGGCTGACTGATAAATAGTGAACTATGAAGTAAATCCAATTGTCAGATGTTAAACTCCCTTAGTCCAGGGCATTTTCTACCTTCTTTTTGAGTATATCCACGATCCTCAGGTCTGCTCCCAGGGGTTCAATGTAAGTTATCTGGCCCTCAAATTCAATTTTCTCCCTTTCATGGTTGTAGTAACCGGCATCTTTTCTTGGTTCACCTAAACCCAGCATGTAGGGAATATCTTCCTTGGTGTGGAGTCCGTGGGCCAGGAAAACTGGCACAGCAATGATCCGGGAAACCCCCTCCTTAGCCAGGGTGTTAATGGCTGTGGGTATGGTGGGTTTTTCAATGTTCATAAATCCCACTTCCACCGGGTAATCTGATTCTTCTTTATACTGCTCCCACAGTCGGTACACCACCTCGTTTCCCGAGGATAAACTGCTACCGTGTCCTATCAGTAAAATACCTATCTTCTCTGAGTTTGAATCTGTCACCATAATATCATTCCACTTAAATTCTCGTTTTAAAGCTATATTAAGTCTCTGTATTAAATTTAAGGGCTATATATTTCATTTTACTGATTTTTCTAAATCCATAACTGTTGTATAGCTCTTGGGTAATAACCCTTACTCATTTAATACTACAAATTATTCTATGGAAGTAATATGGATTATCATCCTATTTAAAGGTTTTATAAATCTTTTTTGAGTAATACTCAAAATTATTTTAATTTTTTGATGGATTAAATTATTTAAAACCTTTTAAAATTATTTTAAGGCTTAAATATTCTAATTTTAAAGAAAATCTTTTAAATAATGCCGGAAAAGTGGATTGTTCTAAAGGGTTGGCTGTAGCTATGAACAAGTTTAACCACTTTAAACTACATAATTTAATAGAGAATTTAATGGCACAAGGAGTGTTTTAATTGTTATCGGAAAAATTAGACCTGGGGAAACTGAAAAGATCAGAAAGGGAACACACCACCACCTATGGTAGTCGCTATTTTAGTGAAAGTATCCCCAAATACGAGATGCCTGAGGATGGAATGCCAGCTAAAGCAGCTTACCAGTTGATAAACGAGGAACTGAATCTGGATGGGAACCCCGCCCTTAACCTGGCCAGTTTTGTAACCACCTGGATGGAACCCGAGGCTGACCAGTTAATCATGGATACCATGGGTAAAAACTACGTGGATAACGATGAATACCCCCAGACATCCAAAATCCAGGACCGGGTGGTTAACATGTTGGCCCGGCTCTTTAACGCACCCCACGAGTGCAAATCAGTGGGAACCGGAACCATCGGATCCTCAGAGGCCATCATGCTGGGACTTCTGGCCCATAAATGGACCTGGAGAAAACGAAGGGAAAAAGAGGGCCAACCCGCGGATAAACCCAACATAGTCATGGGGGCCGATGTGCACACGGTGTGGGAGAAGTTCGCCCGCTACTTCGACGTGGAACTGAAGTTAATACCATTAACCCGGGATCATTACACCATAACTGCCCAGGATGTGGCCCAGGAAGTTGATGAAAACACCATAGCCGTGGGGGCAGTCATCGGGACAACCTTCACTGGACAAATGGATCCAATCAAGGAAATTAACGATTTACTGGTGGATATCAAGAAAACTAAAGGATGGGACATACCCATACACGTGGATGGGGCCAGTGGAGGCTTTGTGGCACCCTTCATTTTCCCGGACATGGAATGGGACTTTAGACTGGAACAGGTGAAATCCATCAATGTATCGGGCCATAAATATGGTCTGGTGTACCCGGGGGTGGGGTGGATAATATTCAAGGACAAATCTGACCTGCCGGAAGATCTGATATTCGATATCAACTACCTGGGGGGATTGATGCCCAATTACTCCCTCAATTTCTCCAAGGGAAGCAGTACCATAATCGCCCAGTACTATAACCTCATCAGACTGGGCAGGAAGGGTTATAAGGACATAATGACCAATATGTTCGATAACACCCTTTATCTGGCCGGGGAACTGGAAAATTCTGGTAAATTTGAGCTTATCAATAAAAACATCATTGTGCCCCTGGTGGCGGTAACTCTAAAGAATGCAGATTTCACTGTTTTCCAGCTTTCAGAAAAACTGCGGGAGAAGGGATGGATTGTACCGGCCTACACCCTGCCCGCCGATGCAGAGGATGTGGCTGTCCTGCGAATTGTGGTTAAGGAAAACTTTGGCCGGGATATGGTGGAAATGCTCCTGGAGGATCTGATGGAGGCCTACCATAAACTGGAAAAAGAGGAACCTAAAGCGGTGAAGGAATCTAACCCCACCTTACTCTATTAATACAATTAAAAATTGCTGTAGAATTGATATATTTATCATTCTACGTTTTTTTTATCTAAATCCGTTTTTTGTAATTCAATTCCTGGAAAGTAATGGTAAATTTCGTCCCGGAAACCCTGTCGATTCTGAGGCTCCCATCTAACTGATTTACCAGGGTGTGCACCAGTTGCAGTCCCAGTGTCTCCGCATTTTCTGGCTCAATATCAGGGGGTAATCCCACCCCATTATCGGAGATCTCCAGCTGGAACAGGTTACCCATTTGAACCAGTTTTATTTTAATAAGCCCTTTCTTATTCTGGAAGGAGGGAGGAAATGCGTACTTCAAACTGTTAGTTATCAGTTCATTTATAATGAGTCCACAGGGTATGGCGGTGTCAATATTCATCTCCACATCTTTAACCTCAAAAACCTGTTCAATATCCCGGTTTTCTATCTTGTAGGTGTAAATCAGGTTTGATGCCAGTTTTTCTATGTAGTCCTTGAAATCAATCCGGGTGAGGTTAGGAGATTGATAAAGCTTCTCATGTATCATGGCCATGGATTTGACCCTTCCCTGACTTTCTTTTAAAACATCTCGTGTTTCTTCCCCGGATACATGTTGCCTCTGCAGGTTCAGGAGGCTGCTGATAATTTGCATGTTATTTTTAACCCGGTGATGAATCTCCCTTAAAAGAACTTCTTTCTCTTCCAGAGACTCCTTAATGGCTTTTTCTGCGTAAGAACGTTGTAATGCAATTGAAGCCTGATTCACAATAGTTTCTATTGTTTTTTCATGTTCAAGGGCCTGGTTTTTTGGAAGGGCAATGGTTAAACCACCATAATGCTGTTTATTCCAGTAAAACCCTATATTATAAAATTTCCCCACATCCAGCAGCCTTTCGATCCTCCTGAAAACCCGGGGAGAAATAATTTTAAAAATTAGATTATAGATTTCCGGGGTTAATTCTTTAATATGATCAGCGAAGAAATCATCCATTTCCGGGATAAAACCACTGTGCAATGGGAATTTGGTGGGTAGGGGTTTGATCTTCAGAATACCCTCTATATCCTGGCGATACTTCTTTAAACCAAAGGTTTTTAAGATACTCATACTCTTTTTATCAGGGTCAATACTACTGATCACCACATAAGAATTTGGTAAGAGTTTTTTTATTGTTTCACCAATAATTTGATAGATCTCAGTTGTTTTGGATGCACCAACAAGCTGGCTCACAACCTGGTTGGTTATCTCCTCTTCCTGTAATGATCGTTGCAGGGCTTTTTCTGCTTTCTGCCTTTCGCGGATGAAACGGGTTTGTTGAATATTTTGATAGGCCAGAGAGGATAACTGGTTGGCAAAAGCATAAAGAGCCTGGGCAATTTTCCTGAAATCCTCGGGGGACATTAACGGAACTTCATTAAATGCCTTAATACAATCGTCTGGTTTTAAACCTAATTTATGGGCGTAGGCTACCATTTCATCCTCTTTCTGTGCTTCATTACGCACCTGGCCAATTAGCCAATTGGCAATGTGTATCCCACCAATATTAATACTGGCTCCGGATTCCCATAATCCCGAGCTAAGACATTTCCTTATTAAGATCTCTTCAGAATTTCCACCGATACACGAATTGGATCTAAAGCAGTTCTGGGCACCTTTATCTGTACCACGCACCATGGAGCATAAACTGGTGAAATTGCTTGGTTTGGTAATGGGAGTTCCATCGGGTTGAGTGATGATGGACCCCACCCCGGTAGCTTCGGCGAAGAGGTCCTGTATCTCCTGGATATCCTTGAGATTAAAGAGGTCCTGGAAACGTATCTCTTCGGTGTTGGAGATGGGTTTGCTAAGGGCCACAATTCTTTTTTCCAGTGCTTCTTCAATTTGCTTGCGGTGGGTGACATCACGGGTAACGTAACCAACCCTATACCCTAAACGGGTTTTAATGGGAAATGCCACCTGTTCAATATGGCGAATTTCTCCATTGGTCCGTATTAAATCTGTTTCGTGAATTTGACTTAGAAATGGTGCTTTACCTGTTTTAAGGGCCTCAAGCTGCAGTTTCATCAGATGTTTTAATCGTTGCAGAGTCCTCCTTTCGGGGGGTGTTAACTGATATTTTATCTCCCAAAATAATTTACCAATGGCTGTCTCTTTGTTTATGCCGGTGATCTTTTCGTATCCCTTATTCCATTCAATTACGCGTCCTTCCTCGTCAAGCAAAACAATACCATCTAATGATTGCTGAACAAAGGTACGGAATTTCTTTTCACTCTCTCTAAGGGCTTCTTCTGTTTTTTTACTTAAGCTAGTATCCTGAAGGATGCATTGAAGATTATTAAATTTCCCATCATCCCCATATTTCACTTTACCGTGGTAAAGAGCATGGAGGGTGGAACCGTCCTTTTTGATAAGTTCGCATTCCTGACCCTGAACTATTCCGGCAGCAAGCCTGGGAAACTTACTCTTAAATCTATCCACACAATCTGGAGTCAGGAAGTCACCAAACCATTTTCCAATAACCTCTTGGCGTGAATAACCCAGGGTATCCAGCCACATCTGATTCACGTCTAAGAAGTTACCGTCAGTATCCAAGGATTGGTAGGGAAGGAGTACTTCATCATAAAGATTTTTTAAATTACTTTCCCCTGATGGGGCGCATTTTTTATTCAAACCCTTATTCAGGGTATTTGAATGTTTATAAATAGCAATATCAATCATATGTCTCAATTGACTTAAATTATAAGGTTCTGAATCATTTTTTAAGATGAAACCGTAGGGTGCATCTGCCAGCACATATTTTTCAACAGGTAAAAAATCAGATTGTCCTTTTAAGTCAATTAAGGGAATAATGGGTATATCTGAATTAAATAGGTCAGATATCAGTTCATCCCACTCAATATCTCCTTCAGTTTGGGCATCAGGCAATTTTGAGGGAATACTCATTAAAACAAGGTCGACATTTAATTTTTCAGCCTCTACCCCAACCATTTTATGGTGTGAATTGGAGTGGAATGTTTGATGACCAATGGATTGAAGGTTTTTTTGTAGATCTATCGCTGTGCTGTTGTTAATTAGAATTTTAGCCAAATACTCCCCCTCACACTGTAAAATTTTACCAAAGTTAATGATCATTAGGTAACAATATCTTAAATATATTTGGAAAGTCTGGCAGATAGATTCTAAAATATTAAATAATGAGGATAATCAATAACTAAACAGCAATCTACTTTTATCTGATAATATATTCTCCATTAATATCGGATTTCCACTTTTTAAGTTATAATAATTCATATAATCTTCCGGTTAAAAATATTAAGTTGTGATAAAACTTTTTCATCGATTTTTAACCAGGTTTGTGGTTGACCTGGTCACTTCGGAGAATTTAACATCGGCTTCCCATTTTGGTTTACATTCGCACTCTATTTCTGGGGGAATGGTCTGGTTAATGTTGGATTCTATAATCAGATTCTTTAACTTAGAGTTGCATTTTTTACAATTGTAAGGCCCTCTACGGGTTCCAAATCCAGCA
The DNA here is from genome assembly GCF_003491305.1 of Methanobacterium sp. BAmetb5. Lineage (NCBI taxonomy): Archaea > Methanobacteriati > Methanobacteriota > Methanobacteria > Methanobacteriales > Methanobacteriaceae > Methanobacterium > Methanobacterium sp. BAmetb5. The sequence continues at coordinate 2,109,982 of NZ_CP022706.1, forward strand.
GTGTCCATTATAACTGGGA
>NZ_CP022706.1:2122500-2152500 GCF_003491305.1 Methanobacterium sp. BAmetb5
TTGGGGGACATGCCCTTGTTCAGAAGGTCCAGCACCTCTACCCCCGAAAGATCAACCTTCTTAATGGCATCTTCCAGTTCTTTATCTGCCCATTCCTTGGCCTGATTCACCGCAGTGTCAAATGATTTTTCATCAACACCTGATGCCTTAAGAGAATCCAGTATGCTTAAAACATCCCCCAGGACAGAGGGATAACCTAATATTTCCCTAATTTTTAATATGTTCTCCAGGAGAGTCTGATTTTCCTGATAATATGATAGAACTATCTCTGGAACGATCTCCAGGTCTTCAGCATTACAGTTAACCATGGCCAGGTTGGGAGTGTTGTCCAGTTCCAGTGCACCGTCCCGGTAGACGTAGATCACCAGTTCGAATTCATCCAGACTTCCCACTTCCTGAATATGGATGATCTGGGCGTACTGGTTTAGTTCACGATCCATTAAACTGGAGTAGTCCTCCCGGGACTCTACCAGTATGGCCTTGGAAGTGTCGTATCGTGGCCGGGTAGACTGGGAAAAGTTCACATTTTTAAATAAATTTCTAAGTTCATCCCGTGGAAGATGAGCCGCTTTCTCTTTAGCTTCCATAACCATTTCCAAGTTTTTCTGGATCAGCTCCGGGTTTTTGCCCGGACCAAGGAGTAAAACCCGGTTTTTAGCATATTCTGTGTTGGTATAATGTATTATACGTTGAACAATTTCTTCGTATATCTGGACTGCCCTTTCAGTTTTTAAAAACTCCTCTGAAGGATTACCTAAAACTGTGTTTATGATTTCCACCGCTCTGCGCTGGCTGACTCCTTCCATACTTGCCAGACGGTAAACTTCATAGTTACTGGCTGCCTTAAAAAATTCTTCCTGACTACCGAAATGATTGATGATGCGGGAGGCTAACTTATCGCCTATGCCTTTGATATCACGTAAATCCAATATACCACCGTACTTTTTACACTTAATTTAGTAGAACTTTTAATTAACCTGATATTAGTACTTGACTAACTTTTAACTATCCGCACTGATAGATGATGGATTAACCTGCCAATTTCTTTAATTAATAACCAAGTTACCTAAATATAACTTCCACATCAACACGTAATTAATATAACTGTAACTTTTATTAATACTTTGGATAAGATTTAAGAAAACTAAAAAAGATAATAAACACCACGAATTAGCTATGAATGTTTTTAAAGTTGAGGAATGATTTCTAATGGATTTAATAGTATATATATTAATTCTTTTATTAACCGGCACATTCGTGGGATTTGCTTCAGGCTTACTGGGCGTTGGAGGAGGTTTCATCATGGTACCAGTCCAGTTCTTCCTCCTCACAGCATTGGGCATTGACCCCGATACCTCCCTCAGGGTGGCCTTTGCCACCAGTTTAATGGTGATCCTACCTACGGCACTAAGTGGGGCACTGGGGCACTGGCGCCGGGGGGCAGTACTAACTGGTCCGGCTATTATTCTGGGAATAACCGGGATAATGGGTGGTGTTTTAGGGGCCGTAATATCCAGCCAATCCCCGGCTGCACTGTTAAGTTTCATATTCGGGGTACTGGCTTTGGGAAGTGCGCTGTGGATGATTGCATCCCGGTATCCAGAAATAGATAAGGATCCCTCACACCCAAAACAATCCTACCTATTCTGGGGATTTTTAGGAGGGTTTTCCTCCGGATTGTTAGGTATAGGTGGAGGAGTGGTCATGGTGCCCCTTTTAAATATTCTCCTGAAGTTTCCCATACGTAAGGCCATTGGAACCTCCACAGCGTTTATCATATTTGCATCCCTGGGAGGAATAGTAACCTACATGTTCACGGGAATCAATGCCACTGGCTTACCTCCCTACTCTGTAGGGTATGTTAATCTACTACAGTTTGCGGCTTTGGCCGGGACCAGCATCCCTATGGCCAGAGTGGGGGTTAAAGCGGCCCATAACATTCCTGAAAAAAAGTTAAAATACATATTTGCCGCCTTACTGATCTACATTGCCCTGAAAATGATGGGAGTCTTCCAGTGGCTGAATTTACCTCTATAAAATCAATTATTTATTCCCTTCATCCCTAACCTGGAGGAAGTTCCCAGTGGTAATTCCTCCGTTGGATACTTTTTTGGCCTGATTTTTAAGGGAATTTAATCTGGCTCCCAGTTTAGAGGTATTGGCCCGGGTTAAATCCACGGCTTCCTGGTACAAGGATATCATCCGAGTTAGGTAATCAACTGGCTTGCCACGGGCATCAATAACCAGACTATTTACTCCGCTACGGTTAAGAGCAGGGAGGTAATCAATTAGGCACAGCTCCACTGAATTTGCAATATGGGTTCGGCATTCTTCATCAATTTTAAGGGGAAAAATCCGGTTTTTACCATCTTTTATTCCGAACACATTCTGAGAGGAGCCTCTAAATTTTTCCACCATGCTTTTATCCGGAAGTACGCAGGGAAGACAGTCTTCACTTACAAGGGCCTCTAAATTACCCTGAACCAAGAATTCAACTAGTATAGAAGAGTGTTCAATTCGTATTCTGGAAACAACCTGTTTTAACTCCTTCTGGGATAACTCCGGGGATAAAGTGATACTAGTTAAACAGTTTGAACCACCATCCTCACGGATTAGTTCCAAAGCCGCCATATGATTCCAGATATTCAGGGCACGGGAACCATAGCAGTCCCGGGGGGAAGAAATATCCTTCAAAGCCCAGAATGCCCCTAAACTCCCCACCATCACTCCGGAAATGTTCTTTCCAGTGTCATGGTTAAGGATACTAATTGCACCCTCTAAAAATCTTTTACTGGTAATATCTGGCAATTTCCAGATTAAAACAGAATCATATTCCTGGCAACGGAGAGCTGCTTCTTTTAAAGAGGAATCCATCAATTCAAAATAGTCACTGCCCGGTTCTAAACCGATTAAACCATCCGAAATTTTTCGGGCACAGTTGGTATTTATTTGGGGCTGGAAATAGATTCTGCGACATCCGGACTGGAGGGCAGCCTCCACAGAAAGAAGATCGTCAACGTAGACCGCCAGATCTAGTGACGGAATAGTTTTGCCTGGTTGGGAACCATTTCCCTCAACACTTGAACCATTTCCCCTAATATTTGAATCTTTACCCTCACTATTTGAATCAGTTCTCCCACTTTCTTCATCAAATTCCCCGGATCCAGGGTAAGCTTTCAAGGAGGAATTAAAAGACACATTGAGTTGGTTTAAACGGGTTTCCACACTTTGAACTTCTTCCCCCGAGGGTCGATACATTTCCAGAAGTTTATCCTGAATTTTTTCCAGGATCTGTCTCCTTAAATGATTCAAATTACCAAGGGGAGTGAATAAACCTCCCGGATAATCCAGAGATAGATTTTTGACTAGGAAGGGTGTACCACCAGTTTTTTTCAACTGTTTCCCAATTGTCTCAGTTGACAAAGGCCTTTTAATAGCCTTTTCCATGGCAAAATCTGCTTTAAAATCAATTTTAACAGTTTTTCTACCAATAGGGGATGCAACTACCCGGATAACTGGGACCATCTCTTCATCCCAATGAACTTCAATGTCCAGGGGGATTCTGTCCGGTAACTGGGGATCATTAACCATATCCTGGGCGGCATCAACCAGAGACTTTCTACGAGTTAGGAAGACTTTGCTCCCATTTTCTACTTTTTTCCTTAATTTTAGGGATAACCTATCCTTTCCAGCAACTGGAGGATTACTTTCCAGAATAGTTCCCCATAGTTTGTCTACTTTTTGGTACCTTGATTGTTTGAAGAGTAAACCATCACCTTTTATGGGTTTAACCCTACTTTTGAGTCCAATGATGGTTTCACCACTTCTTTTATTAAAATCAATCACCTTTCCCAGGTACAATCCCCGGTTACCCGGATTACTCCTCCCCATCATTGACTCACCGGAGGCATCCATAACCCAACCCTTGGTCAGTCCCCGGTTGAAACACATTTTGAGTTTAGAGATTTCCTTTTCATCTGGTTTCCATTTTCCGGCAGCTATTGAGTCGAGTGCACCACGGTAAACCTTAACCACATTGGCCACATATTCTGGGGGCTTCATACGTCCTTCGATTTTTATGGAATTTACCTGGGCCCTGGCTACCTGGTCCAGATAGGGATAAATGGAAAGATCCCGGGTGGAGAGGAGGTAATGATCTTTCAGGGGAATCTCTTCTCCTTCCTGATATTTCCCATATTTATCTGTCTTGGTCTGGATTAACTGGTATTGTTTACGGCAGGGCTGGGCACACATACCTCGATTACCACTTCTACCTCCAATAAAAGATGAGAGAAGGCACTGACCAGAATAGGAGTAACATATAGCCCCGTGGCCAAATATCTCCAGTTCTATCCTTCCAGACAGTTCCTGGGCTGCCTCTTTAATATCGCTAAGGGACATCTCCCGGGCAAGGATCACCCTTTTAAAACCATTATCTACGGCCCAAATCGCACCCTGGAGATTATTAATGGTCATCTGGGTGGAACAGTGCAGGTCCAGGTCGGGAACAAGTTTCCGGGCCAGTCGGGCCACACCCAGATCCTGGACAATCACCGCATCCACTCCCTGACTGTAGAGCTGGTAAAGATTTTCACTCACCGCAGGGAGTTCGGATTCCTTTATAAGGGTGTTCACTGTAACATAAACCTTCGCGCCACGTATATGGGCATATTCCAGGGCGTATTCCATTTCTTTTACACTGAAATTCTGGGCAAACTGCCGGGCACCGAATCTTCTACCCGAAAGATAAACTGCATCAGCACCAGCATTAACACTGGCTTTCAGGGATTCCATGGATCCGGCAGGGGCTAAAAGTTCCGGTATATTGTTTTTCATACATCCTCGGATAGGGTGATTTAAATAATAAAATGAGTCACATAAGAGATATGCAACGGGTACCATACAACCAGAGTCCCCTTCACCAACGGGAAGCAAAGTTCAAGGATGGTACACATGGTATACTATTTGTATAGGGTAAAATGTATATAAAATTATAATAAAATCCCAATAAAATAATCCCTGGGGAAAATATGGAAACAAAACAGCTTTTAAAAACCTTAAAAATAGTTGTAATCCTGGCACTTATCTTAGGAGTTATAGGTGCAGTGTTTTACCTGATTTACGGGTTTACCCTTCTATGGCAGGCCATGGCAGCTGGTATTGTAACTGGATTTTTACTGATCCTCCTTTTCATATTACTGGGTTTGACCATTTACTTATGGTTAAAGCTGGTGCTGCTGCGACGGGAACTGGAAAAATGCCAGAAAGAATTGAGGATAAGAAACCAGGAAGACTCGGGTCCTGATTATGAAAATTAAAATTCACCATTTATCCGGGTATTTTGTTAAATAAAACTCCTTGCTAAAGAGTTCATTGAAAGTCAGTGATGAACTAGATCAGTGATGACTCATAGTGATGAAATTTTATTATTCTAAAGAAAATAAATCAGTTATACTATCTAAACAATTAATTTAACCATACTTTGTGTGTTATCATGAATCCCTATTTAGAAATATTAAGACCTGGAAATGCAATAATGGCGGTTATTGCCATTTTTTTAATGGCAATCATTAGTGGTAAATTCACCTTAGAAGTATTAATGGCAGCAGTGGTAGTTTTCCTGGTTACCGGGGCAGGGAACAGTATAAATGACTATTTTGACCACAAGATCGATGCCATTAACAAACCACAACGCCCCATTCCTTCCGGGAGAATTTCCCTTAGAGGAGCATTAATATATTCAATTTCCCTATTTGCCGTGGGCATAATCATCGCCTTTGCCATAAACTTGCTTCTGGGAATTATCGCACTTTCCAGTTCCCTGTTAATGATCTACTATGCCCGGGACCTGAAAACAAAGTGTTTAATTGGAAACCTAAGTATTTCATTTTTAACCGGGTTATGTTTTGTTTTTGGAGGCATAGCAGTGGAACAAATAGCAGTTTCAATTTATCTTGGTTTTTATGCCTTTTTAATGACAGTGGCCCGGGAAATCGTCAAGGACATGGAAGACCAGGAGGGTGATAAAGAGGAAGGGGCTACCACTTTGCCCATAGTGTATGGTAACCGGACTTCCTCCCTATTAGCTGCCCTTTTCATGATAATTGCCAGTGTTACCAGTCCAATACTCTATTTTATGGGTGTTTTCAGTGTTTTTTATCTTCCAGTGCTCTTTTTGGCCATTGTAATCTTCCTGTACAGTGCGATGTCCATATTAAAGGACCAGTCCATGGAAAATAGTGGGAAAATATCCAAAAGAATCAAGTTAGGTATGGCCATCACCTTCGTGGCCTTTGCCGTGGGTTCGCCCTTCCTATGGTCTCTCTTATATTAAAATAATAGTTTTTTTTAAATCTAAACTTCTCTAAGTATTAAATAGTCTCTGGAATGTCAGATTTATCTTAATCAACAATGTAAAGGTAGATCCGGTCCTTTCTATCTACTTTAACTGGATCCCATCCTTTGAACTTCCAGACATAAGATACAATCCGGGTTCCGGGTTCAAGCTCCTGCTGGAGTTTCTCCTTCAATTTGTCATTGGTCCGTCCCCACAGGAAAAGAACCACCACCGTAGCCCTACTTATATCCTGGTGGAAAAGGTTACCCCAGATGATCTTCACCTGCTGCTTGAGTCCTAGCCGGGTGATCCTAAACCAGGACCACATCACCCGCAGGGGATCAGCTTCCACCCCCACTCCCAGTGCATGGTATCTCTGGGCGGCTTCAATTACTATCCGACCATCCCCGGAGCCCAAATCATAGACCAAGTCGTTGTCACCCACTTGGGCCATGTCCAACATCTTGCGAACCACCCTCATGGAGGAAGGGGAGTAGGCTGCACCAATGGCCAGTGGCCAGAGCATGGAAACGGAAACTACAATTACTAAAATTAATATTATAGGAATCAGGATATTAACCAGGTCAAAACCCCCAAAATGTCAATAAATGGGTTAACTATCTATTTTTAAAGATTAATCTATCTTCTTTTAAATTTTAAAGAGGCACATATAATTAATTAGTTATACAGTAAGATTAATAAAGATATAGAATATCCGAGGAGGGTTTTGATGGATAAGGATAAAAAAGAAATGAAGATCAAAATCGTTAAAAACGGACCTTATATTGTCTCTGGTGGTGTGCCCCTTTACCAGCAGGTAATAGTCACGGATGATGCCGGCCACACCAAAGATCTGCTGGATGAAAAACAGTATCCGGTTAAAGAAACTTACACCCTGTGTCGATGTGGAGAATCCAAGGACAAACCATACTGTGATGGCACACACGTTGGCACGGGTTTCGATGGAACTGAAACTGCCAGCAGAAAACCCTACCTGGAGAAGGCGGAAATATTTGAAGGGCCCGAACTGAAATTAACCGATGCCCATGAATTCTGTGACCACTCCCGTTTTTGCCTCAGATCAGGAGGTATACGAAATTTAATTGAAAAATCCAGTGACCCGGAGGCAAAACAGACCGCCATTGAAGAAGCCATGATATGCCCCTCAGGGAGACTGGTTTTATGGGATAAAAAAACAGGCGAACCTTTTGAAAAGGAATTTGAACCCTCAATTGTCTTAGTCCACGATGAACAGAAGAAATGCCAGGGTCCAATATGGGTGAGAGGGAAAATACCCATAGAATCAGCTGATGGGACACTCTACGAAGCTCGTAACAGGGTTACTCTCTGTCGTTGTGGGAAATCAGAAAATAAACCCTACTGTGACGGTAGCCACTGGATGACTGCCCAGCAGAAATTAAAATTCAGGAAAAAATGGGGTTTGGATGAGGAATAAAAAAAGTACTCAATCCTCCAGCCAGGGATTCTTGAAAAAGTCGTACCAGTTTTTCAGGGTCTCCTGGTCGTAAATATCCAGTTCACCGAGTATATCCCTGGCAAATTCCACGGAAGCTATGCCGTTTGCGGTGATCACCCCTTTATCAGAAACAGATGGCTGGTTAAGGTATAAATCACTGCCGGGATAATCTCCTATTAAATCCTGAAGGTACTCTTTTCCATTACTGGTATGTTGTGCAGTTTCCAAAAAACCATGGCGGGCTAGAAAAACGGTAGGTCCACATATAGCGGCCACTGGTATTTCCAGTTCCCGGAACCTTCTAACCACCGGCACCAATGGGGTTAATGGACTTTTTTCCAGTAACTCCCCACCGGGTAATAGGAAAAGGGCAGCATCACCATAATTTATCTCATCAATGGTGTAGTCCGGTACTATGGAAACTCCTCCCACCGTAGTTACCGTATTCTGGTTAAGACCGATAGTTTTAACCTGATATTTTTTTGATTTATTTATTTCAGCAATTGCCAGGCCCGGTTCCCAGTCAGACAAACCATCAAACACCAGTAAATAAGCAGTTTTCATATTTTTCTCCCTTGCAGTTTACTAAGTTTTGTACACAAGTATATAAACCTATGAAAGTTTCTATTAATCAAGATATCAATGTAGATGCCTTTCATTAAATGGATCTGTAGGCAATCCTAAGATAAGTGTAAATTAAGTTCCAAGCAGGGTGTAATATGAGTCGTTTCTGGGGATATTTAAGTGCCATAATAGTGGCAATGCTATTTGGGGTTTGGTATTCCCTGGATAAAATATTACTGGGTTACCTGCATCCCCTGGTGCTGGCGGCAATGGTTTACACCCTGGCCAGTATGTTCCTGTTATTAATAAGAATTTCACCCCTAAATTCCTCCTTACTGGAGGTTATACACCGCCAAAGCAAGGTGGAAACTCATATCACCGGGAAAAACTATGTAACCCTCTTTTTGACCGCCATTTGTGGTGCAGTCATGGCCCCGGCCCTGTACTTAAGTGGTCTGGATCAGATTACCGCAGTGAATGCCGCCCTCTTATGCAATGTAGAAATACTGTTCATTATCATTCTGGGTGTACTCTTTTTAAAAGAGACAGTTAAAGCTAAAGACATACTTGGTTTTGTGTTTCTCTTATTAGGGGCTATATTTTTGAGCACCAATAATTTGCAGGGCATATCTTTCCAGCAGAACTTAGGGGGAAGCATCCTGGTTATTTTAGCCTGTTTCTTTTGGAGTATGGACACCACCCTAACCAAATTTCTGAGTAATAAAAGGGACCTGTTCTTACTCACGGGAATCAAATGTGGAATAGGGGGGCTGATTTTAGTGTTAATAAGTCTGTTTATGGGTTTGAGCTTCAACCTTCCTTTAAATGCAGTACCCCTACTTTTGTTTGTTAGTTTAGGGTGTATGAGTGTTTCCATGCTTTTAATCTATATCGCCATCCGTGAGATCGGATCCACCCGGACTGGTTCCATATTTTCCACCAGTTCATTATTCGGTGCAATTGTTGCCTTTTTAATCCTGGAAGAACCTTTAGGAATTTTCCAGTTATTCTTTGGCCTGTTGATGTTTGCCGGTATACTCATTTTGTATAAGGAGGTAAACAAAGATTAATCACCAAAAAGAATTCAAGGTAGAAAATCAAATTATTCCGGTGGTTATAATTAGACCATTCCCTGTGATTGAAATTCCTAAAATCTGAAACTTTCTATTTAGACGATTTTATTAAAAAAATTAGAGGTTGTTATGTTCTCTGAAATAATTAACATCACCGAATCCTTCATTGTGGCCAATGTATCCTGGGCAGTTTTCATAGGTTGCATATTGGAACAGATAATTGTGCCAATTCCTGCCAGCTTAATAGTTTTAAGCTCCACTTTCCTCCTGCTGAAGGGAACCAGTTTTTCACTGGCAGCGGTGGGAACTTTGCTGGTGAAGGTGGTCCTACCTGCTTCCCTGGGAATCACAGTGGGATCCTTTGTGTACTACACCCTGGCCTATAAACTGGGGGAACCCTTCATAAAACGGACCAGTAAGTACCTGGGAGTTTCAGTTGAAGATGTGAAAGAAGTGGAAATAAAATTCAAAAAGAGCCGTTATGATGATATTTTCATGTTCCTGGCTCGTTGTTTCCCGGTTATTCCCAGCATAGCCATCAACCTCTTCTGTGGTGTGATCAAGTATGACCTGAAAAAATACATCATCACCACCTTTCTGGGGTCAGCAGTGCAGATATTTGGTTGGGGAATGCTGGCCTGGTTCTCTGGAAATATCTACCTGGCCTTGGAGGATCAGGTATCATTTATAGGTAACTTAGTAACGGGAATTATAATGGTGGTGGTTATAGGTTTCATAGTACTTAAAAGACGAGAAAAAAAATTAAAAATGGAAGAATAAACAGTTAGGGGTTGATCACTGCAAGAACCCTTTACCAATATCCCCTAATGAAATAAATTGTTAACTCCCTAAGGGTGATTTGGGTGAAATTGGTATAAAATTTGGAATATTTATTTAAACCATACTTGTAAAAACAATTGCTATGGAACTGGTTTAACTGATAATTTAGGTAAGTTTCCAGTGGAGAATATGGCCCCTTGCAAAAAGGTATTCGGTGGTGACCTCCCATTATCATTACCAGGGGAATTTATGCCCAATTTATACATAAATTCGCCGAAAGTTACAGTCTACACCTCCATGTATTCCCCGGTAATGAAGGATCCGTATGTTAAACTCTAAACAGGATAATTTCAGATACCACCTCAAAAATAGGTTAGTTGGGGAATAATAGCAATATTCTAACTTAATCTATTTTTTTGAGGCCATATAAATATGTAAAACAATTTAAGGAGTGGATAATGTGATTAAAGAGATTATAAAATGGAGAACAGTGATAATTGGAGCAGTAATAATCTTAACATCCTACATAATTTCCGACATTATTTCCGGGGTAAGTTTAATATTACCGTCATTTTTACTGGTAGGGCTGGTAGTTGGTTTTATCATAAATGAAACTGAGAAGAATGGAGCCCTTAATGGGGTTGTTTTAGGGGTAATTGGTGGAATCATCACCAACGTCATCTTAATAGTGATGATGTACCTGCAGGGTTACGGTGACTTTATAGTCAGTATAATCAGCACCGCCCTGATCTACTTAGTACTGGAAATAGTGGTGGCCACTGTGGGAGGAGTGTTTGGTTCATTACTCCGGATTGAATTTGATAAAAGTGAAATGGAATACGAAGAAGTGGAAGAATAGATTTTTTTTAATTCTTCCCCTATTTTTACCTTTTTTAGTTTTTACCTATTTTTCAAGGCTTTTTAACCAGTCAATTGCCTCCTCGGCTATATCTTCTGAAATATCTTCGATCCAGTCCTGTTCACTCCAGGTGCACACATCTTCCTCTTCAATATCCCCCACCAGATCTTCCACCCGGTCCTGATCCGTGTACCCACCCACGTTTGATTCACAAAAACTGAACTCCTTATCATGATTATCGAATAAAACATTCCAATTTCCAGAATCTCTGAGTTCCCAGTACCAGTAATAATTTTTAATTACCTCTTCCCCGGGATTTGGTTTGTTATATGCCTCTTCTTTTTCATAGCCAACAATGAGAACTTTATCTCCCATGTAGATATGTTTCTCCCACAGATCATTACCGGCATGTGCTTTTTCCAGTTCTGTTTCTTCTATTCTCTCTACGAGTTTCTCTTTCCCAATCATTTCCATAACCCCTAAGAGACTCCTATTTGGCAAACATGAAGATTTCCTAATGATAATTTATGGTGTAAATTACACTTATCTTTTATGTGTCATCATGAAGGGGAGAAGGTTAATAAAGTATACGGTTTTTAAAGCTTTAAAAATTGGAAATTCTCGGGTAATGGTTAGAAAACAACATACGGCGACTGTAATGGGAAATAAATATATATTAAAAACTTCATAACTACTATAAATCTACTTTACAATAAAAGATATCTGATTCAGTGGGCAGGTGATGAGAAAATGAAAGTCAGTGAATTTATTGGAATGAAAGTTATAGATATAGAAGCCAGAGACGTGGGAAAGGTAGAAGATCTGGGGGTTACTATAAAAGAGTCTTTAGTTGAACAGATTTTTATATCCATTGGTTCTACTTTTGGAAAAAAATATTTTGCAGTTAGAACGGATGATATAGCTGCAATAGGGGACTATGTTCAGGTTAAATTTGACGGTGAAACCCTGAAAAATATGGTTAAAACTGATAAACTGGATGATCTTGCACCCAAAGAACAGAGATTTAAAAGCCTGGAAGGAAAAGTAGTCCTTACCCGGGAGGGTGTAGAAGTCGGCAAGATTCAGGACCTGGTAATTGACCCCGAGGGGAGTATTATCCACAACGTGGTCATCACCATGGGAGGAACCTTAAACCGGAAGCATTTCCACGTATCCAACAATGATATCTCCGAAATTGGGGATTACATGATTTTGAAGCTTTCCAAAGAACAGATCGAGGAAGTGGCCATAAGTTAAGTCTTCCCCTAACAAAAATCTACAGAGTTCAGGGGATGGATCTCGAAAATCTTTTTTTTAGTAATTACTTATTTTTTTGTAATTATTTTTATCAATTAAGTAAGGGAATAAAAACTTTGTATTATATAAGTAATGGAATCAAATTGTAGTAATTAAAATAAGAGAATTTAACTCATATTCAACTAAAATACTTAATTAGGGCTGGTAGCTCAGATGGGAGAGCGTTGCCTTCGCAAGGCAGAGGCCGCGGGTTCAAATCCCGCCCAGTCCATCTTGCACGAATTCTTTTCTCGGGATAAACTAACAATTAACCCAATTCATCTAAAATGGCCTCGATATCCTTTTTAACACTGTCAACACTTCCTGCGGTGTTAATTATGTTCCAATCTTTAGCCAATTGCAGGGCCTTCTTTCTAACCTTGATCAGGTCTTCCCTATTTTCAAACATTTCCTCTTCGTCCCGTTTTGACATTCGCCCCAGGGACTCTTCCGGTTCCAGATCCAGGAAGAACATGTACTCTGAGGTGGGTAAAAACAGGGTGAACAGATGATAGAGGAGTTTGGCTAGAGGGTAGGGTAGGTAAGCCACTCCCATGAGGTAGCGGACCATGATAATGTTATCAGATTTACCCTGGTACTTGCGGACAGAGCGGATAACATCCAGAGCATAATATAGGGAGGCTTTGATTTTATTAACCTTCCCCCTACCTAAAAGTGCATCTTTTGCCTTTTTACCGTAAGGATTATCAGTAGAGGGATGTTCCCGCAGTATAACACTTTCCCCCATGGACAAGTATTTTTTTTGCACTAGTTTGGCCTGGGTACTTTTCCCAGATCCGTCTAAGCCGTCAATGATAATAAAACGCATGTAATCATCCTGTTATCCCTGTTTTTAGATGGTTAGTATTAGATAGGTTATAACCGCAGAAAAACATGCGGTGATGTTATCCAGGCCTTTGGGTGTTATTCCTTCCAGTATGGTGGCAACCAGGGCCACACTCACAATTACCATGGGCTGGACCGGCACGGCATAGTACATTAAAACCACCCACAACATACATATAAGGACAATAAACATGGTCAAGGAACCTTCTAAGCTTTTATTGTCTCCGGTTAGGTTATATTTTATTTTACCATACTTCATACCAATCAATGAGGCCATTCCATCCCCGTAAGACATGGCAGCTATACCCACGGCTATGATCCAGGGTTGATCAAAGAACAGAAGTGCCAGAACAGTCCAGGAGATGGCGTAATAAACCAGACCCAGACCATGCCCCGAACCCGATATCCGGTCTTTTATTTTCAGGGGAGAATTGGGGCTGATTAAAAAAGTTAAAAGAATAAAAGGTGCAGCCGCTAATAAAGCCATAACCCACCGGGATTGGAAGAAGGGTAATATAAATAAAACGTTTCCTACCATGATATGCAGGAACTTTCTACTGAAATTGGGATATTTCTTGAGCACTTTCTCGGAAATTACCAATAAAAGTATCACATATGCATAAACCAGTATTAAACCAATGATGTCGCCACTATCCATAAACCTTAGTACTTTCTCCCTATATAAGAGAATTTGGGTTTGTATTTTGGGATCATCCAAATGTAGATTATTAATGATGTCTAAGTGACCAACTGCCATGTTCTGCTAAAGAGAAGATTACCCCGGATATGTGGTGCAGGGGAATAGAAACGAAGGTTTTTGAAGGGGAAGATTGGTGAAAATTAGTGATAGGGGGAATCTTTCCAAGTGGTCCAAAGTTTTATTAATTATCTGGGGGATAGGAAGAGCTATGTACATCTGTTTGGAAGGAATTGATGGTGCTGGAAAATCCACGCAAATGGAGAGACTGGCCCAGTGGATTGAAAACTGTGGATTAACTGTAACTCGCATTAGAGAACCCACAGATTCACCAGTGGGTCTACTTATCCGGGAAATGCTTCAAAGCCCCCAGGCACAGGATGAAGGATTTCAAAGGACATTAGCACTACTATTTGCCGCGGACCGGACTCTTCTCATGGATACCATCAGCAAGGAGAAGGAAACTGGACGTATTGTTCTCAGTGACCGTTCATTCTACTCCAGTCTGGCCTACCAGAATGGGGAAGAATGGATAGCCCAGATAAATCAGTATGCCCTGGAACCAGACCTGGTCATACTCCTGGATCTGGAAACAGAAAAAGCCATTGCCCGCTGTGAGGGTACGGATAAATTTGAGGAGGCAAGTTTCCTGGAAACTGTTCGCCAGAGATATCTTAAACTGGCTCAAGAGCATGGTTTCATGGTAGTCAATGCCAATAACGGTGTAAATAAGGTACATGAAGATATAAAACGAATAGTAGCTCCTAAATTGGGAATGTGTATCTGATTATTTCTCCTATGATTCCGTAAATGTTCTACGTAAATGGTTATGGTTCTACATTGGGATGTGGGGTTCTAAAAAAGATTAGGTTATCCTGGTTGGATAAAAAAGTAGGTAGAAGTCGGGACAGATTAAATTTTAATGCCCAAGAAAGGGTAATTTATAAAAAAAGAACAATTTACAAAAGGGAAAGCATGCAATTAAAAGGGAATATATTGAAGATTTTAAAAAGAATCTAACTCTTATTTTCAAGTTCCCTTATACGTTCATTAAGGGCCTTTACAATGTGGTCCTGGGCATTTTCAAGGTTTTCTTTTGTTCCATACAGTACTGGGCCGTCATCTGTGTTTTTTAATTCCAGACTGAATTTAGTTATAATATTGGCCACTATACTTTGGGTAATTCCGGCGGGAATTCTCATTTCATACAGCATTGTATCTTCAGCAGGCAGGTCATCTTCCATACGTCTATCTTTTTCCATAGGTATCACCTAAAACTTCATTTCTTGGTTAAATTCTGTATTAACCTTAGGCTCTGGTTAATTCTGTATTAACCTTTACCCATGGTTAAATTTATTATTACCCTTATTCTGAATTCCTCTAACTATTGGAGATAATTCCGCACTGGTTCTAAAACTTGGATCAAACACTCCGCAACTCCATTTTTAAGGTCAAGGGGGTGTAGATCTCCGGCCCCGTACATTTTTAATAATTCTTCCTGACTTAATTCTAAATTTCCCCCAAATTTCTCCGGTCTTTCAATAAGAAGGGTGTCCATTTCACTGAATATGAAGTGATGGGCAATTTCCAAAACAGGATTTCCCTCTACTTCCCCGGCAGGACAGTAACTCTTCTTGATCTTTTCCCGGATCACTGCGGGTTCATCATCGATGGCAATGAAGTTCTCTTTACTGGAGGACATCTTGTCCGAGCCATCGGTACCGTGGAGCAGGGGGGTGTGAATACATACCGGGGAATGGAACCCTAACTTGGGTAGATTATCCCGGGCCAGCATATGGATTTTCCTCTGTTCCATACCGCCCACAGCCAGGTCCACCTCTAAAAACAGCATATCCACCACTTGCATTAAGGGGTAAATAACCTCGGCCACCTGATGATCCTCAGCACTCCGGGTTATCTGGGCCATACTTCTCCTGGCCCGGGTTAAAGTGGTGGAGAGGGCTAACTGGTAAACATTCATGGTGTAATCTTCCCTGGTCTGAAAACTACTACCTAAAATGAATTCAGTATCTTCTGAAAGCCCTAAAGCTCTAAAACAACGCTTATTATATTCAGCAATTTCTTCAATCTCTTCTAAACTCCCTTTACCATTGAGATAGGCGTGAAGGTCTGCCAGAAGAATTTTTATCCTGAAACCTGCCTTCTGCAAGTCTATCATCTTTTTAACAGTGATGGCATGTCCCAAATGCACTTTTCCCGATGGTTCATATCCAATGTAGGCGGTTTTTTCGTCTTTTTCCAGTTTAGCCTCGAGTTCTTCTGGAGTTATCACTTCCAGGGTTCCTTGTTCTATAGTACTTAGCACTGAATTCTTATTCATTGTATTTCACCATCATGGATTGATTATTGAGAATTTAGTTGGTTTGATTATTTTTAAAACCAGTTTTTAATTCCATTGATTTATCTAATCAATTAATCTAATGATCTTGGAATTATTAAATCATTGGGGGTAAGCAAGCATTTATCTATTTTTTCTCAGGGTCAAATTTTTTAGGGGATTTTGGGGGGATGATGTAGAGCTTTCCCTTAATTTCAATCACTTCCACGGAATCTCCAATGTTTAAACTGGCCAGCTCGGGTAAAATATCCAGATCCACTGGTTGGTAAGTTTCGGGGTGGAGTACCTGTATTTGGGTAGGGGATTTGGAGGTAACGGTGGTGGTTTTAACATTTTCTTTCTGGGCCACCACATCCAGGTGGGAGTATTCCCTCCAGGATAGGGAGATTTTTCCCAGGGTCTTCAAATCCAGAACCATTATTTTTCTACCATTTAAATCAGTTACCTGACCCAGGTTATCAGCGTAGGCCAGGAAATCTCCCTCCTGAAAGGAAGGAAGTCGTAGGGATATCCATATCCGGTAAAGATCCTTACCTGCAGATTTATCCCGACCCATGAGTCGGGGTGATTCTCCCAGTGTTCCTCCCATCTCTTCTTTAAGTGCGTGGGAGATCTTACGGGAGGCCTTGTAGGATCCAAAGTAGTAGTCAACTCCCTCTTTGAGTTCTGCTCTCTGGGAAATGTAGGCCATGCGGTTAGTGCGAAACAGCTTTTCAAGGAGTTTTGCAATGATCCTGTCTGCTATCTTTATTTCTTCATCTGTCAAGACTCGTTTATCAGCCCTTAACTGCAAAACTGATTCGTAGTACCCGGAAGCATATTTACTGCACTCCGGACAGTCATTACGGTTGATTTTGACTCTCACCGGGAATTCCCTTTCTACTGGTATCCCTAAAATCTTGCCCCGGGCATTGATCAGTATTTCCAGTACAGAACCCTTCTGATTAAGCAAGTCTATTTTTAAAATAACATCTTCCGCTTCTTTATCGGGGATAGACTCTTTAGCTATGGTTTCTGCTATAAATTCCTCTTCTGAAAGTTCATTTTTCATCCATTTATCGCCTACATGTACCGATGAACAGTGGGCACAAATTTCCACGGTTAATTCCGGAGGGATAGTGATCAACTTATTTCCCGCAATGAAACAGGAACTGCAGAGACCTTCAAATAGTTCTTCGTCTTCTTTACCGCATTTAATACAGAACATAGTATCTAATCTTTGTTTATTAAATGAAAAGTATAATAAGAAAAGTAATTGAATAAAAAAAGGGAATTAAAGGGATTTTAAAGGTGCTTTAGCTCCGCATGCCTCACACTTAAGGAGGAAAATACGGTCTTCCCTTATTATTCTGGTGTCGGGCCGGTTGCACTCGTGGCACATAATGTATCGTTGCACGTAATCATCCATTCGCTCGTTAATCAAGTAATGGGTGAATTTTCCCTGCATTATTGCCCGGTTTCCTTCCAGGTTTCCGGCAGTACCCAGTTCCCTTAACAGGAATTTGAGTATGTGCTGGGGGTCCCGGTTCATGGCATCGGCTATTTCCCCAAAGTTCTGAATAATAGTTCTGTTTCCCTGTATAATGGAGTAAGCCTTGGGGACGGAGAACCTTTTGGTTTCCAGTGCCTGTGGTGGTAATTGCTCAATGGCTCGGTCCAGTAATTCGTTATAATCACTCATGTTTAATACCTCCTGCAAACTAAAAATCCGCATAAAATTGATTTAGGTTATATTCAACTTAAATAAAGAAAAATTTAAGATAATTCCAGCTTAGGCAACCCTTAGGTAACCCTGCTGGGGTTCGTAAATGATTCCTTTTCGTTTCAACTGGCGAATAAGGTCTTCAACCTTTTCCTCGCTCATATTATATCTATCTCGCATTTCAGTTATAAGTATGTTGGTAGGGGCCCGTCCTCCGTACTCTTCTTCCAGTTCTTTGATAATTTCCTGCACTACCCTGATTTTATCCCGGTCAGATTTAGGTGTACGTCCCTCTACTTTGTCAATGTCAACTTTACCAGTTTCTGGATCGTATCCCACTTGTTTTAGACAGTTTTCCTGTAGGGTGACTGCTCGTTTAGCATCCTTGGCCGTAACTTCATGCCCTAACCTGATTTTGGTACTGGCCTCGGCCAGACGAACCAGTGCTTCCAGCTGTCTTGCAGTTATAGGCACTGGCGAATCTTCATCTGCTGCTCCTCCACGCATACCCACGTAGAACTCTCGTAGGACATCCATGGCTTCGTTGGTCAGGTGTGGCTTAACTTCTCGGCGAGCATAGGCAATGTACTTCCTGAGAAGTTCCGGATCTATTTCGTAGGGCACTGCTGTGTCCCGGTGGGTGTTAAGTATGTGGCTGGCCAGTGCGCTGTCTTTTTCCACATCTGGTTTGTCTTCCACCACAAATATAAGATCAAAACGGGATAAAATTGTTGAAGGAAGGTTAATTTGTTCTGCTATGGATTTATAACGGTCAAAACGTCCAAATTTAGGGTTGGCTGCGGCCAGAACAGAACAACGTGAGTTTAGGGTGGCCATGATCCCGGCCTTGGCTATACTGATGGTCTGCTGTTCCAGGGCTTCGTGGATGGCCGAACGATCTTCCGGTCTCATTTTGTCCAGTTCGTCTACACAAACGTTACCTTTATCCCCCAGTACCAGGGCACCTGCTTCTAAGGACCAACCTCCGAACTCATCTCTCACTGCGGCTGCGGTTAAACCTACTCCACTGGTTCCTTTACCACTGGTGTAGATACCTCGAGGGGCTAGTTTAGAGACGTATTTAAGCATCTGGGATTTACCAATACCTGGGTCCCCTACAATGAGAATGTGAATGTCTCCCCTGATACGGGTTTTATCATCCAGTTCTTTAGCAGATCCACCGAATAATTGCAGGGCAATAGCTTCTTTAACTTCCCTGTAACCTTTAATGGAGGGTGCGGTAGAGTTGATGATTTTATTGTAAACATCTGGATCTTCAGCCAGTTCCTTAATCTTTTCTTCATCTTCAGGGCTGATATCCAGCTCTTCAAACTCCTGCTCCAGGGCACTGATGTAATTACCATAAATGTAGTTATGGAAACGCTTGGTCTTCTCATCCCGGACAGTTTTCATGGTCCCGGTAATTCTCACCACATCTCCCGGGGTTACCGTGTCTACCAGATCATCTTCCAGCACAACGTTGATCTGGCGGGGTTGTTCCCCTCCTGAGAGGTTTTCCAGGGGTTCCTGGACCTTGGTGGTTTGAGTATCCAGAAATTCAGACTCTTCCTGAAGAATACGGAAAGAGCGCCCTCCACATTCCTGACAGAGGGCTGGTTCAGTGATTATATTACTTTTCTGCTGCACTTCGTGGAGTCGCATGCAGCTGCGACATTCAAAAATAGCTTTCCTGATTCTAGGTCGGATTTCGTCGGTTTTACGCACAATCCCATCTACGGCTACAAATTTCCCTATGAATTTACTGCGCAAATAACGTAAAGGGATGTTGTTACGCACATTTTCAAAACGAATATTTAATTCAGCATTTTTCCTGAGGGGGTCAATGTTTTGAACAGCCTTGGAAGCAGCCTTAATTACTTCTTCTGGTTTTTCAATTATAAGGTCTGCTAGGTCCGGGTCGAACATCTCTAGCTCCACGTAATCCACTACCACTGATCTATCCTCGGGATATTTCTCCAGAGATTCATAAACAGTGTCTTTATACTTGGTACTAAAGAATTCCTCGAACTTGGCCACTGGATTTTTAGTTTTATCTGTTGTAGGTTCAGCTGAAGTTTCCATCGTCTAACTATAATATGTCCTATTATAAAAATAATTCTCATGGAAAATAGGATTATTAAAAAACTCCTTAAGGGCTTTAAACATTTTAAAAATTGTTGAAATTAATTTATAACTAATATGAAAACTTTACTACTATTAAATTCTTATTTATGTCCATTATAGAGGTTTGTACCAACCACACTTATTAATATTATTTTACAAATATTTAATAAATAGTAGTGTTTTGGTTAGAATTATAAAGGAGTGGTCTGATAATAAACAACATATAGAACAAAGAATTATTGCTTCTTAAAGATTTGATTCATAATCTAGAAATAGTAAATGAGATGCTATTCCCGAGAGTTACCTTAAGGGCAATAATTTTTTATAATGGACCTACTCTGTAGTATAATCCATTGTAATTAGGTCAGAATCAAAAGGGTGAATGCATGAAAAGATCAAGGTTAAGAATGTTCAAGGCCACTTCCATGACCATTTCCATCATGGGGGTTCTCATGATTGTGGCCACGGTTGCTATACTGGCCTACCTGGGATTTCAATCAATTTCATCTTTGATATCAACGGATGCCAGTTCTAATGATGCTAATGAACAACTAGCAGCGTTACAATCTGAATATTCTAGTTTAAAGGCTCAGTATGATACAGTGAAGGCTAAAGTGCAAAATTCAGGTAACAATCAATTGAAGCAGGATTACAACACTGCAGAACTGGAGTTAATTAAGGCCCAATCAGCCGTTACTGATGTTTCCAGTGCCATTTCCGTAGGTAAACCCTCTGATGAGGTAAATGAACGTATAAAAATTGCTCAGGCCCAAATACAAGTAGCTAAAACTAGTTTATCTGGTATAAAATCAAGGGTAGGTTAAGATATACTTTAAGGGGTTAATACACGAGTTTAATCGGCAACAGATTCCTACTGTGGTGATTAAATTCCTATTTTTCTTATTTTTTCTAATGTTTTGGTTATTAATTGGTTAATTAGCGGTTTTAAATAAATGAAAATAGGAATTCCTTTGAGTATGGTTAATCTTTACCACTCTAGTTCTGCTTCCCTGCTCTCTGGAATCCTCGGGCCACCACGTACATTTCACCACTTTTTTTCCGTGAGGACGGAGGTTTGGTGGTCCGGACAGTTTGGAATTTTCTTTTAACTTCCTTCAGGAGTTCGGGGTATCCTTCCCCCTGAAAAACCTTCATAACCATGTTACCCTTATATTTCAGGACATCATCACATATCTGGAGTGCAGTCTGGGCCAGATCTATCGATCGCAGTTGATCCAGGTCCTTGATTCCGGATAGTTTAGGTGCGGCATCGGATATTACCACCTGTGCCTTGCCCTGCACGGTGCGCCTGATTTCCTCCAGAGTCTCTTCCGCGGTGAAATCTCCCTTAATACTCCAGAAATTTTCTTCAGGGAATGGTTTTATCCAGTTAAGGTCCACAGCTACTACTAAGCCATCTTCACCCACCAGTTCCAGGGCTACCTGGGACCACCCTCCCGGGGCAGCACCTAAATCAACCACGGAATCTCCATTTTTAATTATTTTATATTTACGATTCAACTGCAGCAGTTTAAATGAGGCTCGGGATCGATAATCCTGTTTTTTGGCTTTTTTATAGTACTCTTCTTTTTTGTGTTCCTGATTCCATTGATTCATTTATCCTTTTTCTCCTTAAAACTTTTTATTCAACTTTACCCTTAAAATTAAGTGCTTTACAGGGGGAAGCTCCGATTTTAACAATCTCAGCATCTAATTTGCCCTCCTGCAATTCTATGATCATTACTGACGGGTCTGATAATCGTGGTACAGTAGGACTTCCCGGATTAAGCAACAGCATATCAGGCAGTTCTTTGATAAAGGACCAGTGGGTGTGTCCAGTGATGAGAACTTCCACTCCCATTTCCAAACCAGTGTACCTCAACTGTTGTGTGTCTCCGCGGGGATAAACTTCTCCATGTGCCAGACCAATTTTAACACCCTCCAGATCTAAAGTTTTCCTCCGGGGAAGATCCAATCCACCATAACGATCCATATTACCCTGAACACAGATGGTGGGGGCTACCTCTTCCAGATGGTCTTTTACCTCCAATGAAACCAGATCTCCAGCATGTAATATGAGATCGACATCTTTAAAGATTTCAAATATTATGTCGGGAATAGCTCTGGCTCTTTCAGGAATATGGGTGTCTGATATTACTCCGATTAACATTCACATCTTTCCTCAAACTAATTAAGATCCAGTATCCAAGTCAGGGTTACGTTCTAAGCTTATTTATGCCTTAAAAATTGAGTGTCTCTGATATCCAGGGGAATATACCTGTTATTGGTTTATGATCCAATTGAGATATATATTGCAGTGGTCACTTAAGTTATGTGTAAAATCAGTTACAGTTTTATAATATATTATCTACCATAATGAATCATAAATCATAGTAGTCTGTCTTACAGATTGTTGGATTTAAACCAATATAACTATTACAATTTGTATAATAATTATTATCCAAGTGATTTTCATGCACGAAGTTATAGTATGCGAGAAACCAAAGGCATCGGAAAAAATAGCAGGCGCCATACCTGGTAAAGCAGTGAAAAAGAGTTACAAGAAGGTGCCCTACTATGAAATAGAGAAGGATGGGAAAAAAACCACAGTACTTTCTGCTGTAGGTCATTTATACTCCTTATCGCCCTTAAAAAAGGAAAAGGGCCGGATGTTTGAAGTGGGATGGGTCCCGCTTTATGAGAAGGATAAGAGTAAAAGGTACGTTAAGAATTACATTGATGCCATTAAAAAATTCTCTAAAAATGCCGACAGATTCGTACATGCCTGCGATTACGACATTGAAGGTACTTTGATTGGTTTCAACGCATTAAAGTATGCTTGTGGTGAAGACAGTATTGATAAAGCCGTGCGTATGAAGTTTTCCACCCTCACCAAGGAAGACCTGCTGAAGGCTTATAACGAACCCATTGACCTTGATTTCAATCAGGTGGACAGTGGAGAAGCCCGGCACGTTTTGGATTTCATTTTTGGAGTTAATATATCTAAAGACCTCACTGATTCAGTAATGAAGGCCACCAGCCGTTACATACAGCTCTCTGCCGGGCGAGTGCAAACCCCTACCCTGGCCATACTGGTGGAAAGAGAGAAAGAAATCCAGAGCTTCATCCCTGAACCCTACTGGCTCATCAAGGCCAAAGTGGAAGGGCACATAATTGCCGATCATAAGAAGGGAAAGATCTTTGATAAAAAAGTTCAGGAAGAGATCCTGGCTGATTGTGAGGGTAAAGATGCCCAAGTAAGTAAAATCAGTGTTAAAGAGACCCCTCAGTTACCTCCAGTTCCCTTTGATCTGGGTTCTTTGCAGTCTGAGGCCTACGGGGTTTTTGGTTTCAGTCCCAAGAAAACCCAGTCCATTGCCCAGAACCTGTACGCTGAAGGTTACACCTCCTACCCTCGTACTTCCTCCCAGAAACTACCTCCCAGTATCGGTTATAAGAAAATACTGGGTCAGCTTAAAAAGAATGCAGCATTCAGAAAACAGATTGATAAACTTAAGGAACCTATTAAACCCCGTGAAGGTAAGAAAACCGACGAAGCTCACCCGGCAATCCACCCCACTGGCCTGGTTCCCAAAGGCCTGGGAAGAGACTACCAGAAACTCTACGAACTCATTGTCTACCGTTTCATCAGTGTTTTTGGTGAAAACGGTATCCTGGAAACCATGAAAACCGAGCTGGATATAGGTGGC
Organism: Methanobacterium sp. BAmetb5; assembly: GCF_003491305.1. Taxonomy (NCBI): domain Archaea; kingdom Methanobacteriati; phylum Methanobacteriota; class Methanobacteria; order Methanobacteriales; family Methanobacteriaceae; genus Methanobacterium; species Methanobacterium sp. BAmetb5. The sequence goes on from NZ_CP022706.1 coordinate 2,146,325, forward strand.
CAGGAATTCAGTTTCAGCCGGAAGAGAATGGCCAAAATGGGTTGGAGAGAACATTATCCCTACCGTAAGGTGGAAAATGATGAATTCCCCTCACTTAAGGAGGGGGACCTTCTGGGTGCACAGGCTTACTCTGAAGAAAAGGAAACTAAACCTCCGGCCAGATACAACCAGGCTTCCCTCATCCGGGAACTGGAAAAAAGAGGCCTGGGAACCAAGTCAACCCGTGCCAACATAATTTCCATTTTATACGACCGGAAATACGTAGAAGGTAAAAAAATATCGGTTAATCAGTTGGGTGAACGCCTTATTGATACCCTAAAGAAGTATTCTGAGAAAATAACCAGCGAAGAACTCACCCGAGAATTTGAAACCAAATTAGGGGGCATAATGAAGGCTGAAGTTAAAAAAGAGGAGATAATAACTGAAGCCAAGGAAGAGGTGAGTTCTATACTTGATGATATCGATGCCAACAAGATGAAAGTCGGGCAGGAGCTTTACTCGGCCTACCGGGAGAGCATGATCGTGGGTAAGTGCAAGTGTGGAGGCAACCTTATCATGATCAACTCACCTAAAGGGGGTAGCTTTGTGGGATGCACCTCCTACCCCGATTGTAAGTCCACCTACTCCATGCCCCGGGGAGCTGCAGTCCTTAAAACTAAATGTGAGGAATGTGGCCTGCCCATGATATCCTTTGGAAAACCACGGCAGAGGGCCTGCATGGATCCCAAGTGTGGTCGTGACGGTGAAGAACCTCTGCAGAATGAAGTGGTGGGCGTATGTCCTGACTGTGGTAAGGATCTCATTAAAAGAAGGGGTCGCTATGGTGAATTTGTAGGATGTAGTGGTTTTCCACGATGCCGTTACACTCGTTCACTGGAGGAAAAACAGGAACAAACCACTAAAAAGTCTGAAAAAACTTAAAAAAACTTCTTTTTCATACTTTTTTTAATTTTACTTTTTTTACTTTCCTAATTTTCCTTCCTCGTGAAATATTCATGTCCAGATATTCCGGTTCAATTCTAGTTTTCATCTTCAAAAATGAAAAGTTCATCGATACTGGCATCCAGAACCACGGCTATATCATGGGCTAATTTCAAAGAAGGATTGTATTTTCCCTTTTCCAGGAAAACAATAGTCTCTCTCCTAACTCCTACTTGTTCTGCCAACTGGGCCTGGGTAAGATCATGGCGCGCCCGAAATTCTTTTATCCTGGTTTTCATTTGCATCGCCTTAATGGGTAACTAGGTAGTTTATCCGGTATTTTACCTTTATCTATTTACTCTACATCCCCTTTAAAATTCAGGTAGGTGTTAACACTGATCATAGTGGAAACCATGACGAAGATGGTTAATCCCAGTATTTCTGCAGTATTATGCCAGTTTTGGGCCCAGAACATATTTACCACTAAAAAACAGAGAAATATCAGGGTAAAATACCAGGAATAGGTGGCAGCGGTTGTTCCAATTTTACGCAATCTTTCCTCGCGGTTATGTTTTTCCATACCAATGTAGGTGAAGAAGCTGCTGACGTAAACAATAATTCCCAGTAGTATTCCAATGGCCATGATATCGTTCATGTTCTTCATGATAATCAACGCCAGAGAATCTACTATTAAGATTGCTGATCCCAGCCATATGCCCAAATTGTACCTATTGTAACTTTTAAGTTCTTCAGTTACTGATGTTTCTTTTTTGGCCGGTTCTGTATCCCTATCTTGGCCAGTTTTGTTAAAAATAGGAATTAGGAAGAACAGGAAGAAAATAAAGAACACATAATAATTGGGATTTTCTAAAACATATCCCAACAGGCCCATAAATCCCAGAATTCCCCAGAAATAATTGAATTTTATTTCCATTTTTCATCACCTTTTTATCAATTCCTTTCCCACTCACTTGGTTATTTATTTACAACATTATGTTATTTATTTAAAACATAATGTTAGAATTTTATCACATTATGTTTGATAGATCTAACATCATCCTATTTAAATCTTTTCTTGGCGACTGATAAAAATCTGCATAATGATGTAGGTGGGATAAAATGGAATAATTAAATCACAGACATCCTTTTCTCATCAACGGGTCACATTCTGGGGTGATAAATGAATTTGTGTTGGAAATTAATGGTTGATGATAATACCAAAACAAATCTTGCATTTAAATCATTAATACTCCCCCTGTCCAAAACTTATAATTTAAATAGTTAAAACATCCCAATATAAGATAAATAGACCAACACGTTTACAGATCAATCTTAATTTCAAAAAAAAGGTCAGTGGGGAATAAAAAATATGGACGCAAAGAACATTTTATTTAAGTTAAAGCCCATCATAATAGTAATTCTTATATTTTCTCTAGCATTTTCCCTCCGGGCAGAGGCATCTGGCATCCCTGGTGTTCCAGACCAGGTGAAAGCTTACTTTCAGGAAGATAATGGTCTTCCCTACTTCAGTGAGATGGATTCATATTATAACTACCGATTAACTGAGAACTTTGTGGAACACGGATATTTAGGGGATACCATTAAAAATGGCACAGACTGGGATTTACATTCCTACTTCCCACCCGGAAGATCAGCAGAATACCCTCCCTTGATTGCCTGGATAACGGCATTCTTCTATTATCTGGCCAACATCTTTGGGGATTATTCATTGCTTCAGGTTAGCTTCTGGACATCGGCCATCGTAGCTTCACTGTGTATTATCCCGGCATTTTTCTTCGTCAGGGATATTACCAATGATTACGGGGGAATAGCTGCCGCAATAATGGTGGGACTGTCTACTTTCTACTTCTCCCACACCTTCGCTGGTTTCTTTGACACCGACATGTTCAACATGATCCTGCCGATACTGGTGGTCTGGTTCTTCAGTGTTAGCATCACCGCCACGGAAAGAAGAAAGAAAATATTGTACGCAGTTTATGCGTCAATTTCTATGCTGGTATTCTCCCTGGCCTGGTCTGGTTGGTGGTATATACTGTACTTACTGGTTGGGGTGACCATAGTTTACATGCTGATCTCCAAATACATCTTGGAAAAGGAAGAATCAGTCCGATCATGGAAAAATTATGATACTAAGAAAGAATGGTTCCTGGATCAGCCCATCATCCTTCCTCTGGTCCTGTTCCTGGTCATAAGTTTGCTAACCATATTCCTGGTTTGGGGAACGGAAATGTTCACCTTTTTAACCCAGCCCTTCAGTTCCATCAACTTATTATCAACTACTCAGCATGCTTCCTCCTACCCTAACGTATTCGTATCCGTGGGAGAGTTACAGGCTCCAACCATTTCAGCGGTGGTAACTGATGTGGGTGGAATAGTACCCTTCCTGCTGGGAATAAGTGGAATATTAGCCCTTTATTGGGGTTTAAAACCTAAAACAACTACTGGTAAAAAACCAAAGGCTGCCAAGACCAGAAAAACCAGAAAACAAAAAAACAGGAAAAAATCCAGAAAACAGGTGGAGGAACCTGAAATAGTAAAAGAACAGAAAGACTTTAAAGGCCTTTTAAAACCTGCACTGCGAGACAACCTGGTTTATTATGTGGTGTTATTCACCGTATGGCTGGGTGGTACGGCTTATCTATTGACCAATGGTATACGATTTGTTGAATCGTTCTCCCTTCCTTTACTTCTCTGTGCAGGTATATTCGTGGGAATTATTGGTGAATACCTCAAAACTCAAATAAAAACACCCTCTTACCATGTTATTGCCATGGCTTTGGTGCTGATACTGGCCTCCTATGGACCGGTTGGTCTGGCCTACTCCACTGCCAACTCCGTGGTACCCGGTACTGATGATTCAATGGTGGATTCCCTAACCTGGGTGAACAATAACACTAACAATAATTCGGTAATGACATCCTGGTGGGATTTCGGACACCTCTTTGCAGTAAAAGCTGACCGGGGTGTAACTTTTGACGGAGGTTCCCAGAACAATGCCCGAGCCTACTGGGTGGGTAAGGCACTGTACACCAGTGATGAGACACTTTCTGCAAGTATACTGAAAATGCTGTCTTCGAGTGGTGATAATGGATACAACACACTGGAAACCTACACCAATGACACTGGAAAAACCGTGGAAATTATGGATAAAATATTGGTCGTGGATAAAACTGCTGCCGAGAATATAATGACCTCTCAGTATGGTTTAACTGCCGAACAGGCCAAAAATGTGTCCCAATACACCAACCCCACCAATGTGACTCCTGATCTATTTGTCACCAGTTACGATATGGTGGGTAAAGCCGGCTGGTGGTCTTACTTTGGAAGCTGGAACTTCACCGCTGGAAACTCCACCAACTACATCTATTCACTGGCCCAGGCCAATGCCACTTCTGGAACCAATTCCCTGAAGATCATGGGTGAAAATAACGTTACCATCCAGATCAATGGTTCCAGTGTGACCGGTGGAATCAGTATGGGTAACAAGGTTGTTCCACCCCACCGGCTCATGGTGGTGGTTAATGGTACCACTGCAGTGGATACCATAGTCAACAACGATAGTGCCTTCTCGGTAATGGCCATCTACCAGGACAACAACATGATTACCGTGGCCATGAACCGGCAACTGGAAAACTCGATGTTCACCCGCCTGTACTTCCTACAGGGACAGGGACTAAGCCATTTCAAACTGGCAACTAAAAAGCCGTCCACAGGAATTTCCGAGGTCATGGTGTGGAATGTGACTTAAACATCCACTCCTCCCTCATTTTTTTATTTTAATTAAAACTTTTTTAAGTGGAAAATCAATACTAGAATTAAGGTAAGTTTTTAAGAGCATTGAACAACAAATACCAATACACAAGATTTTTTATAATAACCTGAATTTTAATACTCTTATTTTAAAGTGAGCTTTATGGACATCGAAGACAGGATCCGCAAGATCGAAGAGGAGATCACCAAAACTCCCTACAACAAGGCCACTTCCCACCACATTGGGAAATTAAAGGCAAAAATCTCTAAACTACGGGAGGAATCAATAAAAAGAGGTTCATCCGGCACTAAGGGGAGGGGGTTCACCCTTAAAAAGAGTGGTGACTCAACAGTGGTTTTGGTAGGATTTCCTTCAGTGGGAAAATCCACCATACTCAACCAGCTCACCAATGCCCAGTCCAAAATAGGGGCTTATGAATTTACCACCCTGGATGTAATTCCCGGAGTAATGGACTACCGTGGGGCACAGATACAGATATTCGACATTCCCGGAATAATAGCCGGTGCCTCCAAAGGTAAAGGAAGGGGAAGGGAAATCCTATCAGTGGCCCGGAATGCAGACCTTATAGTGATGGTCCTGGATGTTTTCAACCCCCACCACCAGGAACTCATCAGGGAAGAACTCCTGAACATTGGAATCAGACCCAACCAGAATGCCCCTGACGTGACTGTTAAACGCCGGAAAATAGGTGGAGTTAAAGTAGCATCCACCGTTCCTCTCACTCATATGGATGAAAAGACCATCCGCTCCATACTTAATGAATACGGAGTGCACAGTGCTGATGTCCTCATCAGGGAAGACATCACCATTGATCGCTTCATAGACTCCCTGGATAACAGCATAGTTTACATCCCCCTGCTACTGGTGATAAATAAAATAGACCTGGCAGATCCCTCTTACCTGGCGGAACTTGAAGAAAAAATGGGTAGTGCCCTTTATGTTGCTGCAGATAAAGGAATAATGATGGAAGAGCTTAAAGAGGAAATATTTGAACATCTAAAGCTTATAAGAGTTTATTTGAAACCCCAGGGTAAAAAAGCCGATTTGGAAGACCCCTTAATTGTGAGAAAGGGTTCCACGGTAGAAGAGGTGGCAGGTAAACTACACCGGGATTTTCTAAAAAACTTCAGGCATGCCAAGGTATGGGGAAATTCTGTAAAATTCCCCGGCCAGAAAGTTGGTTTAGAACATGTACTGGATGATAAAGATGTTTTAAGGTTGATAATCAAGAAATAACTTGTATCTAAAAAAAATAGAATAATTTTATCATTACCTAAGCATAAATTCATTACCTAAGCATACTTCTTGTAAATTTAACTCACTAATTAAATGAGATTAATCACATAGAAATGAGGTGGAAAATAATGAAACTGGATGATATTACGGTCTCAAGGGGCATAGTAACAGGATACATGGAAGAACTACTGGATTACATGGAAATGGACGTGGCCATAGGTGGGGG
>NZ_CP022706.1:2160000-2167500 GCF_003491305.1 Methanobacterium sp. BAmetb5
TGGGATTATGGTTTGTATAAGCTGGTCAAATTCCTCGGCTTCCTCTTCAAAATGATTTTGAACCTTTTTCATCTCATCACCATAAGTTTTGTTAATTATAATGATCAAGAGTGTTTTGTTTTATGAATCAGTTAAATTTTTAGGGGATATTTCCGTTAATATCCAGTTGGTCCCTATTGACTTTAGTGTTATGGGGGACATATTAAGTCCACATGAAGATCATTGCTCACCGTGGTGCCTCTTCTCTTTTACCAGAAAACACCCTTCTTTCCCTGGAACATGCCCTGGATATGGGAGTAGATATGGTGGAAGTTGATGTTCGTCAGTCCAGGGATGGAGAGATAGTAGTTTTCCATGACCCTACTCTAGACCGCACCACCAACGGTACAGGGAGGGTTAAGGATAAAACACTGTTAGAGTTGAAAAAATTAGATGCAGGTCAGGGAGAGAGAATACCCCTCTTAAGCGAAGTTTTAAGACGTGCAAAATCTAAATTGGATGAATCGAATAAAGTTCACCCCATTTTAATCGTTGAAATTAAAGAACCCGGAATTGAAAGAATGGTTCTGGATATCATTAAACAGGAAAAAATGGTAAAAAATGTTATTGTGGCTTCATTTTATCATCATGTTTCCCTGAATCTCAAATCAATGGATGGAAAATTGAAGACAGGGATAATATTCATAGGTCAACCAATTCATCCTGAAAAAATGGCTATTGATGCCCGGGCAGAGTACATGTTACCATTTCATAGTTATCTGGGCAAAAAAATGGTTTTAAACGCACATAAACATAATATTAGGGTTTATACGGGGGTGGTGGACACAGGGAGGGATATGAAATCTGTTTCAAGAATGGGTGTGGATGGGGTGGTAACCAACAAGTTACTAGCTATGAGTAAAAACTACTAACTTCATTGTTCAACTTCAAACTGTTGATAAGAATAGGGTACAATTTTAATAAATCCTAAAACTGCAGGGGATATTCATTCTAAAAAAGATAATATCTGCAGGGGATAAGGTAACATGTAAAAACAAATCTGCTGTTTTAGGGGCAGTAATTAAATATCATCGTAAAAATTGTGATTTAACTGTTTATCATCTCTTGAAAGTTGGGGGTTGTGGTCCCGGGGATCCAGTGGAAGTGGCAGGATGGGAGGGAAAGGTTAATAAGATCCTCCTTGATCTTGACATGGTTATTGTAGAGGTAGCAGCGCCAGAAGATGTATTCGAATTTTCCCAGATAAAAAAACCAAAAATAGGATCTGCATTTGCTCTTAATGGTTCAAAGAAAAATCCCTGCCAGGTCATGACTGTGGGACGCACCTACCATTATCTTTCTTTTCCGTTCAGTAATATCCCCCCCTACCGGGAGACAGTGGATCACCTATAATTCAGGGAAATGCCGTAGTGGGTATTCTGGCATCTGTTTTCTTTAACAATGCTGCAGGTATAGCTGTTTCACTGGAAAAATTTACACCTAATGAATAAAAAAATGTAAAAGGGGCTTATTATACTAATTTCCCAATACATTATTATTTAGATTAGGGGGATCCAATTTAATTTAATATCCAAATTATCAAATAAAAAAACATAGTTTCTAAATGGATGGATAACCCTTCAATATTACAGGAGAATTACTCATGTTAGGTGAAAAAGAACTCGTAAAATTATTCCCTGAATTTGCTGAACTGGTGCAGCCCTCGGGAATTGACCTGAGGGTGGACGAAGTTTTCCTCCAGAAAGGACCAGGATCTTTAATTGACAATGAAAAGAACCTCCCTGAACTGGAAAAACTGGAACCACCAATCTACACTCTAGAGCCCAAGACAGCTTACAGTGTGACCATCGACCGGAAAATAAAAATCCCCAAGGGTTACTCCATGCTTTACTTACCCCGATCCACCCTGCTGCGTTCCTTTGTAAGCATCCACACTGCAGTGGGTGACCCTGGCTTCTACGGTACACTGCAGTTTCTACTGGTGAACCAGGGAGAGCACCCTTTCACCATTAAACAAGGTGAAAGAATCGCCCAAGGGGTGGTTTTCCCGGTAGAAGGATCCGGGGAGTACAATGGCAGTTACCAGGAAGAAGAATAAATAAAGAAAGGGGCTGGGATAACCTGGTTTCCCCTTTTTCTTTAATTAACTAATTTTTACTCTTATTTTTTATTAATCCCTCAAATCTCTTTTAATCTAATCTACACTTAATATTTATAGGATCAAGTCATGTTTTAAACTGCATTATCCAGTTCATCCACTGCTTCGGGGTTGGCCAGGGTACTTATATCTCCCACATCATCTCCTTTGACCTTGGCTTTGATCACCCGGCGCATGATCTTCCCGGAACGGGTTTTGGGGAGATCTTTAACGAAATTAACACAGGCCGGACTGGCCACCGGGCCAATTTCCTGGCGAACATGTTCCCGTAGGTGGTGTTTCATACGGGGGCTGGGTTTGAAGTCTTCCTTAAGGATGATGAAACTGCAGATCTCCTCTCCCTTAATTGGGTCTGGTTTTCCCACTACCGCAGCTTCCGCCACAGAATCATAGCTCACCAGGGCAGATTCCACTTCAGCCGTGCTAATCCTGTGTCCAGCAACATTTAGAACGTCATCTTCCCTTCCCTGTATCCAGAAATATCCCTCTTCATCAACCCGGGCCACATCCCCACTGAGATACATCCCTGGGAACTTGCTCCAGTAGGCATCCACGTAGCGTTCCGGGTCATGGTACAGGGTGCGGAACATGGCTGGCCAGGGAGTTTTAATAACCAGATGACCACCACCTTCCCGTACGGATTTCCCCTCATCATCCACCACATCGGCCTGTACTGTGGGGAAGGGCTTAACTGTGGACCCTGGTTTAAGGGAAGTGATGGGTAGGGGAGTTATAAGGTGCATCCCAGTTTCTGTCTGCCACCAGGTATCCATTATGGGGCACTGCCGGTTCCCAATGTGTTTATGATACCAGATCCAGGCCTCGGGATTTATAGGTTCACCTACGCTTCCCAGGAGCCTGAGAGATGTTAGATCATGTTTCTGGGGCCATTTCTCCCCGTACTTCATGAACATGCGGATGGTGGTGGGGGCGGTGTAGAATACATTCACCCCATACTCCTCGATTATCTGCCACAAACGGTCGGCTTCCGGGTAATCCGGAGCACCTTCATACATCACCGAGGTGGCACCCATTAAGAGAGGGGCGTAGACTATGTAACTGTGACCGGTGATCCAGCCAATATCTGCGGCACACCACCATATATCTTCATCCTTCAGATCAAAAACCAGTTTCAGGGTGGTGTAGACACCAACGGCATAACCTCCGTGGACGTGAAGTACTCCTTTGGGCTTTCCAGTGGTTCCGGAGGTGTATAAAATAAACAGGGGGTCTTCGGCATCCATCACTTCTGTTGGAGATACAGTTTCCTGGCCCTGTATCACGTCATCCCACCATAGGTCCCGCCCAGTTTTCATCTCTACCGGACATTCAGCATGGCGAACCACAATGAGTTTTTCCAGGGAAGGGATATCATCTAAGACTTGATCCACATTCTCTTTAAGGGGTATAACTTTTCCCCGGCGATAAAAACCATCCACGGTGATAGCCACTTTCACCTGGGCATCGTTGGCCCTTTCACGGAATGCTTTGGCCCAGAACCCTGAGAAAACCACACTGTGCACCGCTCCGATCTTGGCACAGGCCAGCATGGCAATGGGTAACTCCAGTATCATGGGCAGGTAAATAGCTACACGATCCCCTTTACCAACACCCAGACCTCGCAGGGCATTGGCCATCTGGTTAACCTTCCGGTAAAGATCATGGTAGGTTAACTTCTTAACCTGGCCCAGTTCACCTTCCCATATATAGGCTACCTTGTTTTTACGCCAGGATCCTACGTGACGGTCCAGGGCGTTGTGCACTATGTTAAATTTACCCTCACCAAACCATTCTGCATGGGGAGGATCCCATTTTAAGACCTCTTTATAGGGCTGGAACCATTCCAGCTCCCGGGCCAGTTCATCCCAGAACCATTCCGGGTCATCACACCCCCGCTGGAGCAGTTCATCATAATCCTTTATGCCGTAGCGTTCCATCCATCTGTGGATATTACTATTTTCTGCTAAATCCTTCCCCGGTGGGAACAACCTGCCCTCATGGAGTAAGGCTTCTAATCCGCTGGAAATATCAAACCCTCCTCTAAACCCCTATTGTATGTATGTAATTTCATTTTGCAATGGAGTTAATCCACTGTAACATTTTTTTGTCCTTAACTTTTATCCTAATTAACACTCTTAATTATGTTAGTCCACGGTCATAAATTTTTTTTCAAGGTAGAATAGGGGGCCAGTGGGCTCTGGGAAACTGTACCTCCTCCTTGGGGAATATTTAATTATAGTGGAAACACTCATAATCTAATCATGGAAGCTCTTAAGATTACATTGGCCGATGCCCTGGTTAAAATACTGGAGAAACAACAGGTTGAATTCATCTTCGGTTACCCCGGGGAACAAATTCTCCCCTTTTACCAGGCGCTCCAAGAATCCACCATAAAACATATTTTAACCCGCCACGAACAGGGTGCAGTCCACGCTGCTGATGGATATGCAAGAGCATCACACCATATGGGGGTTTGTGTTGCCACCGCAGGACCCGGAGCATTAAACATGGTAATGGGCGTGGCTACAGCTTACAAGGACTCTGTACCATTGTTGGTAATCACTGGAGATGTTCCCCTGCAATTAAAGGGTGAAAATGTATTCCAGGATGTGGATCTCAACTCAGTTTTCAGTCCCATCACCCTCCAGAGCCACCTGGTAACCGATCCGGAAGAAGGGATTATCATCACCCTAAAGGCGATTTTAGACCTCAAAACTGGTAAACCCGGCCCAATTCACCTTAACTTCCCTAAAAATATTCTCCAGGAAGAGATTGATCCACTTCTACTGGAAATGGAGGTGGAAACAGGTCGGGAAACTGATTGGGGTGCGGTTGACAGGATCAGGATGATGGTGGAAAGTTCTCAGAAACCACTGATCCTAGCTGGGACCGGGGTGATATGGTCCGGTGCAACCCGGGATCTTCAAAACTTCGCTGAAAAAAACCAGATCCCGGTGGCCACTACCTACCCTGCCCGGGGAGTCACCAGTGAAGAACATCCCCTTTCTTTAGGATTGATTGGATTGAGAGGTACAGAAGCAGCTAACTTTGCCGGGAAAAGTTCAGACTTGATATTGGCCTTAGGATGCCGATTATCCGAAAGGACCCGGAAGGGGCTGGGATCAGGAACTCTAATTCAGGTGAACCTGGATGAAGGAGTTTTAAGGGGTGATGTGAATGTATCTGGTGATGTTAAAGAATTCCTGGAGAAAATCAAAGAATCAAGCCCAGATAACACTGATAAATGGTTAGAAGAAATACAGTCCTATGGGAAAACTCACGAGGTGGAAACTGACTTTAAAGAAATTCCCCTAAAACCACAAAGGGCAATAAAGGAGATTTTAGATGCCATGGGGGATTCAATCCTGGTCAATGATGCCGGAAGCCATACCACCTGGGTTAACTTGCTCCTTAAAGCCAGAGAACCATCTTCACTCATATTTTCTGGTGGATTTGGGCCTATGGGTTATGGAATCCCCGCTGCAGTGGGAGTAAGCCTGGCACGTCCCTATAAAAACGTGGTGATCGTGGTGGGTGACGGGGGATTACAGATGAACAGCCAGGAACTGGCCACCATTGCTGAACTGGATCTGCCCATTACCATCTGCCTCTTAAACAACCAGTCCCTGGGAATAATCCGGCAGTGGCAGGACTTATATTACTCAGGATCATTCCAAGTGGAACTGGAAAACCCTGATTTTGTGAAACTGGCCGAAGCATACCATATAAAGGCTTTAATGGTGGATTCTCCTGGTGATGTTTTTGTTGCTGTGCAGAAGGCAGTAAAACTTAATAAACCAGTACTTATAGAGATAAAAATTAATGAAAATGAAGACATCCCCCTCCCTGGTTGAATTATTGGAATATTTACATTTTCAGGTGATTAAATGAAGGTACTTCTTATTAACCCCCCATATTTCAATTCAAAATACAAATTCATAGGTTTAGTAGCCCCGCCACTGGGTATTGCTTATATAGCTGCAGTTTTGGAACAAAATGATATTGCTGTGGAGATCATTGATGCTGCTGCCCTGGAAATGAGCTGGGAAACTCTGGAAGCGGAGATCAGAAGGGTATCTCCCCAGTTGGTGGCGGTAACTGCCCTCACTCCCACCATTGGCCAGGCCCTACAGACTGCAGAACTGGCCAAGAAAACCTGTCCCCCGGCCACAGTGGTTATGGGAGGATATCATCCCACCTTTAACTACCAGGAAATGCTGGAAAAGGATTACGTCGATATAGTAGTGATGGGTGAAGGGGAATACACCCTCCTGGAACTGGTGCAAACACTGGAGGAAGGAGGCGACCTTAAAAATGTTAAAGGAATTGCCTACCAGGATGTGGTAACACCCCCAAGACCTCTCATTGAAGACCTTGATGAACTACCATTCCCTGCCCGTCATCTGTTGCCCATGGACCACTACAAGATACTGAACATGAAACTGCACACTGCCACCCTAATATCTGGCAGGGGATGTCCCATGCAATGTTCATTCTGTGCTTCGGCAGCCCTGCATGGTAATAAACTGCGAATGAGATCTGCCCAGAATGTGGTGGATGAAATGGAACACCTCATCAATGACCATGACGCGGGCATGATCGCCTTCATGGATGACACCTTCACTCTGAAACCAAGCCGGGTGGCTGAAATCTGTGACGAGATAATAAAAAGGGATCTAGACACTTATTGGGGATGTACAGCGCGGGCAGACACCCTTTCGGATGAACTACTCCAGAAACTCAGTGATTCTGGTTGCATCACTCTATTTTTAGGAGTGGAATCTGCAGACCAGCAGCAACTGGACCGGGTTAACAAGCAGATAACCATTGACAAGATCCGCCAGGCCTTTAAACTCTCTCGGGAAAACGACATACGCACCATAGCCTCCGTGGTTTTGGGAATGCCGGGAGACACTAAGGACAGCATAGAACGAACTATCAAATTCGTCCGGGAACTGAACCCTTCCTACGCTCTTTTCTCCCTGGCCACACCCTACCCTGGAACCAGATTTTACCAGGAAGCAGTCCAAGACAATCTTATTAAGGTTAAGGACTGGTCCAAATACACCCTCCTTTCCCCAGTTCTGGAGACAGTAGACTGTTCCTTGGATGAGCTTAAAAAGATGCAAAAAAAGGCGTTCCGACAATTCTACCTTCGACCGGTTTATCTCATGAAACAGGTCCGAATGGATGGTCCCATACTTCTAAAGACGGTAGCTGCCATGATCAAAGAAGTTTAAAGTAGTAATAATACTTTAAACTAATTCTCATAACTGATGGGAATTCAGATCAGCTGTCACATTTATATAGAAGTTCAGTATATCATATCTTTGAATAACTTT
>NZ_CP022706.1:2172500-2217500 GCF_003491305.1 Methanobacterium sp. BAmetb5
TCGTTTTAACATTTTCTCCCAGATCTACCAGCATATATTCGGCCATGTGCCTCCAGAAACTGGTGTTCCCTTCTCCCGTATCTACGGAGAGATAATGAAAAAACTGGCCAATGAGGGGAAAGCCCTGGTGGTGGCCCTGGATGATATCAACCATCTATTTTACAGTAAAAATGCCAACCAAATACTTTATGACATATTAAGGGCTCATGAAGTATTCCCTGGCGTTCGAACCGGTGTTTTTGCCATAATATCAGACATAGAATTCCGGTACATGCTGGATAAGAATGTTAGTTCGGTCTTTATACCCCAGGAGATAGTGTTCGATCCCTACACTTTCCAGGAGATCAGGGACATACTCCACGATCGGGTTAAAGTTGGTTTTTATCCATCTGTTTTATCTGATGAATTATTGGATGAAATTACCGAGGTTACACTGTCTACCGGGGATTTAAGGGTGGGCATTGATCTTTTACGTACCAGTGGGAATTTTGCTGAGGCTGATGCCTCCATAAACATTCAAAGAGAACATTTAGATAAGGCTATGCAGGATTTTGACTCTCACCATATTCAGGATACCATTGACAAATTATCCGGGGACGAAAAAAATCTTCTAAGGGCAATAGTTAAGGTAGAGGATGAACATCCTACAGCGGGGAACATTTTTAACATCCTTAAAGAAGCGAAAGTAAATGAAGGGAAATCTTTCAGTTACGCTTCCTTCGATCGTGCATTGAAAAAACTTGAATTTGTGCGTTTAATTGACACTCGTTTTACAGGTAAAGGAATAAGGGGTAATACTAGGTTGATTATTATACGTTTCGACATTAAAGAAATAGAAAAATATCTTAGATAGATTACTCATTTTTTTTAAACTTTCAAAAAGTTACTTATGAAAAGACTTTAATTAATTTCTACTTTTTTTAGGATGAAATGGGATATGTAAAAAAGGGAGAAAAAAAGAAAAATGAGGATGGAAGATATTTTTTTTTGTTCAGTTGTTTTAACCTTCTGTTTAGGTTATGCAACCCTTAAAAAATGCTGTTTATACCTTCATAAGTTACAAACTCTCTAAAAGCATCTGGAGGGAATACATATACGTTTCCCTGAGTATACTGGGATGTCATGGTGTCTATGAGAGTTTTTCGATTATTTGGATTTTGGGCTGCTTTTTTAATACCATTCATAAGGGACTGGACTGCACTACCTCTGGACATACCATTGGCATTCTGTTCTTCCCTCAAAAATTCAATGGAGTTACCACTCACAGTACCCTGACCTTCCACATAAATGGGTCCAATAGCCTTTATAATGGCATCTATTGCTTCAGGGGTTACAATAACTACTAGATCAGTTTTCATGCCAGTGTTATATTCAACAGTTTCCTGGGCTATTTTAGCCCCTCCCTCCACATCTGAAGTCCATAATGAATCGTGTAGATAGTACCTATCAATTCCATTACTTTTCATGTCTGCAGTGGGAGATAAAGTGGGATGAGACATACCTCCAGGATAGATAGGGGTCATATTAACCATGGTTAAATTTTTCACGTTTACTACAAATGCCATGTCCACACCTCCAACACCCGGTCGTTGTTCAGAGGGGTCTGCACATAGGAGTAACACGTTATAATTTCCCTCAAATTTTTCTTTTCCCTGTGAATAAAAATGAGATACAATCAATCCTCCCGCTGCAATGAGGATTATTAATATTATTAATGCTATTAATTTCTTGGACATTGTTTTAACCACTTTTATTTTTTTCTCTGCTTTTTACTGCAGAATAAAATACTACTATTAATTGAAAATGATTAGTTTAGGATGAATGCAAACCTTAAATAAAATTTTATGTTAGATTCTACCTTATATAACTTTAGGTTAAATTTAAAGGCCAAGATTTTTGTACAAACCCTCGAAGTTCGTGTAGGAACTCATTATATATCTAAACCCCTGACTTAACACCCTAAAATTTATAAAAGAGTCTGGAAATAAGAATTGATATAAAATGGATATTCTGTACTAATTGTCAATTTCATGATGATCCTAATTGGATTAGATAAATGTTAATTAAGAGTAATAAAATTATGAGGTTTTATAGTGAAGATTCCTCCCTGGGTAAGAAAATTAAAAGGCTTTGAAGAATTAAGAAGATTTAGAAATAGTACCAGGGACTCTTACAAATCCTGGAAACACTTAACTAACTCTAGATTTAGGAAGTTACAGGAGTCCAGGTTAGCGGAGTTTATTAAACAGGATTATAAACTCACTGAAAGCCAAAAAAAGGAGTTATATGAATCCATAATAAATCAGAATACTTTAAATATTGATATTGAAAATTTTGATGATGATTCACCCAGTGTTTCCATTATAATAATTAACAGGAATGGTCTTAAGCATCTTGAAAGGTTGTTCGAGGATTTTGAGGAAAAGATACAGTATCCTAATTATGAGATTATCGTGGTAGACAATGACTCTCAGGATAAATCCTTAACCTTTTTAGAGGGTCTTTCGGAAAGTTTGCCTTTAAAACTTATTAAAAACACTAAAAACGAGTCATTTTCAAAGTCAAACAATCAGGCAGCTGAAATAGCCGATGGTGATTACTTATTTCTTTTAAACAACGATGTTGAACCCATCTATGGCTGGCTCAACCAGATGATGAAATCAGCACTCCCGTCCGAGGAAGTGGGAGCTGTGGGGGCAAAACTGGTTTACCCTGACTGTTCAGCTTCTCGTTATAACTGGAGAAACTCCTTTAAAATTCAACATACGGGAATAGCATTTAGAGAGGAAAAAGGGTTTATAAAACCCTACAATATTGGTAATGGTGATGCATTTACTGTTGATGAGGACGAAAACATAAATAGGGCAGCAATCACTGCAGCAGCCTTACTGGTTTCTAAGGACAAGTTTTTCCAGGTTGATGGTCTGGACGAGGGATATTTATACGGGTATGAAGATGTGGATTTCTGTTTAAAGTTACTTAAAAAAGGTTACAAGAATGTATGTTCTTCTAGAGCATTATTGTTCCACTATGAATTCGGTACACAGGAATCTGACAAAAACAATGAAGTTAGAGAAAGGCGTTTAAATAATAGGAGATTATTCCAGGAAAGATGGGGAAAATGGTTGCGCAGGGAACTGTTACTGGATAAATTAAATGATAACCGAATTTTTTCCCCCAAACCTCTTAAAGTAACCTTCGTGGTCACTGAAACTGGTGAAAACAGTTCTGCCGGTGATTACTTCACCGCCCTATCCCTGGGGAAGAGCTTCAAAAAATTCGGCTGGAAAATTGATTACCTTTCCCGGACTGAATCCAAGGACTGGTACGAGGTTGACCCCGATGTGGATGTCTTAATATCCTTACTTGATGCCTATGATATTCGCCGGATTCGCTGTGAAAATAATCTACTCATTAAAGTGGCCTGGCCCCGGAACTGGCTCAGCCGGTGGATATCACACCCAGACTTTGTGGATTTTGACCTGATAATGACCACCAGTGAAACTGCCTGCCATTACATAGAAGATAAAACCGGGATGAAAACTGATCTACTACCCCTAGCCACGGATCCAGAGATATTCAACACTGAAGTAGTAAAAAGTGAAGAATGGGAATGTGATTACTGTTTCACCGGTAGCTACTGGAAGGATCCCCGAGAAATCGTGGACATGCTGGACCCGGAAAGCATACCCTACAACTTCAAGCTTTTCGGTAAAAACTGGGATGAATTCGATAAATTAAAGGATTACTATGAAGGTTTCGTTAACTACCAAGACATACCCCGGGTTTACAGGTCCACCCGGCTGGTGTTGGATGATGCCAACAGAGTGACCAAGGAATATGGATCAGTGAATAGCCGGGTATTCGATGCCATTGCCTCTGGCGTTATGGTAATTACCAATGGAGATATAGGTGCAGAGGAAACCTTTAAGGGGATCTTACCAGTCTATAAATCTAAAAAAGAGCTTAAAAAACTCCTTGAATTATATCTATCTCATGATGAGGAGAGGAAAGCAAAAATAAAGGAGTTAAAGGATTTTGTTCTGTCCCATCATACCTATGACCAGCGGGCGGATAAAATAAGGGATTGCCTGGAAAGTTACATCCTGAAGAGGAAGATGGCCATTAAAATTCCTGCACCAAGCTGGGATGAAGTGGAGGAGTGGGGTGATTACTATTTGGCCATGGGATTGAAGAAAGAACTGGAGAGGAAGGATTGTGAAGTAGTACTCCAAGTTTTACCGGAATGGGAGGGTGATGGTGATGCCCGCTGTGACACTGTCCTGGTTTTAAGGGGATTGAGCCGTTATCAGCCAAAACCACAGCACTTCAATATAATGTGGAACATATCCCACCCTGATGAGGTGACCATTGAGGAGTACAACCAGTACCAGCACGTGTTCATAGCATCCGAGTTCTGGGCTGAGGAAATAGCCCCAAAAGTTGATGTCCCTGTGGAAGCCATGCTGCAGTGCACAGACCCCGAACTCTTTTACCCGGACCCTGATGATAAATACAAACACGACCTGTTATTTGTGGGAAACTCCAGGGGAGTGCACCGGAAGATAATCAAGGATTTACTGCCCACTGAGGAGGACCTGGCAGTTTACGGTGCAGGTTGGGAAGGGCTGATCGATACAAAATATATTAAAGGAGAGCACATTCCCAACAAGGAGTTGAGAAAAGCTTATTCATCATGTAAAATCCTCCTTTGTGATCACTGGGATGATATGAGGGATAAAGGTTTCCTTTCAAATCGCCTATTCGATGCATCCGCCTGTGGGGCTTTTATTATTTCGGATAAAGTTAGGGGAGTAGAGGATGTTTTTGGAGATACGATGGTGACTTATGATAATCCTGATGATCTTCAATCACTTATTAATTATTATTTAATCAATGATGAGAAAAAGGAAGAAGCGTTAGATAGAACTGATTTATTTAACTTTACATTTGAAAAAAGGGTAGAATTAATAATAAAGTTAATAGATTAGTGTTCGTTATAAAAAATAAGATTAATTTGGTTTTTAGAAGGATAATAGATAAATATTTTCCATAATTATTTAAATTTTCTTTAAATAACTTGGTGATTTATGCAAATTTTGCCTGTGGTAATTTATTAAAATATTCATCTTTTACATAACAAAAACTGTGTATATTATTTGCATAGAACTTTTTGCTAATATTTTCAAATCCAACTAATTTTCCATCTAAATCTTCGCCTAAGTGGTTTTCACCCATAATTAAATCCACTTTATCTAATACATTGTTATCTATTAAATTATCAAGAATTTTATGTTCTGAACCTTCAGTGTCTATTTTTAACACGATATTTGAATTGATATTATCCTTTTTGATGATATCTAAAATAATTGCACTTGCCTCTTTTACATTCGCTTTTTTAATCTTCATTTGTTCTTTACCTTTTAACCATTCTGATTGGATATTAGTAAACTCTAATTCAGCTGTTGTGATTCCATCGGAACCTGGAAGACAATATATGTCGATTTCATCATCTTTATCAGAAAGTCCAAAATTATATGTTTTTATTTTATGAGCTAACTCGGGATTCAGGTCAAGATTCTCCAAAGCAAAATCATAAGTTTCTTGATTTATTTCAAAACCGTAGACTGCTTTACAGGAATCATAATTAGCGAATTTCAGTGCAGCATATCCTCTATTCATTCCTATATCAAAAACAACAAATTCTTTAAACTGATATAATTGTGGTACGGAATATCCATCCCTTGCATAAATTTCGCCAATAGTATAAAAACGATTATTTGTAACAAGCTTAATCCCCTCTTCAGTTTCTAAGTATATTCTATTTTCTGATGGGGAATGAGATAAAAGTTGGATATTATTAAAAAAACACATTTGGAAGAATTGATCGGTGTCCATCATTTCAAATGAATTTTCATCACCGTTAAAGAAATATCCCTTGCAAATATCATAATTTTGATTGAATGTATCAATAGCTGTTTTTAAATTTTCTCTTATAGAAATATAAGAATCCATAAATGCGTTTGTTTTTTCTTGGTTGTGTTCGTATTTTTCTATGAATTTGTTTGTTTTTTCTTGGTTTTCTCCGTATATGTCTAAAAAAGCGTTTAAAAAGGCATCTGTTTTTTCTTGGTTGTGTTCGTATTTTTCTATGAATTTGTTTGTTTTTTCTTGGTTTTCTCCGTATATGTCTAAAAAAGCGTTTAAAAAGGCATCTGATTTTTGCTGGTCTCTTTCATATGCATTTAAAAAATCATCTATCCTTTTATAATTTCCTAGGTATACATTGAATGTTCTATTCGCTTTTTTAATAAAATTCAAAGGATTTTTTAAAGAAACCATATTAACCGCCTCGATAAATTTTGATATAATCTCATTAAATCATTTAACTTTCTTATAGCCTTTTTATTAAAATTAATAATTATATATTTGGAATAAAATTAATAAATAAACAGTTAAATGATCATAGTAACCAAAGGAACATGCTTCAAATCAAAGTTATAATTTTTATCTATTAAAATCATCTGATAAAAAACATGATTAACATTATTCTTATTCAGGTGTGTTGATTCTATGAAAAATCAAGAAAAATCGAATACATACCCCATTAGAACTAGTGATCAAATGAAATATCTAAAATCAATTTTAAATGACAGTCAATTTAAGATAAGCATAATTATTCCAGTATATAATGTGGAAAATTATATTAAAAATGCTTTGGACTCGATTGTAAGGCAAACTATCGGTTTAAAGCATCTGGAAGTAATCATGGTAAATGATTGTTCCACTGATAAAAGTGGAAAAATAATGGATGAGTATGCTAATAAATATAAAAATTTCACCTCAATACATCTTCATGAAAACAGTGGAGCTGCTGGAAGGCCAAGAAATGTTGGAATAGAAAATTCTACAGGGAATTATCTAATGTTCCTTGATCCTGATGATTATTATACTGAAGATGCTTGTGAAGTCTTATATGGTCGGATTGTTGCGGATAATGTAGATATTGTATTTAGTAGATATGTTTATGTCTTTGAAAATAAAATCCAAAGATGTCACAGTATTTTTGGTGATTTAGATGAGATAAAAGTCAAAAAAATTGATGAAGAACCTGGACTCTTTACAATTCCTCCGTCAGTATGGACAAAAATATTTAAAAGAAGTTTCATTGTGGAAAATGATATTAGATTTCCAGAAGGTATCCCTGCCCAAGATCTGACTTTCATGGTTCATTCTTTTCTAGAAGCAAATGGAATTGTCTATTTAAATAATCGCTTTTTATTTAATTATAATAGGATACGTGATTCAAAAGGTGATAAAGGCATAAGTCGAAATAAGAATAAGAAAAACTTAATGGGTATGATTCAGGCATACCATAAAACATTTGATTTATTGAAGAATTATGGGAAAGAAGAATTTTATCCAACTCTTTTTAAGGGACATTTACAATTCTGGATGGATGGCTTTATAATAAGTAATACAAGTTCAATTGAAAAAAGAGAATTGTTAGAAACAATCGGTTTTCTTATTGAGGAATTCAATAAATATGATACAGAACTCAATAAAAGGTATATAACTCCACTTTTTAACAATATAGTCGATAAAAGATATGATGATGCAATTTCACTGTCGGAGATTATTAAAAATTTCATAGAAACTCAAAATAAACTAGAAAAAGAAAAAGATGATTTACAACGAATATTAGATTCAAGTAAAAACGAATTGGCAGAACACTTAACTTTTACTGGTTATATAAAATACAAATCGAAAAATATTGCTTTTAGGATCAATAAACGTTTTAAATGGAATATTAAAAGTTTGTATATCAAATTAAAAAATTTTTTTGTAAATACAAAAGATAGAATTTTTAAATTATATATCCAACTTCAGGGGTTAAACCCTTCCATACGTTATGATGATTTAACATTAATTTTACCCTATCGAAAAACAAATGATCCGGATCGTGAAGAGAATTTGGATATTACTTTAAATTTTTTTAGTAAGATAGGGATAAATAATATGATAATATCTGAGCATTCTGATAAATCCTCCAAAGATTATTTAATTAAAAAATATGCTCATTTATTTAATTCTTTTAGAGTTTGCACGGTTTTTGCTAACGGTCAATTATTTAACAAATCTAGAGCTATTAATAAAGGAGTTCTAGAATCACTAACACAATATGTTGCAATTGTTGATGTTGATTGCATAACCAAAAAAGAAAATGTAAATAGGGCTATTAAGCTTTTAAAAAAAGGATATAAAGTTGTACATCCTTTTGATAGGAAAGTCACCGACATAATAGATAAGAAAACATTTCAAAAAAAATTTGATTTCCATACTATAAAAACTACTGTGCAGAATAGGCCTTGGGCAGATGGAGGTATTGTTTTTTGGGATAAAAATTCATTTATCAATATAGGTATGGAAAATGAAAATTTTAGTGGTTGGGGCGGCGAGGATAATGAAATAATGATAAGGGCAGATCTATTTAACCTAAAACAATATAGAATCGACGATACATTATATCATCTTTATCATCATAGGCCCCAAAAGAGAACTCAAAATAATGTTGAACAATTACAAAAAACTCGACAGATGACTAAAGAGTTATGTTTGGATGAAATAAATCGTTGGCCTTGGGTGATTGAAGCTAAAAAAGGTTATGTTAAATGAAAAAAACTGCTTATGTTGAAAATCCAGGTAAATGAATTAATAAATTATATAAATAATTTTTTATAGTGATTTCTTAAATAATGGTTTAAACATTCAAACTAAATTTTAATCCCTCCTCTCCATGTTATACCTATAAATAATTAAGGAAGAAAATTAAATGAGGAGTTAATATGCATTTTATTTTGATTTCAAAGAAAGATTCATTTAAAGATGAACAAATAAATGAATACTTATTAAGCTCGTCTGATGCGCCTTCTTTAATTTCTAGAGAGGCCATTAAATTTGATATATCTAATTTTATAATTTACATTTATCCCTATGACCATATTGACCATGAGGTTTATGGTTATTCTTATTTTGCTGATGAAGATAGACTTTTGTTGGTTAATGGAATTGTTAATGTTAACAATAATCTACGAAATCCAGATATATGTGAATTTTTTGACGAGTTGAACGATTCAACTGGATTGTTGGGTGATTACCAAATAATTTCGATAGATAAAGAAGCCAATGGATTTATTAGAACTCCTCCTTTAAGTGTAAGGCAATTATTTCATTATGAGGATGAGAGCTGTGTTGTGATTTCGACAGAAATAAAGCTGATTGTTGATGGTATTCAGAAATTTAGGGAAAGACCTTTTGTTCATCATTTCGATTATGATTTCATTGAAGATTCTGTTTTCAGGGAATGGACTCCAAGAGATTTCCCGCAAAAAACAATTTTTAAAGAAATAGAAAGAGTAGTTCCTTATGATACTAAATATTTCAAAGAAGGAAAATTTATAATCAAAAAAAAGGATATTCAAATCCCTCAATGGTTCGAAGAAATGTATAAAGAGAGTAAAGTCGAATTATTCAATGATTATTACAAAAACTTGGTGAATTTTGCAGAATCTAATCTAGTAAGACTGAAACCAAACATTGAAAAAATATGTCTAGGTTTAACCGGCGGATTTGACTCAAGATTAAGTGCCTCAATCCTTTCTAAAATATGTAAAAAACATCAGATCCCCTTTGAATGTCAAACTTCAGGTCAAAATGACCACCCGGACGTGATCCTATCAAAAAAGGTTGCAAATATTCTGGATATTGAACATACTTCAATTTATGCTTCTGATGATTTGGGTTCATTTCCGTTTATGGGTCCAAATACTACTGCATATTGTGATTACATTTTAACTTTTTATATGGCTCAAGGCGATTTTAATTCTAAAGATTTTGTACCACAATATAAAAGGAACATTTCAAATTTATCTTTAATACTTATGATAGGGATGGATGGTTACAAAAAGGATGAATTGTATAAGATCGCCTATGCCAATAGGTGGTATGGGAGGAGAAATTTCTTCCACATCAATTTTTTCTTTCCATTATTTTTCACTGAGTATGAAATGTGGTTTGCTTTGTTATATGCGGATCATAGGGAGAATGATGTTTTTAAAGAATTTGTTTATGAAATATTGAAACGTTCTGAACCTAAATTATTAACTATTCCGTTTGCAGGTGATTCATTACCCCAAACTGATGTAAAACCTTATTTAACAGTTTTTGATTCTAAAATTCATGAGAAGGATCCTTTTTTGTGGGATTATGATTTTGTTAATATGAATTTAAAACCAGTATTGAGTGAAAAATTTGATGAGTTGGACGATGACTTAAAGTCTTTTTTGAGTTTTGTTGGTCTAAATGAATTGGATTATTTTCTTAATAAAAAAATAGATAAGTTTATTGAATCTTATCGTGAAGACAAAATTGATTTAAATGAATTTTTCAAGCTATTACTAAAAGAAAGATTTTTTAATAACTATCCGCGAACTAAAAGTATGATAAAAATGAACAAGAAAAATCGCTATCCTTATAATTCAAAGCTACAGATATTAATGGATTTTGCTACAGTAGCAAATTTTCATTCCTTTGAAGAAATTGAGAGATATTTGGGGATTAATGAATAAGTTTCATGTTATTATATTAAATGTTATTTTTAGGAAAAAATAAAATTTTTATAATTCATTTAACAATTTAATAAAACTGTTGAATATTAGGGAATAGTGAAAGTATGCATTTTATTTTGATTTCAAAAAAAGATTCATTTAAAGATGAACAAATAAATGAACACGTATTAAGCTCGTCTGATGTGCCTTCTTTAATTTCTAGAGAGGCCATTAAATTTGAAATATCTAATTTTATAATTTATATTTATCCCTATGACCATATTGATCATGAGGTTTATGGTTATTCTTATTTTGCTGATGAAGATAGGCTTTTGTTGGTTAATGGTATTGTTAATGTTAACAATAATCTACGAAATCCAGATATATGTGAATTTTTTGACGAGTTGAACGATTCAACTGGATTGTTGGGTGATTACCAAATAATTTCGATAGATAAAGAAGCCAATGGATTTATTAGAACTCCTCCTTTAAGTGTAAGGCAATTATTTCATTATGAAGACGAGAACTGTGATGTAATTTCAACAGAAATAAAGCTGATTGTTGATGGTATTCAGAAATTTAGGGAAAGACCTTTTGTTCATCATTTTGATTATGATTTCATTGAAGATTCTGTTTTCAGGGAATGGACTCCAAGATATTTTCCACGAAATACTATTTTTAAAGAGATAAAGAGGATATTCCCACAAGATACTAAATATTTTAAAGAAGGTAAAATATTACTAGAAATAAAAGAATCTATTGAAGTTCCGCAATGGTTTAGAGAGTTATTTAACAATAACAAACTCAAGTTATTTGATGAGTATTATGATAGTTTGATTAGTTTTGTGGAAGCTAATTTAGTTAGTTTGAAACCTAACTTTGAAAAAATAACTTTAGGATTGACTGGAGGATTAGATTCTAGATTAACTGCAGCTATTCTTTCACCAATATGTAAAAAGCATGGAATATCATTTGAATGCAGTACTTCTGGTCAAGACACTCATCCAGATGTAGTTATTGCTAAAAAAGTGGCCAAAGTTCTTAATGTCAAACATTTTCATGTTGTTCCTCAAAATAATAAACGTCCAAATACAAATGAGTATAAAGAATATGCTTTAACATTTTATATGGCCCAGGGAGATTGGAATTCAAAAGATTTTGTAATTGGTTATACTAGAAAAATATCCAACTTTTCTGTAATTGCTCAATTAGGCATGGATGCTTTTAAAAGATATACAATAGATAAAATATATTCTGGTAATAGATGGTTTGCAAGAAGAATTCTTTTCCATAAAAATTTTTTCTTTCCGTTGTTCTTCACAGAATATGAGACATGGTTCGCTTTATTGTATGCTGAACACGGAGATGAAGATGTTTTTAAAGAATTTGTTTATGAAATATTGAAACGTTCTGAACCTAAATTATTAACTATTCCGTTTGCAGGTGATTCATTACCCCAAACCGATGTAGAACCCTATTTAACAAAACTTGATTCAACACACCATGAAAAAGATCCTTTTTTATGGGATTATAATTATGTTAATGCAAATTTAAAGCAAGTATTAAGTAAAAAGTTCAATGAACTTGACAAATTTGACCGAAATTTTATAAAAGTTTTAGGTTTAAACGAGCTAGATTATTTCCTTAATGAAGAAATAAGCAAAATTATTAATTCATATCATGAAAAAGAAATTAATTTAAAAGAATGTTTCAAAGCATTATTAATTGAAAGATTTTCGGATAAATATCCTCGGACAAAAAACATGATAATAATGACCAAGGAAAATCGTTATCCTTATATAAATAAGATGCAGATATTAATGGATTTTGCTGCAGTAGCAAATTATTATTCATTCCAAGAAATGGAAAAGGATTTTGCTATTTAATATACTTCAATGCGTAAATAATTATCTTACTGGTGGGTGGATATGAAAATAACAGTTATCGGAACAGGTTATGTGGGGTTAGTCACAGGTACCTGTTTTTCAGAAATGGGGAATAAAGTTTATTGCATAGATATTGATAATGGGAAGGTAGAATGTCTAAAAAAAGGTATCATACCCATTTATGAACCAGGAGTAGAAGAATTAGTACTTAAAAACCAGTCCAAAGGGGAACTTATCTTTACCAATAACCTTAAAGAAGGTTTGGATAATTCTAATCTCTGTTTCATCGCCGTGGGCACTCCCATGGGTGAAGATGGCAGTGCTAATTTGCAGTATGTTCTTGATGTGGCTAAAGACATTGGACAATTGGTAAATCATGACATAATCGTAGTTAACAAATCCACAGTTCCAGTGGGAACCGCCGATAAAGTTAAAACCACTATCCTGAATGAATTAGAACAAAGAAATCTTAAGCTCAATGTTGAAGTAGTTTCTAACCCTGAATTCTTAAAGGAAGGATCTGCAGTGGAAGATTTCATGCGACCTGACCGGGTGATAATTGGATCAAGTAATGGAAATGTAATTGAAACCTTGAAAGAATTATACGCTCCATTCACCACAAACCATGAGAGATTTATCACCATGGATATTCGCAGCGCAGAAATGACTAAATATGCCGCCAATGCCATGCTCGCCACCAGAATATCCTTCATGAATGAAATAGCCAATATTTGTGAAAAAGTAGGCGCCGATATTAATAATGTGCGTATGGGCATAGGCAGTGATAAAAGGATTGGATACAACTTTTTATATGCGGGTTGTGGATATGGGGGTAGTTGCTTCCCTAAAGATGTTAAAGCTCTGATTAAAACCGCTGCCAATCATGGATATGACGCTAACATATTAAAAAAAGTGGAAGAACTCAACAACCAACAAAAACTTTCATTAGTACGTAAAGTAGTAGATAAATTTGGGGAAAACCTCTCGGACTTTACCTTCGGAATATGGGGCCTTTCCTTTAAACCCGGAACTGACGATATGCGAGAAGCACCTTCAGTGGTCACCATTAACAAATTATGCCAATTAGGGGCTAAAGTGCAGGTTTATGATCCACAGGCAATGGAAGTTGCTGAAAAGTACTATTTTAAAGATAACAAACAAGTAAAATATGCAAAAAATAAGTACGATGCCCTAGATAGTGCCCATTCTTTACTGTTATTGACGGAGTGGAAGGAATTCAGAAGTCCGGACTTCGAGGAAATGAGTAAGAGAATGATTAATAAAATAATTTTCGATGGTAGAAACCAATATAATAAGGAAACACTACACGAAATTGGCTTTGACTATCATCAAATAGGCAATGGTTATAAAGGAAGTTAATATGGCAGCAGGGAACGTCACTGGGCACAGATTTCTATACAATTTTAGGAAATATAAATTCTTACTTTACCAGTTAGTAAGCAGAGACATAAAAACCAAGTACCGTAAGTCGGTTTTAGGAGTATTCTGGAGTTTTTTAGAACCCCTCCTTACCATGATCGTGCTCACCATCATATTTTCAACATTATTTAAAGGTTTTGGGGTGGAAAACTATCCTGTGTACTTATTAACTGGTAGATTGATATTCACCTTCTTTTCAGGTGGAACCACTGCTGCCATGCGATCAATAAGGAGTAGTGCAAGTATCTTAAAAACAGTTTACGTGCCAAAATATATTTATTCCCTTTCAGCAGTATTATCCAACTTTGTAACCTTCTTACTATCCCTGGTAGTGTTATTTTTAGTAATGGCTGCCACCAATGCACCATTTACCCTTTACATAATATTCACCAGTTTACCTATCCTAGCCCTGCTGTTCTTCACCATAGGGGTGGGACTGATAGTGGCCACCATAAACGTCTTCTTCCGTGATCTTGAACATTTGTATGGGGTTCTTATGACTCTATTAATGTACGCTACGCCCATATTCTACCCTGCTAGCATTGTACCGGCCAGTTTCAGATTTATTCAGGATTATAACCCAGTTTATGCTGTTATAGAATGTTGTCGGAGTGCTTTTCTCTACGGTAAATTGTACGATCCACATCAACTAATATTCGCATTAATATCGGCTGCAGTGGCCATGATTGTAGGTTTAGCACTGTTTTATAAATACCAGGATAAATTCATACTACACGTATAAAGTTCACACAGGTGAAACATTGGAAAACACGGTTATTAAGGTTGAAAATGTAAAGATGAAATTTAACTTAAGTAAGGAAAGAACAGACAACCTTAAAGAATATGTTATTAAGTTCCTAAAAAGAGAACTACAATATCAACCATTCTGGGCCTTAAATGACGTTTCTTTTGAAGTTGAAAAGGGAGATAAATTCGGGATAATTGGATTAAATGGTGCGGGTAAAAGCACACTTTTAAAACTTATTTCTAGGGTAATGAAACCAACGGAAGGTAAAATCTGGGTAAAAGGAAGTATGGTGCCTTTATTGGAGATGGGTGCTGGTTTTGATCCAGATTACACTGGTCGGGAGAATATTTTTCTCAAGGGAGCTCTATTAGGATACACCCGGCCTTTTTTAGAAGAAAAATTCGACGAAATAGTGGAGTTTTCCGAGTTAGAAGAATTCATCGATGTCCCCCTGAAAAATTACTCATCAGGGATGAAAGCCAGACTGGCATTTTCCATAGCTACTATGGTTGAACCGGAAATATTAATTGTTGATGAAGTCCTATCGGTGGGAGATGCTAAATTCCAGCAAAAAAGCCGTGAAAAAATGAATTCATTATTGGATGAGGATGCAACGGTTCTTTTTGTATCTCATGCCACTCAACAAGTAAGGAATATATGTAACAGGGCGATATGGCTGGATAAGGGGAAATTAATCGCTGAAGGTCCTGTTGATGAAGTTTGTAATGCTTATGAGAAATTTATCCAGTTAAAAGATTGAAAAACCATGGATAAAATTGTTTTTAACAACAGGGATGCATCAATTATGGTGGCTTTATGGATCTAACAGTCATAATCCCCAACTACAACGGCAAACATTTTTTAGGAGAGTGTTTTCAATCTTTAAAGAATCAAAACTGCCAATTTGAAGTCATAATAATCGACAATGCTTCCCGGGATGGAAGTGCAGATTACATCCGGAAAAACCATCCAGAATTCAAACTAATTGAAAACACAGAGAACCTTGGCTTCCCCGCAGCAGTAAATCAGGGAATAAAAGCCTCCAATGCAGAATATATTTTTCTCCTGAACAACGATGTGTGCCTGGAAGCAGAAACCATTTCTAACCTTCTAAAGTGCATCAAAACCGATGAAAACATCTATGCAGTTTCCTCGAAGATGATCCAGTACCACGACCGGACTAAAATGGATGATGCCGGGGATGAATATACCATCCTGGGCTGGACAAAGAGGGTGGGTTATGGGAAGTCACCGGAAAAGTATACTGTAGAAAGGGAGATTTTCAGTGCCTGTGCTGCTGCATCCCTCTACCGTAGAAGTATCCTGGATAAAATAGGATACTTGGATGAGAACTTCTTCGCCTACCTAGAAGACGTGGACCTCAGTTACCGGGCCCGGATTCATGGTTATAAATGCCGGTACTGTCCAGAAGCGGTGGTTTACCATGTGGGGAGCCAGACCAGTGGTAGCAAGTACAATGAATTCAAAACCCGTTTATCAGCCCGAAACAATGTCTACGTTCCCTACAAGAACATGCCCTGGCCGCAACTGTTGTTGAACATTGTTTTCCTCTGCACCGGCTATTTCATCAAATACATCTTTTTCTGGAGGAAAGGGTACGGTGAGATCTACTTAGCTGGCCTAAAAGAGGGGTTTAATTCACGGAAAGAAATTGACAAAGTAGCATATAACCCTAAAAATCTTAGAAACTATCTTAGCATACAGTGGATATTAATCAGAAACACTCTTAAATTCCTATTTTATTAAGAAAATATAAAGATAATTGGGAGTTACTCATCAGATTATGTTGACTTGAGTGGAACTGTAGATATCATTGTTGTTTTCATTGGATTCGTATATTTCTTTATTGGAATCTACTACCAATCTAATGTAGTATTTGCCAGGTGTGATATTGGCAGGTACCGTGAATGTGGTGTTCTGGGTTATATTATCACCACTGAAAAGTTCACTAAGCCGTATTTTGCCCAGGAATATGACGTTCTCTGGCTTTTTCTCAGGAGTGAACTGGAAGGTAACATTGCAATCATCGGTGGGTAAAATACCATTATTTTTAATGGTGTTGGGAATGATTATTTCCTGACCGTTCACGGCTGTTGAAGGAGCGGTTACATTGGTTACAACCAGATCTCCAAAGAAAACAGCACTATCCACAGCTATAATTATGAAAACCAAAAAAACCACGGCTATAACAATCATGTACTGTTTTTTCCAGTCATCGAAGATACTCTTAGGAGTTTTTGTCTCCTGGTCATCAGAGGTATTGTTTGATGGTTCTGGAATATTTGTGGCTTCATCTGGTTTGATTATTAATTCTCCCCCACATTTGCATTGAAAGTCGGAGGGGTTTTCATCAGGTTTTAGCTGGTATTCCTCCCCACACCTTGAACATTTGACGTCCATGTTATCCTCCTCGCCTCTAGT
Organism: Methanobacterium sp. BAmetb5; assembly: GCF_003491305.1. Taxonomy (NCBI): domain Archaea; kingdom Methanobacteriati; phylum Methanobacteriota; class Methanobacteria; order Methanobacteriales; family Methanobacteriaceae; genus Methanobacterium; species Methanobacterium sp. BAmetb5. The sequence goes on from NZ_CP022706.1 coordinate 2,189,624, forward strand.
GATATATATTCTTATTTACTATAAGTTTTTCCACTCAACAACTTATTTGAAATAAACAGCGTTTAAGGGGACCACCATTCCTCCTATATTCAGTCAGATCTTTTAAGCCCCCCTAACTTGAGAAAAATCTCATTTTTAGCCCCTAAACCTTAGAAAATATCTCCCTTTTCTGTCCATGGGGAGTCCCTTCATTAATTTAGTCATTTTTCAACGTAACTTATTAAAGTTAGAACCATCAACATATTCTTATAACAGCTTTAATTCACATTTCACCATATTTTAGAAATTACTATCCCCATATTTCCTAAATAAATGTTTTAAATGTAAATGTGTCCTTAATATTTGATATTTTATAACCATGAAAAACTGTATAGGTTTTTAAGTTACTTAAAGGCGGTAAAATGGATTTATCAATAATAATAGTAAATTATCAAACTTACAAACTTACCAAACAAACAATAGATTCCATTATCAGCAAGGATCATCCCTTTAAGTATGAAATATTTCTGGTGGATAATGCTTCCCCTGATGACAGCTTGGAAAGACTGCAGAAAGACTTTGCCCGAGAACAGGAAAACGGTTTAATCAAGTTCATTGCCAACAACAGAAATAGTGGTTTTGCCCATGCCAATAACCTGGCCCTGAAGAAGAGCAATGCCAGATATGTCTTATTACTTAATTCAGATACCGTAATCCTTAATAATGCTCTTGCTAAATGTATCAATCACATGGAGGAAGATTCCAGTATAGGAGCTTTAGGGTGTAAGGTGGTCCTGCCTGATGGTTCATTGGATAAGGCCTGTCGGAGAAGTTTTCCCACCTTCAGTGTATCATTTTACCGGATGGTAGGCCTTTCCCGACTTTTCCCTAAAAGTAAACGTTTCGGTAAATACAACCTGACTTTTCTGGATGAAAATCAAACATACGAGGTGGATTGTTTAGTTGGGGCGTTCATGCTGGTCAGATCTGAAGCAATCCAGGAGGTAGGTCTCCTGGATGAACAGTTCTTCATGTACGGTGAGGATATTGACTGGTGTTACCGTATTAAATCGGGTGGTTGGAAAATAGTCTACTACAGTGATGCGGAAATTGTCCACTACAAGGGGGGAAGTAATAATAACCAGGAAGAGCCACGTTTAATTCGCGAATTTTATCGTTCCATGTATTTATTCTACCATAAACATTACCGGGATAATTACTCTTTTATAATTACCGGGATCACTTACTTGGGGATTGGGAGTTTTTGTGGTTTAAAACTTATATTGAATCGTTTAAAGAATATTATATGAACCCCCTTTATGGGGTTCGCTTTAATTTGAGTGATTAAATGATCAGAGAAAATCAAAGAATCTTCAACATAGCCTTAGTAATTATTGATTTTACAGTCATCACCCTGGCTCTGGTCCTGGCATGGTACATCCGTTTTGCCACTGATCTTCTGGGTTTTGGCAGCAATGTGGGGGGATTCTACCACTACATACTACCTATTCTCCTGATTTTACCATCCTATATTTTCATTTACTATCTTCTGGGTCTATACACACCCCAAAGGACTAAAAAGACCATAACTTCAGAAGCGTTTAAGATCCTCCAGGCTAACGTTGTGGGCCTGTTTTTCCTTGTAACCATGCTGTTTGTACTGGAATTCACGGACTATTCTCGGTACATGCTGGCCATGTTTGGTATATTCAGCACAGTTCTATCCATCACTGAAAGATTCATAATAAGGAAGCTATTGCAGTATCTGCGTAGCAGACGGTATAACATCAAATACATTCTGGTCATTGGAACTGGGGAACTGGCCAGGAAATTTTCCGAGGTAATCATCCAGAATGAATACTTGGGATATGATATCATGGGATTCCTAGATGAGAACCATTCCCGGGCTGATTTTCTTAATGGTTTTAAGATTTTAGGTACAGTTGAAGATCTGGAAGATGTACTGTCTAACAACTTGGTGGACCGGGCGGTTATAACCCTTTCTCATGACAACTACAATCTCCTGGAGTGGGTGGTGGAAACCTGTGAAAAGTGTGGAGTGCGTGCTGAGATCATACCCTCCTATTACAGTTACATGCCCACCAAACCATACCTGGATGTCATCGAAGGCATTCCTTTGATCCAGATTAGGCACATACCCCTGGATAATTCATTCAATAGGTTCCTAAAACGGTGTTTTGACCTAATATTAGTACTCCCGGCCATTGTAATCTTATCTCCTCTACTGATTTTAGTGGCCTTTCTGGTTAAATTAAGCTCTTCCGGGCCAGTGATATTCCAACAGGAAAGACTGGGACTTGACAAGAAAAGTTTCCAAATGTACAAGTTTCGCAGCATGAAAGTTCAGGATGAAGAGAAAGAAAAATTTCACTGGACCACTGAGGATGATCCCCGTAAAACCGGGTTTGGTTCGTTTATCCGGAGAACCAGTATAGATGAATTACCTCAGTTTTTCAATATATTAAAGGGAGAAATGAGTTTAATAGGGCCTAGACCCGAGCGCCCACATTTTGCGGAAAAATTCAAGGAAGAAATTCCCAAATACATGGTTAAACATCATGTTCGTCCGGGGATGACTGGTTGGGCCCAGGTCAATGGTTACCGGGGGAACACTTCCATTAAGAAGAGAATAGAACATGACATTTACTATGTGGAAAACTGGACAACCACCCTTGATGTGAAAATATTCTTCAAAACCCTTATAAACCTATTTAGGGATGAGAATGCCTATTGAATAGGTGAATTCATTCTCATAATCCTAATTCCTCAATCCCAGATCGATGATTGTTTTTTCTGTTTTATTTATGTCGGGGATCATATAGTTTATCCCATTTATATGAGTATATTCTCCAGTAACCACCCCGGTTTTAGCATTGTCTATATTAAACCCAGTGATTAATTTTTCAATTACTGTTGTCTCTAGTGGTGGTATATCTGTTTTCACATTTTTCCTTAACTGGTTCAAAACAGTAGGGGCTTGAAGAATGTTGGAGGGATTTAAAGCTTCATTGATAATAGCGGTTATTGCTTCCCTGTGTCTTTTCATCCGCCCACCCTCGGATTCGGAGTCTTGCCTGAAGCGAACATAGATCAAAGCTTCATCACCGGTTAATTTACTCACCCCAGTTTTACCATGAAGTTCCGGTCTCACTGCGGAGATATGAGGTTCTACATTCATGGTTATCCCACCCAGGCTATCCACCATTTCTTTAAAATCAGTGAAGTCCACCAGCACATAGTAATCAATTCTAACCTTCAAAAAGTTCTCCACAGTTTCTTTAGTGGTATTTATATCTCCATAGGCATATGCACTGTTAATCTTATCCACACCCTTTCCAGCAATCTGCACTTTTGTATCGCGTGGTATGGAAAGAATAGAAACTTCCTTGGTGTTTTTGTCTATGGATAAAATGTTAATGGAATCTGTATACCCCTGGGTCTGGGGTGTCCGGGCATCGGCACCTAAAAACAATATGTTAATTCTTTCACTGGAGGAATTGGTCTGGGGAATAAACAGAAGGTAAGACAAGCTAGCTGCCAAGAGGATTATTCCCATCAATAACAATATTACTACTTTTTTATTCATCTGCATAGCGCCCCTAACTATAATTTTTTAATTGAATTGTCTCCTTTGGTAGTGAAAATAGAGGAAATTAGGTTATTCTCATCCATAAATCTCGTGTTTTGTAAGGATTATTGTCAGGAAGTTTATAAAGAAGGAATTCCATCTTCCTCTCCCCTGATGTTCCCGCAGTGAAATTAAATGGGATTTCCATTTTTTCATTGTTTTGTAAGGTAATGTTATCCTGTTTTAAGATAGTACTGTTTACTTGAATTAGTAAACGATAATTCACAGTGGATCCTTCCCGGTTCACCACAACCATGGTTAGGTTGGTTTTTGTTCCAGAAGTGAGATTGAGAGTATTAGCATTCAGCCCTTTAATGTAAAAATCGGTGGAATTAGTTTTATCATCTCCACTTGGCAGCTGACCCGGTTGAATAATAGTGTAGGCCGCAGTACATAATGTTAGGATAATGCAGATGATCAGGAATACTCTCAGTATCCGTTCCAGTTTTGGAATATGCAGCCTTCTTTCCAGGGGTATTTTTTTCGTTCTGAGGAATGTTATAAGGCAGAATATAAGGCTGAAAACAGCAAGAACGATGAGTATTAGTTCTAAACGTATACTCCAAGCAGTATAATTAAAGGCCAAACCAATAAGGGAAGTCAGGATTAAACTAGCTCCACAACCCAGTGCAAAACGTTCGACCAGTTCCAGATCATAATTTTTAGGGAAGGTAACAGCCAGTAACAGATATCCTGGTATGAAACATACGAACAGGCTGCCGGGAACCATCCAAAGGGGTGTTTTGTTTATGGGGGGAACTATAACCGTAACGATCATCAGTACGCTTAGCAGGATTAAGGTTATCAAATTTTTGGACAAGGCCCCCTTGGAGTAGGTGGGGATGAATTTTTCAGAAGTTTCTTCAGGTTCACCTTTAAAATGATTAATTCTAAGTATATAGGCTGTAATGGAAAGTACTATGGTAATTAACGATAAAATCAAGATTAGATCTCTAAGTTGAAGTCCTAAAGAAGAATATTTAAGTATTACGCTAATTAAAATGGTTAGAAATACACACAGCTCCATGAGCAGTAGTGGTTTTTTAAGAAGCCCTGAGTAATTTTCTTCCGGGTAAAGTACTGATATCAATGAATATCCTGAGGATACAAAGATGACCATAAATACAAGAATATTTACTATAAAGTTATCAATGGGCTGGGTTGATGCAAATATGGTAGTGATAATTGATATTATAAAAAGTAACATTAAATCTTTAGATGATATCCCTTTCATTATGATCCTCCGTTATTCATAGAGTTCTGGCTTTAATAAACCTTTTTAATTTCATTTAAATTTAGAATTTATAATAATTATGCTTTAATATTTCCGGGGAGTTTGATTATGGGAAGGTTGGAGTAATTAATAATGAATGGTACTCTGGTAAATATATTTGAATATGGACTAATCAATGAATATAAGAGGTAATTTATGGCCAAAGATTATATACACTAAAAAAACATACAATAAGATGTGTTATTATGAACAAAGATTATAAATTGATGGGTGGTTTGGTACCAGTCATACTGATTTTATGCATTGGGCTGTATGGAATCCCAGTTTTAGGTTCACAATCTGATTCCCAGGTAAACTCGGTTGCTTATAATGGTACTGATGAATCTAATGCCACTGTTACTAATAATACTGTAGCTAGTGATGACTCAGACGCGGATGATGATTCCACTCAAACTTCCACCCAAGTGACTAGTAGCCGATCATCTAACAGCGGATCAACATCTAACACTAATACTAACACGGGTAACACACAGACTCCTTCAGAACCAACTCCTGAACCAGAGACACCTCCGGAACCAGAACCAGATACATCTCCAGAAATAAATATCGTTTAAACCTACTACTCTTTTTTTTCATTTTTTCAAAATGAATTAAATTGAAATTAAATACCTGCGGGGAAATTGGAGTTGGGGGTTGCGGCCACCATCATCACGCTGATCATAACCACGGTTATCATAATTATCATAGGAACAAAGTAGCGCATACCCAGGTACCGTAAATCTATTTCATCCCTGTACTGAGTTTTTCTTCTTAAATCTGGAATTGAATTACTTCTGTAACTTTTTTGCATGTTATGCCTCCTTTATTAAGGAATGAGGCTCATAACGTATTTAAGGGAAGAGATAGAGAGCATCTGAAAAGTAATCCCCCGGGTCCTGAAGACAGTGGGATGAGATTCATCCCAGTTTCTTTCTAAAAAATAAATGAACTAAAAATGAAGAATAAACTGGTAAATTATCCAGTTCAGGGGATTTTTAGGATCAATAAAAAATTTAAATCATCTCACCCATAGATAAACCCACAGAAAGTAAGAAACACACAACCACAGTTGAATAAATTAATTTGCAGATTGTTTTAACTATTTGGAGGTATTAAATTGCCGGATAGTGGTGAAATAGAACTGAGAGTTGCTGAAGCGCTACAGCAGGATGTAGGCAAGGGAATGGTACGGATAGATCATGAGTTAATGAATAAAATTGGTGCAGCTCCCGGTGACATTGTGGAAATAATTGGTAAACGAACCATCGGTGCCATTGCCGGGAATTCTTATCCTGCTGATGTGGGACTGGAAATAATACGCATGGATGGATTAACCCGTTCCAATGCCGGGACCTCCATTGGCGAGATGATCACCATCCGCAAAACACAACCCCGAATGGCCAGTAAGGTGGTCATTGCCCCGGCAGCCAAGGGCATGCGCATCATGGCCTCGGGAGACATCATCAAACGAAACCTCATGGGCCGAGCAGTAACCAGGGGAGATGTTCTGGCCTTGGTTTCTCCACGCAGAACCAAAGAAACCCTGAGGGAATTCCCTGGTTCTGAAGATATATTCCGGGAATTCTTCGAAGCCACCACACCCTTCTCACTGGGTGAAATAAAGTTCACCGTGGTTTCAACCAGCCCGGCAGGACTAGTCCGTATCAACGACAGCACCGTGGTGGAAGTCCGACCCGAGGCAGTGGAGGTCATGGAGAAAAAGGTCCCGGATGTTACCTATGATGATGTGGGTGGACTTAAAAGGGAAATGTCCAAGGTCCGGGAAATGATCGAACTCCCTCTACGCCATCCGGAAATATTCGACCGTCTGGGAATAGACCCTCCCAAGGGAATACTCCTCCATGGTGCACCCGGTACCGGAAAAACCCTCCTGGCCAAGGCAGTGGCCAGTGAAAGTGGATCCAACTTCGTGGCCATCAACGGGCCGGAAGTCATGAGCAAATTTGTGGGAGAAGCAGAAAAGAAGATCCGTGAAATATTCGAGGAAGCAGCTGAAAATGCCCCCACAGTGATATTCATAGATGAAATTGACGCCATTGCCCCCAAGAGAGAGGAAGTCACCGGTGAAGTTGAAAGAAGAGTGGTGGCCCAAATACTGGCCCTGATGGATGGGTTGAAAGAGAGGGGAAAGGTAATTGTCATTGGAGCCACCAACCGGCCCGATGCCCTGGACCCTGCCCTCCGCAGACCCGGACGATTCGACCGGGAAATAGAACTACGCGTACCCGACCGAGACGGTAGGATTGAAATACTGGAAATACACACTCGTGCTATGCCCCTATCTGATGATGTGGACATCAACGAACTGGCCGAAACCACCCATGGATTTGTAGGAGCGGACCTGGCAGCACTCTGCCGAGAAGCAGCTATGAATGCTTTAAGGAGAGTTTTACCAGATATAGATTTGCAGGAGCAGCGTATTGATCCGGAGATTCTGGAAAAACTTTTCGTTACCAGCAACGATTTTATGGATTCCATGAAATCCATCAACCCCTCTGCACTGAGGGAAGTGTTCATTGAAGTACCCAACGTCCACTGGGAAGATATAGGGGGGCTGGATGAACTCAAGGAAAGCTTAAAGGAAGTGGTGGAATGGCCTCTGAGTAATATCTCTTCTTTCCATCGCATTGGAATACAACCCTCCAAGGGCATCCTCCTCTTCGGACCCCCTGGAACCGGGAAAACATTGCTCACCAAGGCCGTGGCCACAGAATCCAAGGCCAACTTCATCTCAGTTAAGGGGTCAGAAATTCTGAGCAAGTGGTTCGGGGAATCTGAACGGAAAATCGCGGAAATATTCAAAAAAGCCAAACAAGCCTCACCTTGTATTGTGTTCTTTGACGAAATTGATGCTATAGCTCCAATAAGGGGATCTGCTGCCGGTGAACCCCGAGTCACCGAACGTATGGTCAACACCATCCTCTCGGAGATGGATGGCCTGGAGGAACTCCGGGGAGTGGTGGTAATTGGAGCCACCAACCGACCGGACCTCATGGACCCGGCCCTCCTGCGTCCCGGGAGGTTCGATGAAGTGGTACTGGTACCACCCCCGGATGAAAACGCTAGAAAAGAAATATTAAAGGTTCACACCGGCCACATGTCACTGGATGAAGATGTTAAACTTAAAGAACTGGCCAAAAAGACAGAAGGTTATTCCGGGGCAGATATTGAAGTTCTTTGTCGTAAGGCCGGTATGATTGCACTCCATGAAGATATGAATATTCAGAAAGTGTCTTATCGCCATTTCAAAGAGGCCTTGAAGAAAATTAACCCCTCTACCACCCCTAAAACCAAGGAGTACTACCAGCAAATAGCCCAGAAACTGGGCCGGGGACTGGAACCTAAGAAAGTGAGGGAAGAGTTCCCCCGGGAAGTGGCCTGAGAGGGTCATTTTTTTTAAATTTTTTTAAAAGGAGTTAGATCAGTGGATAATCATAAAGAAGAGGATAAAACCCTAGAAAAGTTTGAATTTTTTGATGTAACTGCCGATGTGGGATTCCGGGCCCATGGCCTGGATCTGGCCGAAACCTTCCAGAACTCGGCCCTAGCCATGTTCGAGGTAATGACTGACACCTCCCAGATAAAGCCCACCATCAAAAGAGAAATTATGGTGGAATCCGAGGATAAAAAGGCCCTCCTTTATGACTGGCTCAGTGAATTGCTATTTTTACATGACTATGAGGGACTGGTTTTCTCCAAGTTCTTGGTCAGCATAAACCAGGAGGGACCAGAATCCTTCCGATTACAGGGCGAAGTGTGGGGAGAAGAATTCCACCAGGAAACACACGAGGTGAGGGATGAGGTTAAAGCAGTCACCTTCCATTTAATGGAGATCACTGAAGATGAATCTGGCTGCACTTTACAGGTTATTCTCGACACATAAAGTGCCCCTAACATGATTTAATTCTATTTTATTTAATTCATCGGGGTACGGTTTTCCGCCATGTTTTCACTATTTCAGTCAGCCCCAGATTAATCAAGGCAGATTTCCTGCCGAAAATCGTGAAATTTCCCTTCAGAAGGTCCTTTCGCAGGTTACCGGAGGAGATATCCACACTGGCATTGCCAATTTCACGAGCAAAATGAGCATCGCTTCCAGCAGAACCATGCAAAGAATGCTTTTCGGCATAAATCCTGGCTTTTTCATTGTATGAATCACGCAAACAACGGGAGTTAAAAGTTTCAATACAGTCGGCCAGTTTAGCATCCTCCTTGGCTGGTTGGATTCCACCTCCCCTCAGCTGGTCAAAAGGGTGGGGGAGAACTACCAGTCCGCCCTGTTCTCTTATTTCATCCACAACCTCCACCAATCGATGTGAAACAATTTCTTCCGACAGGAAAAGACCTATAACCTCACCGCGTTCTGTCCCTATCTCCGAACCTACTATGACCTCCAGATCTTCCGGGGCAAATTTTTTAGTTTCCAAACCTCCCCTAATGGTATGGTGATCAGTTACGGCTATCCCGGATAATCCCTGATTTTTCGCGGTTTTAGCAATGATTTCAGGTTCTATTAATCCATCTAATGAGTATTTGGAATGAATGTGCAGATCATATCTCATTTAGACACCTTACTAATCAATTAGGTACACCTTACTAACCATTTGGGTATTTTACTGATCATTTAGATATCTTACTAACTTCGGTCTAAAGATTGGGGGGAGTTCAACACCTTTCTAAGTTCCTGGAGATTCAGGGTAATGAAGGGCTCTGCACTGGGGTCGGCAAGGATTTTAAGCTGTTTCTGGTGTGTTTCCAGATAAACATTCTGGAGTATTCGTTGAAGTTCAAATACAGGCATTTCTAACACTTTTTCCACTTTAACCCTTTCATCTTCGGTTAACTGCTGGTAATGATCCCTTACCTGTTCTTCGAATGATCTAACCACGTTTTTATTCCCCTTTACCACCATCTTCAACACCAGGGGCGGGACACGGGTGAAAACATGCATCAAGCCCATAACATCTTTTTCACTTATTCCTTCATCCATCTCCGATTCCATAGGGCAAATCCCTCCAGTTATATAAGCAACAGTATTATATGAATAAACTATTTTTTTCGGTATTAGGAAATTATTCTGGGTATTAGGAAAGGTAATTCTATATATAGAAAGGTAATTATTTATTTTCAACTAATCCACCTCAACCCGAGGGTCATGCTTTTTAGATTTTTTTAGTAATAGACTCTTGGTATAAAAATTTTATAAAATAGAAATCTTGGTATAATAGATAGAACCAATATCATATCTAACTACCAAGTTTTTATCTTTACCAAAATATTAAATTTTAATCTATCTTTTCAATAGAGGAGTAGGATAGAATAACCTTAATATTAAGCTATTGACTAAAATAGGAGACTGAATTATTATGGTCATGGAAGAAACACTAAAAAAGGTACGCGATTGTGTCTGGGAAGTTCCCGGAGATTATAAAAAGGAAATGAGGGTGCCTGGTCGAATTTATCTTGATGATGAGGCTGTAAAATCCCTGGAACAGGGAGCAGTGGATCAGGTGGCCAACGTAGCCAGCTTACCCGGGATACAAAAATTCTCCATAGGACTCCCCGATATCCACTTTGGCTATGGATTCAGTATAGGTGGAGTGGGGGCATTCAGCAGCCGTACAGGAGTTATAAGTCCTGGAGGTGTTGGTTTTGATATAAACTGTGGAGTAAGACTCCTCCGCACCAATCTCACCCTGGAAGATGTCCAACCCAAGATCAAAGAACTCATCGACGTAATGTTCCGAAACATACCTTCAGGTGTAGGTAGTAAAGGCAAAATACGCCTTAAAGAAGGTGAAATTGATGATGTTCTGGATAACGGGGCCCAATGGGCTGTGGAAAATGGTTACGGCTGGGACAAGGACCTGGAGTATTTGGAAGAAAATGGTTGTATGGATGATGCCGATTCAACCAAGGTCAGTGAAAAAGCCAAAAAAAGGGGTATACCTCAGTTGGGCAGCCTGGGTTCGGGTAACCATTTCCTGGAAGTCCAGAAGGTAGACGAAATATTTGATGAGGATGCAGCCCGGACTTTCGGGCTGGAAAAAGGACAGGTAACCGTCCTGATCCATTCTGGAAGCCGGGGATGTGGACATCAGGTATGCAGTGATTACCTGCGAACCATGGACAAAGCTGCCAAGCGATACAAGATTGACCTCCCAGACCGGCAGTTAGCCTGTGCCCCAGTAGAATCTGAAGAAGCTCAAGATTATTTCGCGGCAATGGCTGCCGCTGCTAACTACGCCTGGACCAACCGACAGATGATCGTGCACTGGGTCCGGGAATCCTTTGAACAAGTCTTCCATCGCGATGCCGAGGACATGGGCCTGGGAATTGTTTACGATGTAGCCCATAACATTGCCAAAAAGGAAATGCACAACATCAAAGGACGGGAAACCCAGCTATATGTCCACCGGAAAGGAGCAACCCGGGCATTTGGACCGGGAAGGAAGGAATTACCGGCAGATTACCAGAAAATTGGTCAGCCAGTGTTCATTCCCGGAACCATGGGAACCTCTTCCTACGTCCTGCATGGTACCCAGACTGCAATGGAAGAAACCTTCGGTTCCACAGCCCACGGTGCCGGACGCCAAATGAGCCGTGCCGGTGCCAAACGCAACTATCGTGGCGAAGATATCCTTAAAATCCTGGAAGGAAGAGGAATCTACGTGAAGGCCAACTCCATGCCGGTGGTGGCAGAAGAAGCACCCGGAGCCTACAAAGACGTGGATCAGGTAGTTCAAACCGCCCACCGGGCTGGTATTTCCAAGTTGGTGGGAAGAATGGTGCCTATTGGAGTGGCCAAGGGATAATTTCTTTTTATACAGGGAGAATAGGGAATGATAGGAATAATTGGTGGTACCGGAGTGTACCAGATAGTTGAACTGGGAGATTTGAAGGAAAAAAAGGTTTTAAACACACCCTTTGGTGAATCTCCCCCGGTATCTATTTTAACCTTTGATGATCAGGAGGTGGCCTTTATCCCCCGACACCGTGAGGGTCATGATAATCCCCCCCACATGATCAATTACCGGGCCAATGTATACGCCCTGAAGATGCTGGGTGTGGACCGCATCATTGCCACCAACGCGGTGGGATCACTTGATGAATCCATCAAGCCCGGTGACTTTCTACTACCTGATGATTTTCTCGATTTCACCAGGAAAAGACCGTTCACCTTTTACGATGATCAGGTGGTACACGTGGATGTTACCCAGCCCTACTGTCCGGAGCTGGCTGAAACCATAAAAAGGGCTGCTCGGAGTGTGGATGGAAAACTGGTCCCCGGGGGAGTCTATGTATGTACTGAGGGACCTCGTTTTGAAACCCCGGCAGAAATCAAGATGTTCCGCCAGATAGGGGGAACAGTGGTGGGTATGACTGGTCTTCCCGAGGTGATACTGGCCCGGGAGCTTGAAATGTGCTACGCATCCATCTGTATGGTATCTAATTATGCGGCATCGGTTTCCCCGGATAAAATCACCATAGATGAAGTATTTGAGATGCTGGAGGAGAAGAAGAAATCACTCACCCAACTCATTTACCACTCCATTGTGAACATCCCTGAGGGGAGAAATTGCCCCTGCCAATGTGCCCTGGAGGGTGCAGAGGTAGATTAATCTAAAAAATAGGTTTTTAATTGATGAAAATCAATTATTCTTATTTTAAAGATGTTAAATTCCAGGATGATTGTTTTCAGGGTTATTCAAATGGAAGGGAAAAGTTTTTTTAGGGGAAATTATAAAACATCCTGATATATATCATAAATGCCCATTTATTTAATCATCTTTTTTATAAATTTAATCACTCAAAAGGGCTTTCATCCATTAACCTGATTTAAAGGAGAGTTTAGGTTGAATAAAGAGCAAGAAGAAATTCTTAAACTTAAAGAAGAGAAAAATGCCGTAATACTGGCTCATAATTATCAAACCGCACCAATACAGGAGATAGCAGATTTTTTGGGGGATTCTCTGGAACTGTGCATCACTGCCTCCCAGATAGAAGACGCGGATCTGGTGGTCTTCTGTGGCGTGGACTTTATGGCTGAAACTGCAGCCATTTTAAACCCAGAAAAAAAGATATTAATACCTGACCCCCAGGCAGAATGTCCCATGGCACACATGCTCCCTGCAGAAGAGGTTAAAAAGTACAAAAACAAATATCCTCAGGCACAGGTGGTGCTGTACGTGAATACCCTGGCAGAAGCAAAGGCCGAAGCAGATATATTATGTACCTCCGCCAATGCAGTTCAGGTGGTGGAAAGTTTAGATGCGGATCAGATACTCTTTGGCCCGGATATGAACCTGGCCAGCTATGTACAAAAAAGGACAGATAAAGAAATAATCCCCATTCCTGAAGAGGGCTACTGTTACGTTCATAAGATGTTTAACATAGGGGATGTTACCTTCTCCAGGGAAAACTATCCCGATGCAGAGGTACTGGTACATCCCGAGTGTGATGCCGAAGTACAGGAAATAGCTGATCACATACTAAGTACCGGGGGAATGATGCGCCACGTGGCTAGCTCTGACCGTAAAAATTTCCTCATTGGTACGGAAGTGGACATGGTGACCCGACTCCGCCGGGAAAACCCGGATAAAACCATCTACCCCCTACTGGATGAAGCTATCTGTGAAAACATGAAACTACACAATCTGCAAAAAGTTAAGGAATCACTCCAGGAAGAGAAATTCCAGGTTAAAGTACCACCAGAAATTGCTGCCAAAGCCAGAATTGCCGTGGAACGAATGCTGGAAGTTAGTTAACACCGAGTTTAATTATCCCCCAAACGTAAAATTTAAGCTTAAAACAGGTTTAAACTCAAAAATATTATTTTTCATGGTGATAATAGTGAAAATAGACAGGACAGGGTTAGCTGGAATCATATTAGTACTGTTGGGTTTGGTAATCTATGCCACATCTCCCCTGGACCAGCTGGTAATGATGATCACCTGGCCCCTTCTATCCGGTTCATCCGAGGGCAAAGCAGTACTTTTAATGGTTTTAATGGGCAGTTTACTTATTATAAACTCTTTAATCAATAATAGGGGTTTCTTAGCACCAGTAAAGAATCGTGCCCATGATTTTAGTCCGGATGGTAAACGGTTCCTTAAGTGGACCCTAATCATCATCTTTTTAACCTGCCTGGTGGGCCTTTTAATTGAGGTCTCCATTCGATTGAAGTACGGGGTGTCCCCTTTAACCATTTTTGTCTCCACCAATCCCACCTCCACCACCACCAGCCCCATGCACTCTCACGTGTTTAAATCAGTCTTCGGGCATCTGGCTGATAATTTTGTGGGTCTGGTGCCGGAACATGTTCACACCGGAAGTAGCCTGTACTCGGAAGTGGTCCCCTGGGCCTACTTAATATTCATAACCCTTCCCATGGCATACATAACTGGCCTTCTGTCGTTAAACAATAGAAGTGTGATTTATCGGATATTACTGGCCTTTGCCCTAACTCTCGCCCTCATTGGAATGGTAGACGGTGGATTATACAGCCAACCTCTACTCATAGGCATGGGCCTTTTATTCATGCTCTACTTTGTAAAAAGACCTTTCCAGTTCCGCCAACTGATTTTACCGGTGGCCCTCATTCTCCTGGTGGCCATTTCAGGGTTAGGTCTGGAACTTGCCGGGAACAACAGCTTTTACCATGAGATAACCGTTGTAAACCAGTTTGAACCAGTTGATCTTAGTGGTTATAATGTGTTAAGCATTGATCAACAGAGTAACCGGACAGTGATACGTACTGACACCAGTGTCAGTGATAAAAACACTTTAGAAAGTCTGTTCAAGACTTACCAGGGCCGTGCCCAGGGATTTTTCATGACCTGGAATTTCTTTTCCTACTTTTAGGGTCCGAAAATATTAAAAATAAAAGAAAAAAATAGCATAACGAGGAAAATGAAACTTTCAATTATTATACCCACCTTTAACGAGGAAAATTACCTCCCTCACCTCCTGGAAAGTATAAAAAGACAAGATTTCCGGGATTATGAGGTCATAGTAGCTGATGCAGGATCTACAGATAGCACCAGGGATATAGCTCAGGAGTTCGGGTGTAAAATCGTGGAGGGGGGTCTCCCAGCAGTGGGCCGCAATCGTGGTGCAGATATAGCCCAGGGAGAGTACTTCCTTTTTTTAGATTCTGATGTGATTTTAACCAGGGATTACCTGGAGTTGTGTGTGGATGAATTTCAAGAAAGAGAACTGGGTATTGCCATCACCCAAATAGCCCCTTTAAGTGATAGTTTTTTGAATAAAATAACCCATGATTTTGCCAATTTCTTCATGAGAAAGGTGGAAAAGATCAAACCCCACGGAGCAGGTTGCTACGGTATAGTAACCACTAAAAAATTCCACCAGGAAGTGGAAGGATTTGACGAAGACCTGGACTTTGGGGAGGACACAGATTACATTGAACGTATCGGTGCCATCAGCCAATTTAAGGTTTTAAGAAGTCCAAAACTCCTGGTTTCAACCCGACGTCTCCAGGAAGAAGGTTTACGTAATGTGGCCTTCAAATATGCTAAAAGTACATTCTACCAGTTCCGAGGTAAGCAGATCACCGCCGAAGATCTGGATTACACCTTCGGCCATCCCGATACCAAGAGAATAATTTATTCAGTATGCGGAGAAGGTATGGGTCATGCTATCCGGGCCAAGGTACTTCTCCATCATCTAACCCAAAAGAACGAAGTTCACATATTTGCCTCTGACCGTGCCTACACTTATCTGTCCCAACATTTTGACAATGTCTATGAGATAGGTGGTTTCAACACAGTATATGAGGATAACACCGTCCAGAACACTAAAACATTCATTAAGGGGATGAAAGACCTCCCCGGTGATTTGAAAAAAAGTTTAAGGTTGATGTACAGTGTGGCCAAGGCAGTAAAGCCCCAGGTTATCATTTCTGATTTTGAGTTCTACTCTAACTTACTATCCAAAATTTTACGTCTTCCCCTTATCAGTCTGGATAACATGCACGTTCTTACCCAGGCAGAACTTGATGTTCCGGGCAAGTTTCGCACGGAAAGAATAGCTGCCGAAGGTGTGGTGCGATCCTTTATTCAAATGCCCACCTTCTACCTCATCACCAGTTACTTCTATCCTCCCCTTAAAAACCCTGAAAAAAGTAAATATTTCCCTCCAGTACTGCGTGAGGCTATCATAAACCTCAAACCATACAACGGGGAGCATGTCCTGGTTTACCAGACCAGTGATTCCAATGTGAAATTGCTGGATATTTTAAAGAAATTTGATGATGAATTCATTGTCTATGGATTTCACCAGGAGGGTAGGGATGAAAATCTACGGTTTAAGAATTTCAATGAGGATGAGTTTTTCCAGGACCTGGCCCGGGCCCGGGCAGTTATTGCCAACGGTGGATTCACTCTTATCAGCGAGTCACTGTACCTGGGGAAACCAGTATTAAGTGTTCCGGTTAAAAAACAGTTTGAACAGATTTTAAACGCGATTTACATGGACCGATTGGGTTATGGTGAGTTCCACCAGGATCTGGAGGAAGAGGATATTGCCAACTTTCTCTCACGTTTGGAAGAATACCGTAAGAACATAGATCTCACCTTCAAACATGATAATAACCAGGCCATTTTAGAAGAACTGGACTCACTCCTGGATAAGTATGCATAACCATAAACATTATTCCTCACTTAATTACCTCCTATTTTTAGAAGATTTTTAAAATAGACCTTAATGATGTATATCTCCTTTCCCAGACACTAACTTCTCCCCCTCCTTTTATCCAGCTTAAATGGATGGTTCATATTTGGGGGTGTGGTTTGATTTACTCCTTGATTGTGATCACTAAGAATGGGATATCCAGAAAGTTTCAATACTTCTCCTCTACTCTCCCTCAAAACTAATATTGTAAAAGGAATAAAGACATGGATATGAGTTCTAGAAGTGGGGTGGCCAATCTACCCCTTCACGGTGGCCGTGCACCGCGCTGGCTTTTCCAGCGAATGGTAAAACTGGCAGGAGCAGTTACCGAGGCCATTATATATGAATATGGTCCTGAAGAATTTTTAACCCGAGTTTCTGACCCGTACTGGTTCCAGGCATTTTCTTGTGTACTGGGATTTGACTGGCACAGTTCCGGTACTACCACCACCACCTGTGGGGCACTTAAAACTGCCATAAATCCAGAAGAACATGGAATACTCATTGCTGGAGGCAAAGGTCGTGCTTCTCGCCGAACACCCCAAGAAATCCAGGGTGCCGGGGAATTGTTTTCACTGTCCACGGCAAAACTGGATGACCTGGTATACGCCAGTAAAATTTCCGCAAAAATAGATAATTCCTGCATTCAGGACGGGTATCAACTCTATCATCACGTGTTTTTTTTAACAGAGAGGGGTGACTGGTCAGTGGTGCAGCAGGGTATGAATGAATCCACCCAGTACGCCCGCCGTTATCACTGGCTCTCTGATTCAGTGGAAACCTATATTAACGAGCCACACAATGGCATCTGTTGCGATCTGAAGGAAGCCAAGACCCTGGATATGACCGCTGATCAGAGTTTCCATTCACGACAAACCAGCCTGGACCTGATACTGGATAACCCCGAACACCTGAAGAAGTACTTCCAGAAGAAGGTGGATGTGGTAGCCGAGCAGGCTAGCCTTGATGCTTTTTGCCCCCAACTTACTTTACCCAGTCACCATCCTGTGCTTAACACAGATTTATCCCCTAAGGAATTTGAAATCCTCCATAATGCCTGGGAATTACAACCAGAAAGTTATGAAGAACTAATATCTTTACAGGGTATGGGGCCCAAGAAAATACGTGCCCTGGCCCTGATTTCCGACCTGGTTTATGGAGATAAACCTAGCTGGGAGGATCCAGTAAAATATAGCTTCACCCATGGTGGTAAAGATGGATTCCCTTACCCGGTGAACCGGGAAGTATACGATCATTCCATCGAGACCCTGCAGGACGCTCTGCAGCAGGCCAGATTAGAAAAAAAAGACAGATATCAGGCTATTAAAAGGTTGGAAAAATTAATCAAGGTGGATAACTAGTTATCTTGCTATATTGGTCGTTATGTGCAAGGTGCCTATTTTACTGTGCCTTTTCTTTTCCTACCAGTTCTAAGAGATCCCGGGCTTCTTTGAATTTTTTATCTATCTTAAGAGCTTCTTTAATTAGTTCTAAGGCTTCATCATACTGTTTAAGGTGGTATAATCCCTGAGCGCGTAAAAATAATGCATATTTATAAAAATCATCCTTCTTTTTGGAGTATCGGCCCAGGAACAGATCGAAGGTGTTGGCTGCTTCCTGATATTCTTCCAGGATGAGAAGTACATATCCCCGGTTATACCAGGCCATGTTATCACCGGGTTCCAACCGGATCACTTCTTCGAAGCATTTAAGTGCCTCAGGATAGTTCCCAAGTTCCATGAGGGCTACTCCTTTATCATTCCAGGCGGAAACATAATCTTTATCAATTTCAATTGCACTGTTAAAAAATTCTATGGATTTTTCTACTTTACCCTGATCTAAGAATGACATTGCTTGTTTGTAAAACATTTCAGCTTCTTTAGTGGCCATTTAAATCAACTCCTGGCTATATTTTGATGGGAGGGTATATAACTTTGAGTGTATGGTTTTCCGCCCGGTGGTTTAAGACCAGTAAAAGGGGGCACACTACTACTTTTTTTAATTGGCCCTGTCAACATTATGTGTAATTATTTAGTAAAAAGTAATACTTTTAATTTATTGTAATTTTATTATAATTGGTATGATTATTATTAATGGGGGTAATCGGGGAGATCCCTTTAATTTTAATTATTGGTGTGGAGTGTCTTTTTAGTTAATCTTGGGGTATCTGATTTTTTAAATTTTTAGAATTTTCTAAGAAATAAATCGAAATGTACTTACATACAATATAAGTAGATACAGTCCATTACATATATTTACCTTGCTGATAAGTCAATAGATTTACTAATAGAAAGAGTTATTGATGAGTAAATTAAGGTAATAGTGGTACTGATTAATGTTTTTCATCTATTCCATCTGTAAATCCATTATTGGTCTGTAAATCTATTTTTGCATCCATTTTCTTTCATAGTTTTGAATCCAGATCAGTTCTTTTAAGAGGAGATCACCGGGACCCTTGGGATTGTTTTCAATTTCCTCCAATCGATCAGCGGGCAGGTGGTGGAGAAGTTGTTCCCACTCCGGGACATCGGTGTAGGTCTGCTTCTTCACCCGATATATACTGTGTTCCATTGATTCCAGCACCAGATCTACATCCTCCCCTTCCTCCAAAAACGCGATATGCTGTTCCAGTATAGGGACCATCGCCTGATCCAGGTGTATCTGTGCACTAATATAGGCTTCGTAGGGATTGTCGTAGTTAATGTATTTAACCTTTTTAGGACCATCAACAAAATCTTCCATTTCCCGTGAATTCCCTTCCCCTTCTTCCTGATGATAATATTTGAAAAGTTGCTCAATCAGACGAGGTCTTTCTTCCTCTAATACTACCTTGTATCTGGTTAATTTGACAATTATCTCCGCCCGATCATCCTGGTCTTTCGTAGTAAACCCCCCTTCATATTTCTCAACAACTAAAATATAATATCTATTATGTGGGGTTTCCTAGTTATACGCCCCTACCTAATGTAATTTTGATAAGCACCAGTGGGAATGATCAGTATATTGTTCTCCCGTAAGGTACTGTTTGGTAATGGTTTAGTATGTTTTTCAAGTATCCTTCCAAAATTTTAATAACCCGAAGGGAGACTTAAATATCTATACTAAAAAATTATCAAAATTTTACTGAAATAGTTTCAAAGGACCTGATTTCCAGGATAAATATAAAATGATAATGTTTGTTTATTGTTTACTGGGAATTTGTTCAAATGGGATTTTTTAGAACATTCTAATTAATCACATGATTTTACGGAGGAAATGACATGTTACATGGAACAGAACTTTTAAAGAAGGGCTTTGCCAAGATGACCAAGGGCGGAGTGATCATGGATGTAGTTAACGCTGAACAAGCAGCTATTGCCGAAGAGGCAGGGGCTGTGTCCGTAATGGCCCTGGAAAAGGTGCCAGCAGATATACGGGCCTCCGGAGGAGTGGCCCGAATGGCTGACCCCAGTAAGGTCACCGAGATCATGGATGCCGTCAGCATCCCGGTGATGGCTAAGGTACGTATCGGTCACTTTGTGGAAGCCCAGGTCCTGGAAGCACTGGGTGTGGACATGATCGACGAGAGTGAGGTACTCACCCCGGCCGATGAAAAATATCACATTGACAAAAAACAATTCACCATTCCCTTTGTCTGCGGAGCAAGAAACCTGGGAGAAGCTCTCCGCAGGATCGATGAAGGAGCAGCCATGATCCGGACCAAAGGAGAAGCTGGAACCGGTAACGTGGTGGAAGCAGTCCGACACATGCGCATGATCCAGGGAACCATCCGGGAACTCCAGGACAAAACTGAAGAAGAACTGTGGAGTGTGGCCCGCCAGGAAGAAGCACAGTTTTACCTGGTTAAAGAAACCCAGAAACAGGGACGCCTGCCAGTGGTGAACTTCGCCGCCGGTGGAGTAGCCACCCCCTCAGATGCCGCCCTTATGATGCAGCTGGGAGCAGACGGGGTATTCGTGGGAAGTGGAATCTTCAAATCCGAAAACCCGGAAATAGTGGCCAAAGCCATAGCTGAGGCAACCGCCCACTACGAAGATGCCGAGTTAATTGCCGAGGTCAGCCGTGACCTGGGTAAAGCCATGCCTGGACTGGAAATAAGTCAGATACCAGAATCAGAAAGGTTACAGGATAGGGGATGGTAATTCTCCTATTTTCAAACTTTTTTTTTACTGTTAACTTTCATCTAATTAAGAAGAGTTATTTTAAGTAGAGTTATTCTAAATATTATCAAAAATCCCTTATTTTCTGAAAATAGCACGTTAACTAGTATGTTATTATGATTCTATCTTATTTTACGGTTTTTATCCTTAAAATTTAATAAAAAAAAGTTATACCCGGGTTACGGGTATTTCAGGTTAAATATTTTTTTTCACGGATTCTCTATCATTTTAGAGGGTCTAACTCAGTTTTATTTCCAGTGAATTGGAGTTTATGGTATGTTTGGATCCGTTATTATCGGTGAAGGTAACTGCGAATCCTCCAATGGAAAAGGGGTTGGATACGGTGGCGCTGCTTCCAAAGTCCTCTTGGACCTGTTTGTCAGTAGGTATGTACATGTTCCAGGTGAAGGTTTTGGTCTGACCAGCGTTAATGGTGCCCAAATTTTTGTCAAAATCCTGACTATGTGTTAAAACATTTTGAACTGGTTTAGAACCCTTATTAGTGACACTGCAGTTTATGGTTACGGTGCTCCCTTTGGTTGCTGTTGCTGGGCCAGTCATTTTTGCCGATACATCAGCTTCTTTAACTGTTGAGGTATTGGTTGTGCTGGAATTGTTAACGGGAGTAGTCTGGTTATTTTTTTGGTCGGTGCACCCTGAGGCCAGAACAACTAGTATGAATAAGCCTATAATTCCCAATAATCCTATTTTACGTTTCATGTTGGTCCACATCCTGTTGGTGATCAATTTTAATAAAGGAATAGGAAGTATATAATTT
This sequence comes from Methanobacterium sp. BAmetb5, assembly GCF_003491305.1. Classification (NCBI taxonomy): domain Archaea; kingdom Methanobacteriati; phylum Methanobacteriota; class Methanobacteria; order Methanobacteriales; family Methanobacteriaceae; genus Methanobacterium; species Methanobacterium sp. BAmetb5. The sequence continues at coordinate 2,211,178 of NZ_CP022706.1, forward strand.
TAGCTATTTCCCTTTTTATTGATTTTTTGGGGTCACGGCGGGTGGGTGGTCCATCATGAGTAACTTTTTAATAAAAATATCTAATGTTTTATTTTTTGCCGTTGGGGGCAGAAATAGGTAGTACGGCCACCAACCTGTATGATGTTTAATTGATCTCCTTCCGGGCATTTACCTCCCTGGTGGCGATGAGGCAGAAGGTATGATTCCGGGAGAGCCTCTGGTTTATCCTGGTATTCAATGGCCTTTTGAAGCACCCTTTTCATATCTTTAAAGAGTTGTTCCCATTCTTCCTTATCCAGCATGTGGGCTGGGGTCAAGGGGTGTACCCGGCTCTGGTAAAGTATCTCATCAGCGTAAAGATTACCAATACCCGCCAGAACATGCTGGTTCAGGAGTAGTGGTTTGATCATACCTTTCTTGTTTTTAAAAATTTCTTTAAAATTTTTGAAATTAATTTCCAGGGCATCAGGACCTAATTTTTTCTCTTTAATGAATTCATCAGGATGGCGAGTTAGACCCAGTTTACCGAATTTGCGGGCATCATCAAAGGACAAAAATTTGCCGGTGGAAAATTCTATCAAAAGACGGGGGTATCGGGAACCATCAACAGAGCCATAGTGAAGGAAACCCGTCATACCAAAGTGCATAATCAAAAACAGGCCGTTGTCCAGCTGGGAGAAAAGATATTTCCCGTACCTGCGGCTTTGTATAAATTCATGACCTAGTAATGTTTCTTTAATCTCTTCACTACTGGTTTCCACCAGAACTTCGGGACTTACCACACGTACGCTGTTTATGGTCTGATGGAGTGAGGTTTCATCAAAATATTTTTTATAGATCTCCAGGGTGGGTAGTTCTGGCATGATAGCACCGTTAGTTAAGGTAAGGATCAGTTTTTAGATAAATCAGTTTAACAATTTTTGGTAAAGGATCAGTTTAAGTAAACTAGAATAAATTAATTTTTAGATTTAATTAATTTTTGTTAAAAATATATCATTCATTAAGATTAACCAATCGCGAGGCCAAAATCACAGAAAACGAGTACTATCTAACTGGAATAATAATCTTAAAAATATCCAAAATTAAAAGAGTCCAGTTAAAGAGTTATATCAAGTTGTTTTAAAAATAAAAAAAAGGAGAGAGGAAAGAGGGGTTTGAAAGTGGATTTTTGGAGGGTTTTAAACGGCCTCGTTTCCTCTTTCTCCTGTTCTTATACGCACAACTTCTTCTACGGGGGAAATGAAGATTTTTCCATCCCCAATATCTCCAGTCTGTGCGGTTTTTACTATTTTATCAATTACATTATCTACCTGTTCATCGGCCACCACAATTTCCAGACGGGTTTTGGGTAACATGTCAATGCGGTAATCACTTCCCCTGTAACTTTCGGTTATGCCTAACTGACGACCACGACCTTTAACTTCAGTCACTGTCATTCCATGGCATCCTAATTCTTCAAGGGAGTCTTTAACTTCGTCTAATTTGTTTGGTCGAATTATGGCCACAATTTCTTTCATCATATCACCTCAGCCTTAAATTCGGTAACCAGTTTCTTCGTGTAGGTTGATGTCCAGTCCTTCGATTTCTTCTTTATCTTCCACACGAAGTCCCATGACCATATCAATGACTTTACCAATTATGAGTGTGGCCACGAAGCTGTAACCGGCTACTACTACCACGGCAATTACCTGGGTGAGTAACTGTCCCGGGTTACCGTAGAACAATCCAGTTCCCAGTTCATTGATGAATGGTGCGGCGAATAAACCGGTGGCCAGTGCTCCCCATAAACCGGACATACCGTGTATACCGAATACATCCAGGGCATCATCGTAGCCCAGTTTGGGTTTGAGGTAGCTTATGGACAAGTATGAGACCACACTGGTTACTAGACCAATGATTACTGCGGCCTGCACCGTCACGAAACCGGCTGCCGGGGTGATGGCTACCAGACCTGCTATGGCACCGGATATTGCACCCAGTACTGTTGGTTTACCAGTTTTGAGGTAGTCGATTATTACCCAGGAGATCATTGCTGCTGCTGCAGCAGTGTTAGTGGCTATGAAGGCACTGCCGGCCAGTCCACCTGCAGTTAGTGCGGAACCAGCGTTGAATCCGAACCAACCGAACCACAGTAGGGCGGCACCGAGAACGGAGTAACCTAGCTGGTGTGGTAATAGTTTGGTGTCTTTTCTTTTACCCAGTAACAGTATCAGGGCCAGGGCAGCTACACCGGAGTTAATGTGTACTACGGTACCTCCGGCGAAGTCCAGGGCTCCTAACTGTGCCAGGAATCCTCCACCCCATACCCAGTGGGCTATAGGTACGTATACCAGGGAAACCCAGGCGGCTATGAATACCATCCAGGAAGAAACTTTCATTCTTTCCACCACTGCACCGGAGATCAGGGCCACGGTGATGGCGGCAAAAGTCATCTGGAAGGCTATAAATACGGTTTCAGGGATGGTTGTGGCTAATGTGGATAGTTGATCCACTCCTATTCCACTGAATAGAAGATTAGCCGGATTTCCTATGATTCCCATTAACATGTCCTCTCCGAAGGCGAACTGATAACCATAGAGTACCCATATGATACTGGCAATGGAGAACGCAATAAGAGACATGAACATGGTATTTAATACATTTGCTTTCTTGGTGAGACCTCCGTAGAAGAGTGCTACTCCCGGCACGGTCATGATCATTACCAGTGCAGTGGAGATTAGCATCCACGCGGTATCGCCGCTGTTTAATACAGGGTCCATTTATATATTCCTCCTTTATTCATATTATCCATATATTTGGTTTTTTTAAGATACATTTTGTAAACAAAGATACAAACACTATTTTCCAGTGTTAAAGATGTTTTATGGTATTTTGGGTTAATTAATAGCTTTAATTATGTTTTCCACAGTTTTGTTGATTTATTTCATGGAAGATTCACCCCAATTTACCGGATATCGGAAGCATACTTCCGACAACTGATCATTGTATCTTCCTCCTTATAAATGTTTGGGTCATAATCTGACAAAAGGTAACATGCCCTGAATTTTTGACATGTTTTTCCAGTATTCATTGAGAATTTGTTACACTGGAGAGGGATGTTTTTAAAAATTATATTGTATTTAAAATAATGGTGGTTAAAAAATGATGAAACTTAAAACTTAAAAAGAGTTTAGAGAGAGGAGGATGGATTTATATGGCGTCTTCTCCCCTTTCTCCGGTACGGATACGTACTACTTCTTCTACCGGGGAGATGAAAATTTTCCCGTCACCAATACAACCCGTTTGGGCGTTTTTGACGATGGTATCTACAATTTTTTCCACTTCCTCGGTTTTGGCTACAATTTCAACCTGGGTTTTGGGTAACAGATCCACCTTGTAGTCCGTGCCCCGGTAACTTTCCGTGATTCCTAACTGTATTCCCCTTCCTTTAACTTCTTTTACAGTCATTCCCAGGCATCCAATTTCTTCTAAAGCCTGTTTAACATCTTCTAATTTGTCAGGTCTGATAATAGTTACTATTTTTTTCATTTAATCACCTCATGATTCTCTTATGAGTGACTATGGCCGTTTTGTATTATTTATAGCTGCCTATGACAGTCTGTAACCGGATTCCTCGTGTAGGTTTATATCCAGGCCCTGTACTTCGTGTTCTTCTTCCACTCTCAGGCCTATGGTCCGGTCAATAACCATACCAATAAGGTAAGTGACTATAAATGAGTAAAGTCCCACAACCACTATGGCCAGTAACTGAATTCCCAGTTGTGCGGGGTTCCCGGCTATAACTCCTCCTTTTATGGCGCTGTTTATAAGGGGGGTGGCAAATATGCCTACAGCCAGAGTTCCAATGATTCCTGACATACCGTGGATTCCGAATACATCCAGGGCATCATCGTAGCCGATTAATGGTTTTAAATGGCTTACAGCATAGTAACATATTATCGATGATACAAAACCAATGATTAATGCCGCAGTGACATTCACGTAACCTGCAGCAGGGGTTATGGTTGCTAAACCAGCTATTGCTCCAGATAAAGCACCTAAAAGCGTTGGTTTCCCGGTGTTGATTTTGTCCATGAGTACCCAGGCCAGCATCCCCATGGCTGCCGAGGTGTTGGTTACTATCATGGCCGAAACTGCCAGATTACTGGCCCCTAATGCGGAACCAGCATTGAATCCAAACCAACCGAACCATAAAAGACCGGTACCAATTACGGAATAACCAAGGTGATGTGGAAGTAATTTAGCATTTTTCCGTATTCCTACCAGTAAGACCATGGCCAGGGCAGCCACACCTGAGCTTAGATGTACTACTATTCCTCCGGCAAAGTCCAGGACACCCATCTGGAAAAGCCATCCTCCACCCCATACCCAGTGGGCAATGGGCATATAAACCATGGTCAACCATACGGGTACAAAGGCCAGCCAGGCTGAGAATTTCATTCTCTCTACAATGGCACCACTGATAAGGGCCACGGTGATGGCGGCAAATGTCATCTGGAACATTGCATAGAGTCCCTGAGGTATGGTTGGTGCGTAGCTAGAAAGGGCACCGGATTCTAGTACTCCATTGAAGAATGGATTACTCAGGGCCCCTATAACTCCCCAGATATCTGTGCTGAAAACCATATCGTATCCGTAGATGAACCATAATACACTTACTATGGAAAAGGTTATGAACGATAGAAACAATGTATTTAACACATTTTCTCGGCGTATAAGCCCACCATAAAAGAGAGCCACTCCGGGTATAGTCATTAAAATTACCAGGGCGGTGGATATTAACATCCAGGCTGTATCACCGCTACTAAGAATAGGATCCATTAATTTTTCCTCCTTTTATAAAACAAATCTCTGAAATTTGTTTTTCTCCACTTTCAACATGTTTTAACTCCCAGTTAATTGTCATGTTCCTGAAGCCGGAACCTGGTGGCAATAGGATGGGGGAAACATACTTCCGATTATGGGTTTGGTATTATATAAAATTTGTGTCTTAATTTTTAAGGAGGTTATAATAATTCCTGCTGAAAAAGGGTCGTTATTATCCCTAAAAAGTGCAAGAAAATTTTCCAGCAAAATGTTTAGGGGGAGTCTAAAAATAAAAAGTCCTTAAATTAAAAAAAAAGTTAATAAAAAAAGAATTGGGTAAGTTTCAAAAAAAAGAAAAAAAGTATTATGGCCTTTTAGCTCCTTATAGGTGCTTCCAGGCCTGCCATTTTCACTCCGGTCATGGCCGATGACTCTACAGTCAGGGCCCGCAGATCATCCTTCTCCAATTTCAGAAGGTCAGTGTTACCTGCCTGCTGGGTTAACATCACTGCTTCTTCAGTCATGGCTTCAATGAACCGGGCCACTCGTTTACCACCTTCGATGTAATCCAGTCTCCTTCTAAGTTGTGGGTTCTGGGTGGCTATTCCCTTACGACAGGTTCCAGCATAGCACATCTGACACACACGGCAACCGATACTTACCAGGGCGCTGGTGGCAATGTAACAGGCGTCAGCTCCCAGGGCTATGGCCTTGGCCACATCGGCACCATTCCTAATACCTCCCGCAGCAATCAGACTCACTTCTTCCCGCAAGTTGATGTGTTTAAGGGCCTCGTCTGCTTCCACGATAGCGGCAATGGTGGGCACTCCACTGTGCTCAGTGACCACGTCTGGTCCGGCTCCAGTTCCTCCCTGCATACCATCCACTACTATGGCATCGGCCCCGGCCTTGGCTGCGATCTTCACATCGTCACTGACCCTTCCACTGGTGAATTTCACCATGATGGGTACTTTCCAGTCGGTGATTTCCCGGAGCTGGCTGATCTTCATGGAAAGGTCTTCCGGGCCCACGATATCCATGTGCCGGGCGGGGCTAAGGGCATCGGTCCCTTCGGGTATCATCCTGATCTTGGAGACCTCGGCAGTAACCTTTTCTCCCAGTAGGTGGCCTCCCATACCAGATTTTGCTCCCTGGCCTATTTTGATCTCCACGGCATTGGATTTATTTAAATATTCAGCACTCACACCGAAACGGCCAGAAGCGTACTGGGCAATGAGTTTGTTGGCATATCTACGTTCTTCAGGGAGCATTCCACCTTCCCCAGTGTTGGTGGCAGTACCCGCCAGGGTGGCCCCCATGGCCAGGGCGATCTTGGCTTCTTTAGACAGGGCCCCGAAACTCATAGCTCCGATCATGATGGGTGTGTCTAATACCAGGGGGTTTTCAGCGTAACGGCTTCCCAGAACTACTCTGGTGTTGCAGGGTTCCCGGTATTTATCAATGGGTGGCCGGGAAACCTGGGCGGGTACAATTACCAGGTCATCGAAGGTGGGCAG
>NZ_CP022706.1:2225000-2235000 GCF_003491305.1 Methanobacterium sp. BAmetb5
TAATAGTAAGGGTTGAACTATACAACCATATTGGGTTAAACCCAAATCGGGTTCAATTAACCCCAAAATATCTTTTTTTAAGTTTTTTGTATTTAGTATAGGGAATACCATTTAATTTTAAAATTAGAATGATTAATAAAAAAATTTAATCAAAAAAAGCCTTAATCCTTAACATCTTCGTCCAGTGAGGCCATTACTTCTTCGGTGGATTTTTTAACCACTCTAGCAGCAGTTTTAAAATCTTCCAGTTCATTGTCATTCATTTTGACACTGATTACTCTTTCTACGCCATTTATACCTAATTTAACAGGTACTCCCAGACACACATCACTTACTTCGTCTATTTCGCCATCTAAAAATGTGGTGAGGGTTAGTATTCTCTTTTCATCGTTTATGATGGTTTTCACTGTGTTGGAAATAGCAAAGGCTGGTCCGTACTCCGTGGCTCCCTTCTTATTAATTACGTAGCTACCGGCGTTTTTAACCTTGTCCACAATGGTTTCCACGTTGAATGACTGGTACTGGGGGAAGTCCTTAACCAGTATCCCCCCAATGGAAGTGGAGCTTAGAAGTAACACCATGTGGTCGCCGTGTTCCCCTATAATCCTGGTGTGTATCTCACTGACATGGATGTTGAAGTGTTTGGAGATGAGGTTCTTCAATCGCAGGGAGTCTAAGTGGTTTCCCAATCCTATGACCCTACTTCGGGGGAACCCGGAGGCTTTGTAGGCCACGTAAGTCATAACGTCTACCGGGTTGGTGATGACCAGTATTATGGATTCCGGAGCGTATTTGGCAATTAAACGTGAATATTCGGCTATGATCTTAGCATTTGGTTTGGCCACGTCCATACGGGTCATATCTGAAGTTCGTGGGGCTCCGGCCGTTATCACCACGATTTTAGAACCGGCCAGATCTTCAAAATTAGAGCTGGGGGTTATGGCCACACGGATATCCTTGGCAGCCATGGCATCGTTCATATCCAGGGCTTCTCCCTGGATACGGCCCAGACTTTTTTCCCGTGCTAACAGGACCACTTCACTAACCACACTTTCCTCAGCCAAACTAAAAGCGGCGGCTTTACCCACTCTACCCGATGCACCAATTACACTAACCTTCATTCCATACCCCATTCATTGATTCTTGGTAAACTACTGGTATATCTCATTATTTATAATTAATCTCTAAGTTACTAATTTAAAAATTAAAAAAAAGGGAATTAATCTTTATTCAGGAAGTCCTGGGCCACCCGGCGGACGTATCCACTTTTATCTTTACGGGCTTTTTCCAGTGCTTCTTCTGCCTTTTCCCCGCCAATGTTTCCAAGGGCCATCACTGCACCGGCCCTCACAAATCCACTACTATCGTCCATTACTTTAATTAGAGGGGCTAATGCTTTAGGGGATTTTATGTTACCCAAGGCCCAGGCAGCTCCACCTCTCACCCTCCAGTCTTCATCTTCCAGTGTCTGGATTAAGGGGTCCACAGCAGATTCTCCCATATTACTCAGGGCTCCTGAAGATGCCCTTCGCACCCACTTATTATCATCCTTCATAGTGGTTATAAGGGGATTTATAGCCTTTTTGTCACCAATAAGTCCCAGTACTTTAGCTGCTCCCTGGCGGATGTTTTTATCTCCATCTTCCAGGGCGTCTATAAGCTGATCCACTGCTGGTTCTCCAATTTCCACCAGCATTTCAGTAGTTTGGACTTGTACCAGTTCATCGTTATCTTTCAAATTTTCTATAAGTCTTGCTACGTTTTTTTCAACTTCCATAACTAAAAATCCCCCTGAAAAGTTGTAATAAATTCTAAAATATATAATGATACTTTACTTAGGTTTGGTTAAAGCGTTAACCTAAGGAAAATATATTATATCCTTACTCCATCATATAGTTTACCATTACAGCCTCCCTATTGGGGAAAATATATAACCTGCCACACCAGAATACTTCCCCATTCTGATTAAATGGTGATTAGTTCGAGGGTTATTTCCCGGGAGTGGCACTTAATAATGAGGTTAATTATGTTATGCAGTTAAAAATAATTAATTAAACTTCAAAAGAGTTAAGGGGATAACTTAATAAAAAAACATGAGGATTGATATGTACACAGTAACGGTAATACCGGGAGATGGTATAGGGCCAGAGGTCATGGAAGCTACCCTGGATATTCTTGAAGCATCTGATTTAGAATTTGATTTTCATGAAGCCCGGGCAGGATATGCCTGTTATCAAGAAACTGGGAATAATTTGCCCCATGAAACATTAGAAATGGCTAGTAATACCGATGCCACTCTTTTCGGAGCAGTCACCTCTGTTCCCGATCAGAAGACTTCAAGTGCAATAGTAACCCTTAGAAAAGAATTGGGGCTCTACGCCAATTTAAGGCCAATCAAGTCCTATCCTGGTGTGAAATCTTTGTATGATGATGTGGATATCCTTATAATCCGTGAGAACAGCGAAGGGCTTTACTCGGGAATTGAAGAAGTCACCAGTGAAGGGGCCAATGCCCTGAGGGTTATCACCCGGAAGGCTTCTCATCGTATCTCCAGAGTGGCTTTTGAAGAAGCGAAAAATAGGGGTAAAACCAGGGTAACTGCGGTGCACAAGGCCAATGTGTTAAGAAAAAGTGATGGAGTATTCAGAAACTCCTTCTGGAAAGTAGCGGAAGAATACAAAGAAAAGGACGGCTATCAAGATATTGCCGCTGATGAACTCTACGTGGATGCCGCGGCCATGTTCCTGGTCACTGATCCCCACCGGTTCCAGGTGGTGGTAACTACCAATCTTTTTGGGGACATACTATCTGATGAAGGAGCCGGACTGGTGGGAGGCTTGGGAATGGCACCTTCGGCGAATATTGGGGATAACAATGGTCTGTTTGAACCGGTTCATGGTTCTGCTCCAGATATAGCTGGTAAAGGTGTGGCCAACCCCACGGCCATGGTCCTGTCTGCCTGCCTCATGCTCCAGTTCCTGGGAGAACACCAGGAAGCATTTGAACTTGAACAGGCCCTTATAAAAGTACTGGAAGAGGGAACTGTCCTCACACCAGACCTGGGAGGAACTTCCACCACCATGGAGATGGCTCAAGCAGTTAAAAAATACTTCAAAAAAAGTTAACACCAAACTAATTCTAGGTTAGGGTTAAACTGGGCATAGTAAATTTTATATGCCCATCCCCTCATAATTTGTCAATAAGAAAGGGTTTTATTAGAACAGCTCATATCTGTTTCTAAGTCTAGTTTTCCTTGTGAGGACTGGTATTATAATTATTAACATGAACAGCCCTTTACAGCTAATAAATGCGCATTAGATGTTCATGATTTTTTTGGAGGTGCATAGAATATGAAAACCACCATTAGTGTAATAAAAGCAGACGTTGGTAGTATAGCAGGACACGGATTGGCACATCCCGCATTATTAAAAAAATGTGAAGAAATTTTAGGAAAAGCCAAAGAAGAAGAGCTTCTCATTGATTATTATGTGACCAACTGTGGTGACGACACCGAACTCATCATGACCCACACCCAGGGTGAAGAAAACGAAGAAATCCACGAAATGGCATGGACTGCATTCACTGAAGCAACCGCAGTTGCCAAAGAACTGAAACTCTACGGTGCCGGTCAGGACCTTCTATCCGATACTTTCTCCGGAAACATCAAAGGAATGGGTCCTGGATGTGCAGAAATGGAATTTAAAGAAAGGCCCAGTGACCCCGTAGTGGTGTTCTGCTGTGACAAAACCGAACCCGGAGCATTTAACCTGCCCCTGTTTAAAATGTTTGCAGACCCATTCACCACTGCCGGTCTGGTAATCGACCCATCACTGCACAACGGATTTGAATTTGAAGTGTTCGATGTAATGGAACACAAAAAAGTCAAACTCTCCTGTCCAGATGAAATGTACGATTTACTGGCTTTACTGGGAACCATCAACCGATATGTCATAAAACGTATCCGCCGCAGGGATGATAATGAAATCGCCGCAGCCATAAGTACCGAAAGATTAAACTTAATGGCCGGTTCATATGTTGGAAAAGACGACCCCGTGGCTATTGTCAGGGCCCAATCCGGATTCCCAGCAGCAGGAGAAGTAGTAGAACCATTCGCCTTCCCTCACCTGGTGGGAGGATGGATGAGAGGTTCACACAACGGACCATTAATGCCCGTAGGACAGAAAAACGCTTATCCAGTCAGGTTCGACGGACCACCACGTGTAATGGCCCTTGGATTCCAGATAGCCGATGGTAAATTAGTGGGACCAGCCGACATGTTCGATGACCCTGCCTTTGACCGTTCCCGGGCCCAGGCATCAGAAATTGCCGATTACATGAGGAGACACGGACCATTCGAACCACACAGGTTACCTGCCGATGAAATGGAATACACCACCCTGCCGGGTGTAATGGAAAAACTCGGTAACCGATTTGAGGATATTGAATAAATATCCTTAATTTCCTTATTTTTTTATCCAGAAATAATTTCCTTGATTTAACGGTTTTTTAAAAAATTAAAGTGAAAAAGAGCTTGTTTCAGGCCTATTAATGACCTAAACTTATTAAATAATTTATTTATGGCACGTTTTTTTAAATAAATTTTTATTAATGAAGGTTTTTAGTAAATGACTTATTTTACTACTTTCTTGTTTCGATTTAAACGAGCCACATAACTTGGTACATCCAGCACCTTATCAACTTTATCAATTATGATACCATCGCTGGTGGCCACAACCCCGTCCACTTCGTGGGATAAGTTAATCAGTTGATAATCAACATTTTCTGAGGTCTGGGCGTCACCGGGCACTTCTTGTGAGTTTAAAATTTCCCGGGTGGCCCTGGCCAGCTCCCCACTTAAACTCACCGGACTGTCAAAGAAAAAGAGCACACTTTGGGGTTTGAAGATCTTCAGCAGAGAAATAATGGAATTCAAGGCAGGTGCAGTATTTTCATTCTTTTTATACTTCCCGAAGACGGCCTTCACATCCCGGATAACCCCATCATCACATTTTACTACCACTTCTTCTCCCCGTATAAGGGCTTCCACCGTGATAAGAACATTATAACCATCCAGGAGGACATCTTTGCCCTTTATATCGGATAATAAAATTAACTTATTCCTACGGCTTTCAATTTTTGTGAGGGGAAAAACTGTACGAATCAGATAATTCCTCTCCAAATCTCCCAGTAGGTAATGGTTACCCACATATTCCAGAGCTCCAGTACGGGGAAAACCACGCTCTAAAAGGTACTGAAAGTCTTTTTTAGCTTCTGTTAAAATAGGATCCTGAAAATTCATACATTCCCTTCCATCTTTCGAGAAATTTCTGTGATAAATAAGGTTCTTTGATAGGGGGTTATATGTAATTTAGTAAAGAAGTGGTTATAATTAGGGGGATTCGATGATAGGGATTCAGTTTAGAGAATGAACACAATTAACCTTTCCTCTTGGCGGCAATGATGGGCACCCGGTCAGAGGCATCTTCGGCCTGATCAACGATGTTTCCTAAACGGGTTACCATGTTTTTCAGTTCTAGTAACCTTAGAATTCCAAATTCTTCATCACGGTAGGACTGGTAAAGTTTTTTGAGGATGCGTCTTTCTATCATATCCACCTTAATTTCCCTTTCTTCAACTTCATGGGCTTTTTTAAGGGCTTGTCCCAGATCCACATCCAGAAGTTCAATGCATTCCTTTAAAACAGCTATAGAATCTATAACTTCGTCTACCAGTTCCTCAAAATCATCCTTATAATTAGGGGGGAAGGTGATCCTACTTAGACTAATTCCGTAGGCTGCTTCCTGGGTCATATCCGCAACGTTATCCACCAGTTCTGCCAGTATTATCCGATCTTCACGATCAAAGGGGAGGAAAGCTCCCTGGAAAAATTCAATCTCCATGACCCGGCGAACTTCGTCGGCTTTAGTTTCCAGTATGGACATTTCTATGACTTTTGCATCTAAAATATCAAATTCTCCCAGGTAAAAGGGTGGCATTATTTCTTTTAGCTTTTTAACACATTCAAAAACTAATTCAACATGCTCACGGGAATGTTTTTCCACCTCTGACTCCTTGCCAAAGATCTTCCTCATTTAAATACCTTCTTTTTAGTATTATAATTCGTATTTTTCACCTTTAAACTACTCAAACTTATAAATTAATTATTCATCAATTATAAGGTCGTGCTGAAGCCTTACTGCATCTAAAAGTCCGTGTGCGTAGGTTATGCAACCGAAAGAGGTTAAATGATCCTTTTGCTTCAGGTAGTACTCAGTGTCATCCCGGTAGTTCTGGGCCATTTCCACGATTTTTTTTTCTCTATCATGGATTTTTATGGATTCCACTTCTTTTATATTTTTTGCAAAAAGCTCTAAATCTTTCTCAATCCGTTCTATTGCATCCATATTATCACTAAAGCACTTAATTATGTTTGAATTTTCTTTTAATATAGATTTAAGGGGTGAATTTAGGCATTCGCTTTCTTTAAAGATTTTTAAGTTCCTTCCAGGAGTGATAGATACGTTGCAGGACAGTTATGTATCCCAGTACCACAATGAGGAGAATGGCCAGGGTCATGACCAACTGGGGGTTGGTGAAGTAGCCTATGAAGGCACCGCCTAGAATTATGAACAGGCGCTCGGCCCGTTCTGCTATCCCCACATCACATTTAATTCCTTCTACTTCGGCCCGGGCCCGGATATAACTCACACTTAATGCGGCGAGTAATGCTAAAATTCCCCAGAACCAGTTCACGAATCCACCGTAGATGATCCCGATGATTATGAATGCGTCAGCAAAGCGATCGCAGGTAGAGTCCAGGAAACCCCCGAACTTGCTTTTGGTGTTATTGTTTCGGGCCACAGCACCGTCAATCACGTCAAAAAAACCGCTTAAAAGTATTAGAAGACCTCCTGCCAGGAGGTTCCCACGTGCAAATGCGTAGGCTGCAAAAAGACTGACTAACAACCCTATTACCGTTAGAATGTTAGGGTGTAAACTGATTCTTCCTGCCAGGGGGTTGATCAATCTTTGGAATTGGGGCCGAAGTTTATTAAGCATACTTCGAATATGGGTTTTATAAGAATATATACTTTGGAGTTTAAGGTATGAAAGATGAAACTCATTAAAGTTGATCCTGAAAATCCGGAAAAGGAGAAAATGGCCCTGATCAGGGATACTCTAGGTAATGGGGGAACTGTGGTCTACCCTACCGACACAGTATACGGATTAGGTGCCAGTATATTCCAGGAAGAAGCGGTTTTAAAGGTTTACCATATGAAGGGGAGATCTTTAAACAAGCCAGTTTCAGTCTGCCTTTCTACCATAGAGGATATTAAAGCGATAACCTATCTGGATCATTTTGAGGAGGAGATAATCCAGAAGATCCTCCCTGGACCTTACACCATTATTTTAAATAAGAGAGATAGGGTTCCCTCCCTCATCACTGCCGGAATGGATAAAATAGGTGTGAGAATACCAGATAATGCCATATGCCAGGAACTTTCCCGTGAATTTCCCATCACCACCACCAGTGCCAACCTCTCTGGTCATCCCTCTCCTAAATCTGCTACGGAAGTACAAAGGGAACTGGGGGATCAGCCAGATATCATCATTGATTCCGGTCCCTGCAGTGGTGGAATCTCATCCACAGTGTTGGATCTTACCGTGGATCCTCCCAAAATCAGGAGGGAAGGTGCGGGGATGGGAAAACTTCTACAAGTACTGGAAGGCTAAATCTTAGTTTATTCTCCTCTTTCCTTGGTATAATCTCAATCATTTAGTAATATTTAAACCATATAAGTTAATAATATAAATTTTGTGTAAACTTTCTGGTGGGGTATGCAAAAATTATAGGGATTAAATCCAAATACTAGTAAGGAAAATAATCCTATAAAATAAAATTATACAGATAACCCATTTAAATAAAAGTAGCAGGAGTTGTAATGTCAGAAATTCTATCCAACATGAAAGAAAAGGGTAAAATAGCCACTTCATCACCCATTGACTCTCTCATTGGGGGTGGAGTAGAGAAAGGTTGTGTAACTCAATTCTACGGACCTCCAGGGTCCGGAAAGACCAACATAGCCCTGAACCTCCTGGTCCAAAATGCTAAAAACGGTAAAAACGGTATTTTCGTGGACACCGAAGGCGGTCTGTCCATAGAAAGAGTTAAACAGATTTCAGGAACTGAATTTGCTGAACTGGCTCCTAACATCATTGTATTCGAGCCCTCAACCTTTACTGAGCAGGATAATGTCCTGCGCAGAATTGAAAAAATGGTGGAATCAGGAGAAGAAGTGGAACTGGTCATCCTGGACTCAGCCGTGGCTCTTTACCGGGTTAGGGACGGGGAAATGTCCCAGATCAACCTGGAACTCGGAAGACAGATGGGCCTTTTAACCAGACTGGCCCGTAAACACGACATTGCCGTGGTGATCACCAACCAGGTCTACGCCAGTTTTGAAGGAGAGGGAATGGTGGAACCAGTGGGAGGGACTATTTTAAAGTACCGAAGCAAGATCATGGTGGAACTGGAGAGGGGAGATGTTAGTGGGGAAAGGTATGCCATCCTGAAAAGGCACCGCAGTCGACCAGAAGGGCTGCGCACCAGGTTCCGCATTGTGGATAGTGGTCTCCGGTAAGGGGTATAGATAATTTTAAATTAAGTGAGTTAAAAATGATATATAGATTTCGCAAAGAGAGAATAATGCAGGTTTACATTCACATGGAATTTAGAAAACTACCCTCTGAGGATGATTCCTACAATCCAAGGTATTTCTAAATCTCTATTTTTAAATCTAAAAGATACATCTTGAGAATGTGTGTTGTGAGAGATATGATTTCACCCAAAAAGTACGCTAAAGCCGCAAAAGTATTGCCAAAGGGCTTTAAAACAGCTAACGAATTTTTTAACTATGTTTACAATGACCCGGACATGATCTGGATGGGTCAAAACACCAACCACCTCCATGACAGGGATGGGGTTATGGAAGCCATGATTGCCAGTGTACAGGATAACGATTACTGTAAATATCCTCCACCAGAAGGTTTTCCCCGCCTCAAAGAACTGGTCATGGAAGACCTGGGACTGGGCAGTGAATACGATATTCTGATAACTGCCGGGGCAACAGAATCACTCTACCTCTGTGCCAATGACATACTGGAGCCGGAAAACAACACCATCACCTGTGACCCCGGATACCTCATCATTGACAACTTTGCCAGTCGTTTCGGGGACCATGTTAAATCCGTACCCATCTACAATGAAGAATGCGGTTACAAGTTAACTCCAGAACTGGTAAGGGAAAACCTGGATAAAAATACCAAACTGGTATCCCTGGTTGATCCCCTGAACCCCCTGGGATCATCCTACACCAGAGAAGAGCGAAAGGAGTTTAAGGATATTGCCGAGGATCATGACATCTACTTGTTACATGACATCACTTACCGTGATTTTGCCCATGATCATCAGCTCATGGCCGAGGTCTGCCCAGACCACACCGTCACGGTGTACAGTTTCTCCAAGATCTACGGAATGGCTGGTATGAGAATCGGGGCGGTGATTGGGGTACCGGAGATCATCAACTCCATACGCACCATTGTGGTCAACGACCTGGGAACCAACCTGATAGCCCAGAACGGAGCCATGGCAGCCATAGAATCCAAACCAAAATGGATTGATCGGGTTAAAAACACCACTCGCCAGAACCAGGACATAATCAAACAGGCAGTGGACCAGGTGGACGGAGCCCATATAGCAGTCTACCCTTCCGATGGGAACATGATGGCTATCGACATGATAGACACCGGAGTAACACCTCGAGAAATGGCAGACTACCTCATAGAACGTAAAATATTTGCCAGGGAAGGATCCTACACCAGTAAAAAATTCGGACACCGCTACCTCCGGGTGAGCTTCTCCATACCCACCACTCAGGTAGAGTATTTTGCTAAATGTTTCCTGGAAGGTATGGAAGCTTTGAAGGGTTCTAAATAATAA
>NZ_CP022706.1:2240000-2242500 GCF_003491305.1 Methanobacterium sp. BAmetb5
ATGCGTCGTTATTCTATTCAGAGAGTTCTAAGGGAAACTAGAGCAGGAATATTAGAACCCGGTGAAGGCTTGGATCAGATACAGGGTTGATATTCTTTATTTAATCAGTTCCAGTATACCGTAAATGATCAGGAATAACCCAGCTAAGTATCCCACCAGTTGGGGGTAAATAAGCATCAAAACCCCTAATATAATTGCTATTATGGCGATTATTTCACGAGTTGTATCGTCTTTCATGCTCTTATATTTTGTAATAGAATGTATATAAATATTGTGAAATGACTCCATATATGGGGAAAAGAGGTTAATCATGAAAAGATCGAAATTCTGTCCGAATTGTGGTTCTATGAACATAAAATGGATCAATCCCCAGATGTGGTCCATCTGGCAGTGCTGGGACTGTGGTTATCAGGGGGCAGTGGTTATTGAAGATAAAGAACTGGCTGATGAAATCCGGAAGAAATTTTTAGAAAAAATTAAAGATGAAGAAAACGAATCAGGTTCAGATTCTGATGATGAATGATTAAGTGATGATGGATTACGGGACAATAGTTTAGAGGGAATATTAGAAAAGTAGATGGAATACTGGATATACAGATACGGTATGAATAAAATAAGGGAAATATCAGTCACATGGATTGAATTACCAGGAAAATGAATAGAATTGTAAAATACCAGTCAACTCGGATTCTTTAAGGAAATATATAAAAATAATTCGTTTTTTTTTGAGGGGAAGAGTATTATTCTTCATGAAGAACTTTTTTATTTTCCTCGACAAAGTCCCTCAGATTACCAATGACTTCCTGAACCATGCTTGGTGCAGGTCCACCAATAACTTTTCTACTCTGGATTATATCCCTAGGATTTAATGACTTCTTCACCACAGCATTATCTATGTTCAGTGTTTGGCCGGTGAGTTCCTGGGAGATCTCATCCAGGAAATGGGCATCAATGTCCTCGGCTTTCATACCTTCATCCAGGGCCACGGTTACGGCCCGTCCCACTATCTGGTGGGCGGTTCTAAATGGTAATCCGGCATCCCGTACCATGAGGTCAGCCAGTTCAGTGGCGGCAGAGAAATTGGCCCGTGCCAGTTCCTCACCACGTTCACCCTGGAACTCTGCTGAGGATAACATACCCATGGTGATGGTCAGGGCGGAACTCAGAGTGTCGGTAGCCTTCCACAGGTGAGGGGTGACTTCCTGCAGATCCCGGTTGTAACTCTGGGGTAAGGATTTAATGATGGTGAGAATGGTTACCAGTTCCCCGTTAAGGACAGCAGTTTTACCCCGCACAATCTCCGCCACATCGGGATTCTTTTTCTGGGGCATTATGGATGAGGTTGATGAGAAATCATCCCCCAGTTCCACCATACGAAACTCGTAGGTACTCCAGATAATGAGTTCCTCACAGATCTTGGACAGGGTGGTGCCCAGCATGGTCAGGGCAAAAACAGTTTCTGCAATAAAGTCCCGGCTACTCACTCCATCAATGGAGTTTTCCATGGGACCAGAGAATCCCAGTAGTTCAGCAGTGCGTTCCCGATTAATAGGGAAGCTGGTTGTGGTCAATGCCGCTGAACCCAATGGACACAGGTCCATCCGGTGGTAAGCATCTTGCAGCCTGCCGTAATCTCTTTTAAGGGCCTGGGCATAGGAAAGGAGATGGTGGGCGAAGGTGGTGGGCTGGGCATGCTGCAGGTGGGTGTAACCCACCATCAGGGTGTCCCGGTTTTCGGTAGCCATCTCCAGAATGATTTCAATAAAAGTAAGTAATTCTTTCTGTATTTCTCGAATCTCTTCCTTCAAGGCAATTTTCAGGTCAGTGGCCACCTGGTCGTTACGTGACTTGGCAGTGTGCATGAAACCGGCATCAGGGCCCATCACACTGGTAACGTAGTTCTCCACGGCCATGTGAATGTCTTCCACGGCAGTGTCCAGATCCAGAGCATCAATACCCTCTTTTTCCAGTTGTTCCAGTGCGTTCAGGATTTGTTTACCAATATTGCCTGGTATTATTTCCTGTTCCACCAGCATGGTGGTGTGGGCACGATTGGTGAGAATGTCTGCCTGGAAGATGCGACGGTCGAATTCCAGGGAAGATGTGAAATCAGCCACTTCACGGCTCATCTGCCCTTTAAGTCGTCCGGAACGAAGATTCAAAAAAATACACCTTGATTGATATTTATCCCTTATTTAAGGATTTGAATTATTTTTTACCTTCTTTACCTTTCCACTGGGTGTAACCGCATTTTCCACAGGCGTAACGGTCTCCGTGATCGGCCATGAAGACACCATGGGAGCATCGTACACATTCTGGGTTTTTACGGATGATTTTGTTATCTTTAACTTCGTACAATTCAAATTTTTTCATGTTCTGTCCTCCATAGGGGTTGTAAGAATAAATGGGAATTTATTATTCCTCTTCTTCTTCAGATTCTTCTTTTTCTGCTTCTTTATTCTTTCCCAGGACGTGCTGTTTTTCAATTTCTACCAGTTTT
>NZ_CP022706.1:2252500-2257500 GCF_003491305.1 Methanobacterium sp. BAmetb5
TCCTTGAAATCATCGAAGTTAGCTTCCAGCAAGTATTTGAACTGGTTGGAAATGGAAAAATCTTTCTGGAGTTTTAACACGCCCTTAAGGATGTTTAACACAATGTTGGCCAGTCTGAATCCGGCAGCACCCGCAATTATGATTCCTAAAAGTTCGAACACTCCGTGGGGCAGGGTATAGATAATGAAGTCACCTAAAACATAGTGAGATGCAGTGTAACCAATAAATACTCCGTTGAAGATCAGGTAAATAGCGGTAACCACTCCGACAATCAAGCCACCGCCGTAGATTAAAAAGGCAATTTTGATGTTGTTCAAAAATATGGAGATGGTATTGAGCTGTAAATCACCTTCGGTAACGCGTTTCTTGAATGCTCCCAGTATACCTCCCAGGATAGGCTCCAACATCCCAGCAAAGGCGTATCCTATGAACATGGAAGAAATCAGCATCATGGCCGATAACACCAAAAATATCTCATTCCGGTTGTAAAGCCCACCAAGTAAACCTTCATATTTTTCTCTGGCCATGGAACTAGAACTCCTGATTTTTCTTACCTTAATGATTTAATATAATATGACCTTAACATAATATATACTCATGACTCTCCTAATATAGTTTCAGCCTTTTTACTGGCCTTTTCCCTTTTCCTTTGCAGATCTTCAAAGAAATCCTTTATCATCTCACCCGCCATGGCTTTACATTCGCCACACATCACGCTACCTTCCTGGCACTGGTGGTATATCTCTTTTAACCGGGTATCTGATGGTATAAGATGATAGAGTAACATCTCATAGACTACACAATCCTCAGGAATTCCTCCCCTTTCTTTTTGTTCTTCTAAACTTTCTCTTCCACCAGTTTTGGCGGATTTTAATTTCTTCATAGCCACTTCTGGTGGGTCACTCAGGAATATGGCAGTTTTTGGTTGGCTACTGGACATTTTACCACCGGTCAAACCGGTGATAAAACGGTGGTAGGTGGAAGAGGGGGTTATGAAATGGAACTTGGAATGGAAACGGTCGGCAATATCTCGGGTTAGGCGTATGTGTGGGTCCTGGTCTGGCCCTACTGGAACCACCGTGGGTTTAGGGCCTCCACAATCCTCCAGTTGGGGGTGTAATATGTCGGCTACCTGTATGAGGGGTGCGTAGATATGTCCAATGTTGGTTGACCCGTTAAAACCGTAAATTGCTTTCATTTCATTCATATTTACCTTTTTTGCCAGTTTATAGGCCAGATCAGTCACTATTTTGTTTTCAGACTGCAGGTAAATGTGCAGGTTTTTATCGGGATCCAGACCCAGGGCCAGGTAGTTGGTTATGTATTCTTCAATGGCTATTCTTTTGGCCTCTGGAAATTCAATTCCCCGGGCAGAGTAAGATTCCATATCGGCAATGGGGATGTAGATTTCGGCGCCATTTTCCTGGTACCAGATGAGCTGGTCCACGATCATTTTGTGGCCGATGTGCATTTTCCCACTGGGCATCATACCGGTTACCACTGCGAATTTACTCTTTTCACGGATGGCTTTAACAATTTTACCGTAATCTCTATGTCCAAATATGATTCCCCTTCTCATGAGGGTGTGGGGATCTTTCAGGTCACCTAAAATGTCTTGGAATGGTTTTATTCCAAATTCTTCAATGAGCTTTTCATAGTTTACTATGGCTGAACTCCATGGATCTATCAATAAATCACCTTTAATATGATAATCGTTGTTTAATTAGTTTATAAAGTTTGGTATGCCTTCAAAGTCATTATGGCCGGGTCCACTCAACATTGTAGTAGGTTATGTCCTGTTCATCATCCACCACTGCCAGCAAGAGTTTTTTGTTAACTCCATGGGCCACGCGAACATAGCTGGAAAAATTAAGCACGGATATATCCTGATTTTCAGTTAAAACCCTCACCACAAAATCAGAATGACCATTACCCGGGGATTTACCTCTTTCGTATAATCTAAACTCAGAACCATATTTGAAACCAGTTTTAACTATGTATCCTCGGTTTCTAAGGTCCCGGTAAACAATGTAGCGGTAAAAGAGGTCTTCATTCTGGATAATCTTCCTCATCTGGTGGGGGGAAATGATTTTTCCCTGATTTTCACGGTCTAAAATGTTTATTTTTCCCTTTTCCTGGAGATAAAAGGCCTCTATTAATGAAAGTTGCAGTTCTTCCTGGTTGTATTTACCGTAGTGACTTTTCTCACTTAAAGCCACTGCTTTTTTATCTTTGATTATTACTAGTTCTCCAATTAACTCGGCATCCATATAATTTCACCTATTTTTTAAATGACTGGGAAAATTACCCAGGGGATAAGGGTATTTTGAATGTTATCCTGAAGGTTTATGATTCTCTGGATTTTTAGTTAATCCCGGGCATGTAACCGCTGCAAGTCGCCTTCTTTTTTGTTCAGGCGGACCATGAATTCGGCAATCAAACCGTCCAGGAACAAGTGGGTGCTATCCTCGAAAAGGGTTCCCATAGGGGTCAGATCATCGTAGTTTCCCTTGAGAACATGGGAAGTGTAATATTTCCAGGGAACTTTGCTTTTACTGTCGATGTTTACCACCACGTTGGAATTCTTTCCCAGGGTGGATTGGGGGTCGGTGGTTATCCCTATTACTTTAGTTCCAACTTCACTGGCAGTTTCTGCAGCAAGGGTCACGGTTTTGGTTTCTCCTGAACCGGAGATTGCTATGAGGCAGTCCTCTTGGGTAAGGGCAGGGGTGGTTACATCGCCCACTACATGTACCGTGAATCCCAGGTGCATCAGGCGCATGGCAAAGGCTTTACCCACCAGTTCTGACCTTCCACTACCGACAATGAAGGTGGAGTTTGACCCAGTTATGCAATGGATCATCTGTTCTACCTGTTCAAAGTCAATGCGGCCAATAACTTCCAGGGCATGTTTGGCTATTCCTTCTGCGGTTTTTTTTAGATATTCCATATTCTATGAACCTTTATTTTTTTTCATTATCTTGTGAATAAGGTTATTTGCCCGGAATTTGTTGTTAAATTATAGTCCGGTGATTCTGATACCGGCCAGTTTAATTTTATTGCGTATATTGAGGTTTATCAAGAGAGGAGTAATTTTTTCCACTATTCGAGCGTTTTCCAGGTTTCCACAGTCTATGGCCCGGACTCCGGGTATTTTTTCGGCCAGTTTCATGGCTTCTTGTTTGGATTCCTCATCATCTCCGGAGATTAAACAATCACACTCCACACTGTTACCTATATTGGTTAGACTGGCCGCACTTATATTGTTGAAAGCAGACACTACCTTCACGTTTTTACTTTTTAGAAAATTAGCACTTCTTTCTGCTGCGGAGCCATCCCACACATTAACGTACTTCACGGGACTGCCACCCAGACAGCTTTCCATGGGAACCGTGGCATCAATTAGAATCTTACCCTCCACATGGTCTTTTATACTTTTGAGGGTAATCATCTGGGCCTGAAGGGGCACCGTTAAAATCAACAGATCCGCTTCATGGCATACTTCTTCATTGGTCATTCCCTTAACATTGGTGGATGCATCGGATTTCAACGTGTTTTTAATGAGGTCAACTGCATTATCAGCCTTTTTAACATCCCTTGACCCCACAATTACCTGTTCTCCTGCTTGGGCAAATCGCATTGCCAGTCCCATTCCCTGATCTCCAGTTCCACCTACAATTCCAATTTTCAAGAAAAACATCCCCTAATTTTTTTACTTAATTTCCATATTTCTTTCAAACTTTCTTTTTGAATAAAATTCACTATGATCCAAAATTAGATTAAATGTTCTAATTAAGTATTTGTGTGCCAGTCCACTAAAATTTTTTTAAAGGTTCATCCTGGTTGTAATAGATGTAAGTTGGGGTGATGGGAAAAATTTGGTGTTACGTGCGCAAACTATATATAGTAGTAACACAAAAAGATGTGTAAAATCAATGACTTAACGTCAATCATTATTCCCGACAGTTAATAACATGCAATAAATGATATTATATGTTTTATAAAAACCAATTTAGGTTTTAATACGTTTTTTAACGGTTAAAATATTTTATAACATTCACATAATGGCACTGTTTTGTCATTATGGTTTTGGTGATAGTGTCTTTTTTTTTATCTATCTGCTAATAATGTCTCTTTTAAAGAGAATGCTCAAAAATAGCAGGGGTCATGTTCCCATGCTATTTCTTATATAATACTAAATTCACAGATTAGAGGTGTTTCAATGTACGGTATGCGGTTCAAAGAACCCAATAGTCTTTAGTGGCGATTGTGGCAAACTGACAAAACCCAAATGGTCCGCAAACTAGCGGCATGTCCGAAATTGGCATGATTTTGTCGGAATGAACCAACGGAGGAATTTTATTAAGCGAAATTTATTTAAAGCGGTTACTATTGCTGCTTTAGTCTTATGTGCACTGCCGGTGAGTAGTGCTTCAAGTATAGGCGGGTATTTTATGCCTGGAGGAATGTACGGAGGAGAATCCGGATACTACTACTGGGAGGATTACTGTCCCCTGTGTGACCATTACGGTTGCCTATTAGTGAATCCCAAGGGAACTTACGAAGGTGAAGTTACCTGTTCCATATGTGACGCAGACTACGATGGATGTACTGGATACGACAAATCTGGATCTGGTGCAAGGGCTCGATTGATCCCGGCTGTCCTGGAAAAAGAGGAACCTGAAGTCACAGCCCAGTCTACCGAGGAAACTTCAGTACAGAATACCAATAATACCACAGTAACTCCCAATGCAACTGTAGAATCACCAGAACCTGAAATAACTTCTAAATCATTAGTTCCAATTTCAGATCACCCTGAAACTACCACAACTGTTGATATAGGCATTGACAATGTACTGGTAAACAACACAGTTCTACAGGCCCACCTAAAGAAATTAACTGAATTTGGCTGGTCCTAACATTAAAAACCAGCCATGGATATTTTTTTTAATCTACTAAATCAATTATTTTTTAAAATAAAATTAGTTCAAAATGCATTT
>NZ_CP022706.1:2262500-2282500 GCF_003491305.1 Methanobacterium sp. BAmetb5
CTTTTATTCCCTCATCGGCAGCCACCACTCCTGCTCCCAGTTCCTTGGCCAGGAGGAGTACATCCAGATCAGGGGCACTGTCCAGTGTTCCTTTCCTGAGGGCGGCCCGGTAACGTTTTCTGAAGTCTTTAATGGCTTTACCGATGACTTCCATCTCAATTTGGGTTTTTTTCTCTCCACGGGACATCATAACCATGGATTCCACGGCTGCTTCCCAAACTGCACTTTCCGAGATGCGCATTCCCTTGTTCATCCTTTCCCGCATGTCCTGGACATATTCATAAAATATCTCCGAGGGTATTTTGGTATCGTAGCGGTTGGGTGTTTTCTTCACAATCCAGGTTTCCGCCTTGATTATGACCTCTTGGGGGCAGTCATAGCGAGTTATGTAGTCAATGAATTCTTTGTAGGTAACCGGGGGCATATGACAGCTCATGTTGAGCTTTATCCGGGAACGGGCTATCAGATCCAGCAGTACTTCTACCGTCTTATCCAGTTCCCCGTCTCCATAATCATCCCTTAACTGATTATCAGTAAAGGCAGTTGTGTCTAAAACAAACCGTTGTTTGGCGATCATTTATTTTAAACCCCCACAGGAACATCATTCTACAATTTTCATGTTTATCCAGGATGAGGGGTATCATTCCCTATCCTGAAACTCTTCTCAACCTTAACTCATAATATAATTTATTCTAAGGGATTAATATAAAATGTTTCCTAAATTATAGTAATGGTGATATGAATTGATAACTGGTAAAACCACAGTGGTGGGTATAATGGGAGATCCAGTGGAACACAGCTTATCCCCTCCCATGCACAACGCAGCTTTTCAAGAGCTTAAACTGGATTACGTTTACGTTCCTTTCCATGTTAAACGCGGAAACCTGGCCCGGGCCATGGAAGGTGCTTGGAAGATGGGGATTAAGGGCCTTAATCTGACCATACCTCATAAAATAGAAGTTATAGATTACCTAGATGAACTGGATGAAGCTGCAGAACTGATAGGTGCAGTGAACACAGTGAAGTTCACAGAAAACAATGCTGTTGGTTACAATACTGATGGTTATGGTGCAGTGAAGGCCATTGAAGAAATAACATCAGTTAAGGGTAAAAAAATAATCATACTGGGAGCAGGTGGCGCAGCACGTGCAATATCATTCCAGTTACTCCTGAATGGGGTGGGAGAAGTTTTAATTGCCAACCGAACCAGGGAAAAAGCCTGCAACTTAAGGAATGATCTGAAAAATACATTCAACAACTCATTAGGCTGTTTAGGATTGGATGATGAACTTAAAATGGAACTTAAGGATACTGATGTACTAATTAACACCACACCAGTGGGAATGCACCCCTATCAGGATGATGAGCCAGTGGTGACAAGTGATATGATGCATTCAGATCTGGTGGTGAATGATATTGTTTACAACCCCCTTGAAACTGGCCTCCTTCGTGAGGCAGATAAAGTGGGTGCACAGGCAGTTCACGGGACTAAAATGTTAATTTACCAGGGAATAGAGGCGTTTCGTATCTGGACCGGGATAACCCCGCCTTTTGAAGTATTTGAAACAGCACTGATGAGGGAACTCGGTTACTGAGTAATTTAAATTTCTGAAAATGACTCTATTGGAGATATTTACCATGGATAAAATACCATCCACCGACAATCATATACACGTAGACCCTATAAACGGTGAAGGACCACTTGAAATAGCCTCAAAGTTTCACCGTTCCGGGGGAACCGCCATGATCATCCCCAACAAACCCACCTGGACCGTAAGTCCCCAGTGCAGTTTTACCGAGGCAATGGAACTGGTGGTGGGCTATGTGGATGAAATTAACCGGGAAACTGAGATACAGGCTTTTGCGGTGGTGGGAGCACACCCTGCCGAGCTCAGCCGCCGGGTAGAAGCCGGGATGGAACTCGTAGAGGCTGAAGAACTCATGAGGGGTGCCCTGGAAACAGCAAAGGAGATGGTAATGGAGGGTAAGGCTGTGGGGATTGGTGAAATTGGTAGACCTCATTATCCAGTCTCTCCTGAGGAGATGGAGGCCCATAACCGTCTCATGGTCTACGCCATGGAACTGGCCCGGGAGGCAGAATGTCCAGTGCAGCTGCACACCGAAACTTCTACTGAAGAACAATTTCAGGAATTTGCACAGATGGCCAGCACCGCTGGTTTGAATAAAGAAAAGGTTATAAAACATTTCTCTGGCCCGATGGTTCTACCGGAGGAAAACCATGGACTAACTCCCTCCCTTATTGCCAGTGGAGACGTGATGAGGGAAGCTCTAAGGAAGGGTAAAAATTTTCTCATGGAAACCGATTACCTGGACGATCGCACACGGCCTGGGGCGGTTATGGGACCTAGAACAGTTCCCCGAAGAACCCGGAAGCTGATAAATGCCGGTCTAATCACCGAAGAAGATGCTTACCAGATACACGTGGAAAGGGTGGAGAAGTTGTACAGTGTGGAGATAGATCTGTAGTAGTTTAGGTCACAAAAATGGTTTTTGGCAACTTCTGAGCTGGAAAAAGTGAAATTTAAGAATAAATTTGATTTAAGTTTATTATTTCTTTTTAAAACGAATTAATTAACCCAAAATTTTATTTCACAGTAAATTATGAAAAGGAATTTTTTTATTCCTTTAATTTTTTTACTCCTTTAAATATTCAAAAAAAAAGTTTTCTTTATTTATCTATCCGTGCCCTCCACCAATGAGGTAACAGACCACACTGATTAAAATTCCAATGAGCACGATTTCCACACTGGTTCTGGTTAAACTTCCACGGGATACTTTCCCCAGATACACACCCAGTATGATCAGTGCGGTAAAACAGAGTACCAGTGTGCATATTATTGCGGTTATCCTGGTGGAAATGAGCAGGAATGGTAGGACTGGTACGAATGAACCAATGAAGCTGCTGAATCCATGGGTGAACATGCTCATGTAGATACGCCTTTTGGCTTGCTGGTGAATGTGGGTATCGTCCAGTTTGCCCTCTTCCAGCATCATCTTCTGCTCCAGTTCCCGGAGGGTCCGGACTTCTTCAGCCCGTTCACCAATGAAAGACCCGTATGAATTGGACATGGCCAGAGCCACACCAGTGGAAAGGCCAGTTAATCCTACGGCGAAGTTGGAAAGTTCTACCCCGCTGGCGGCAGACACACCACTAGCAGCAAGTGTCACTCCCATAACTGCTAGTATTCCGTCCATAGTTCCCAGAGCCACGTAACGGCTCATCTTAAAATATTCACTTATGAATTCGCGGATATTCATTCCAATTTTCTCCAATTCTAGGATTTTAAAATCATTCAATTAAATTAATTCAATTACCCCATCCATTCTGCAGATGGTAATTTATCCTCTTCCCAACTCTTTATGGGCCCGTGCCAGATGTCCGGCAGCCAGTGCACCCATCAGTGATAGTTCCCCGGCCAGGACAGTTCCGGCTACGATTTCAGCGAACTTGTTCACATTTCCGGATCCAGCCACACTTAAAATGTTCAAACAATCCTGGGCGGTCTCCAGTCGGGTTCCACCACCTATTGTGGCCAGGGGAAGGTCCGGCAGGGTCACTGAAAAGTACAGGTCACCATCTTTAACCTCAGCGGTGGTTATTCCCAGGCTTCCCTCCACCACGTGGGCGGCATCCTGACCGGTGGCCAGGAACAGGGCGGCGACCATGTTGGCGTATTGGGCATTGAAACCTATACTACCCGCTATGGCTGAGCCTATGAGGTTTTTAGCCATGTTAACTTCCATAATGGATTCCGGTGTGGTTTTGAGTTTCTTTTCCACAATTTCCCGGGGAATGGTAATATCCGCAGTCACTGTTTTCCCCCGTCCTTCTATGAGGTTCAGAACTGATGGTTTTTTATCCACACAGAGATTACTGCTTAAAGCCAGTACATGGGCTCCAGTTTCCCTGGTTAAAATATCCATGGCCTTGTCTGTGGCAATGGTTACCATGTTCATACCCATACTGTCACCGGTGGTGAAGGTGAAACGGGGATAAACGTAACGTCCCACCACTATTACCGGGTCGATTTTTAAAAGACGTCCGTGACGGGTTGTACTTTCCGCTGCTTCTTTAAGCTCTATAAAATGTCTTTCAATCCATTCTTTTATTTTAAGGGCTTCAGTAACAGATTCTGTCTGTATAACTGGGGCTCTGGTCATTTTATCATCGATTATGCGTACATTGGCACCACCCACTTCCCGGGTGACAGAACACCCCCGGTTAATGGAGGCTACCAGTGCACCTTCCGATGTGGCCAGAGGAACGTAATAAGTACCCTGGGCATATTTCCCGTTGAGGTGTAATGGTCCGGCCAGTCCTACTGGTATTTGAACGGTTCCTATGGGGTTTTCAATATTCCTTTTCATGGCCTCAGGCAGATCCAGGGAGTACTGGGAAAGATGGGTTAGGCTGGAACCTGCTACCTGTTCTGCAAACTCCCTTCTTACTTCAATTGCCTCCTGGACATTACCAGTGTAACTTTCAATTTGATGGAGTTTTATCTCTCCTTTAATAAGTTTTTCTATGATTTCTTCTTTATTTGCCATAAAAATCATCCTGGAATGTTTTTTTAGGAATAAGTTCAATGATTTTAATTGAGAATTAGTTTATCCCGGTACAGGTTAATTAAAATACATTATGTAGTTTTTTCCTAGTACTATTACTGGATTTTACAATTAATTTAAGGTACAATTAATTTACGGGATTTACTTTAAATTATTTCTTTCATTATATCTGCAATTTGTGATGGCTGTTGTGCTACTTCCACTCCTGCAGCTTTAAGAGCCTTTATTTTACTTTCAGCAGTACCAGTGTCCCCTTCAATTATGGCTCCGGCATGTCCCATTCTTTTCCCCGGAGGGGCTGTTCTACCGGCAATGTAGGCCACCACTGGTTTGGTGATGTTTTCGGCGATGTACTCTGCAGCCTTTTCTTCCGCATTACCTCCGATCTCCCCGATCATGGCCATGGCCTTGGTTTTAGGGTCTTCTTGGAATTTTTGCAGTACATCTGCAAAATCCATCCCCACCACTGGGTCGCCACCGATTCCCAGACAGGTGCTTTGACCCAAGCCGGCATTGGTTATCTGGCTGGCCACTTCATAGGTTAAGGTTCCACTTCGGGATACTATTCCAATATCTCCGGGATTGAAGATATGGGTGGGCATGATTCCAAGTTTACCTACTCCGGGTGTTATAATTCCAGGGGTGTTGGGGCCAATGACTTTACAATCATTTCTTCGGGCGTAATGAGTTATTTCCATGGAATCCTGAACAGGTATGTGTTCAGTGATAATCACTGCCAGTTCCAACTGTGATATGGCTTCAAAGGCAGCGTCCTTGGCAAAGGGTGCGGGTATGAATATTATTGATGCATTAACATCTAATTCTTCCTTTATTTCTGCAATAGAATTGTAAACTGGGACCCCTTCAAATTCTTGGCCTCCTTTACCGGGTGATGTTCCAGCCACGATGTTGGTGTTGTATTCTAACATGCTCTTGGTGTGGAAAGAGCCTTGTTTACCGGTAATTCCCTGCACCACACATCGTGTGTCTTCATCAAGAAATATCACTGATATCACTTCCTTAAATTGTTGTTAAAATTTAATCTAGTTTATTTCTATTTTTTTTCATCTAGGGATCTTATTTTTAATTTCAAAATTTATGAAGATGGGAGTTAAACCCTTAAAATTTTCATCCGCTCTGAGAGGGGTACCGCCAGATCAATAACATTTCCATTCATATAGGCAGTTATGGACATGATTACACTACCGGGGATGATATACGAAGGTGATCCTCTTTTTACCAGGTAAACATTTTTATTACCCAGTGCTGCTCCCATCATAGCCCCGGAAACTATTCCAATACTTTCAATATCTTCTACAGTTGCCACTACCACCGGGTCATCGGTTTCATCAGAAACATAGCCCACACCGGGTATTTCCTGACCATGATTTAAACTACTGCCCACATCAGTGACCTGGTCCAGGCCGCGGGCTGCTTTAATCACGGAATCAGCAACGTTATGAACAAATCCTTCACCACCATAGGTGTCAAAGGCCACTACAATAGCGTCAGGATACCGGTCCTGTCTTATCTTAGCCTCCGCATAGGATATCCCCTCACCGGCATCTTCTCTGGTGGTTGATATCCCATTGATATCTCCCAGGTCTTCGGCATTACTACGTAGTATATCCACGATGCCCTGATTCACATCTTCCAGTTTATCATCTTCCACAAAGGCACTGATAACCACATCGTCACCGGTAATATTGGTGAGAGCAGCTTTATGCGCCCCTTTAGTAATTAAACTGGGAATATCTTTTTCTAGATTTTTAATTAGGTTTTCACTGCAGGACACATCATTTTTGGAAATGTCTGCACCAATGGAGGTAATCTTCAAATCATCACCTGAACTCGTTAAAACATCAAATTCCTATTTATTCTTGGATAAAAATCCATGAATTAATTATAGTGAGAATAACTTGGTGAAATATTAGTCTTATACATTTCTTATAGTTTTTTCATACAATGGTTTAAAATTTTTGGAACTAAATAACACTATTGCTCTTAAATCTTACAAATATTTTTTTAGGAGGATGACGAATAAATAACATTGCGGTGAATATTTTAAACCCGTTTCAGTATATAGAATTCCCTATGACCTAAAAAATATTAAAAATTTGTTATATGTCCCGGATGTGGATGATAATGACTCCGAAACCATTAATCTGTGTTCCCATACTAAAAAAAGACAGAGAGGATGTTTTGAAAGTGGCTAGAGAGGCGATTAAATTGGGTGCTGACCTGGTGGAACTTCGCATTGATGCCCTTCTGGATAATGATCCACAAAGTGTAACCCATCTAATGGAGGAAATAAACCACCCTCTAATTGCCACCAACAGAATGAGAGAAGAGGGAGGATACTTCACGGGATCTGAATCGGAAAGAACCGGTATACTGGTAGAAGCTGCAGATTATGCGGACTATGTGGATATTGAACTTCAAACCAATGAAAAATTACGTTCTGAAGTCATTAGGGCCACTAAAGCGGCCATTATATCTTTTCATGATTTTGAAAGAACTCCTCCCCGCAACGAACTTCTGGAAATTGTAAGGAGGGAGAGGGAACTGGGAGCCATGGCCAAGTTCTCGGTGATGCCCCAGAACAGGCAGGATACCTTAAATGTACTGGAGGTAGTAAACCAGAATGATAACACCATTGGCATATCAATGGGGGAACTGGGCAGATACACCCGGGTAGTAGCACCCCTTTTAGGATCTCCCCTCACCTATGCATCACTGGATGGTGGGTCTGCACCAGGACAACTGGATCTTAACGATACAAAGGAAATAATTGACACATTAATGGCTGGTGATTATTAATTGAGAGCCAAAATTGGAATACTGGGACTCATTGGATTACTGGTAGTTTTACTGGTAGCCGGTGCTGCAGTTATAATGTCCCTTCCTTCCAGTGCCACTGGAATCACTGTGGATACCAATGGAACTGCCGTGACCATAAAAACTTCATCGTTTTTTGTTCCGGAGGCCATGCTGGATGAAATGAAGGAAAAGGCCCTGGTGGATGTTGAGGATGTGGATAGTAGCGTGGGCTCCATACAGACCGATATGCAGAACATTGCCAGCAAATACAACTACACGGTAAAGGTGAAGGTAACATCCCAGTTTGGGGAAAACCAGCTACCCATGCCGGCCACAGTTAAAGGAACATCCATGGTACCTACACTGCAGGATGGGCAGGAAATAATTGTGTGGAAGACCAGTGACTTTAAAGTTGGCGATCTGGTTGTGGCCAAGCACCCGGAATACAATCTCATTGTAAAGAGGGTGGCTGAGCTCAACGGCAGCCAGGTTTACCTTAAAAGTGACAACCGTCAGGTGGAAATAGTCAGCAACCAGGTGCGAGTAATAAACGGGGTGAAACAAGTAGTTACCGTTGAAAAAAGACCACTGGACACCTGGCTTTCTCGAAGCGATGTTGTGGGAATAGTAAAAGAGTATTAACTTTGAATTTTTGGTTTAGAGTGGATTCATCACTCTATTTTTCTTTTTTTATGAAATTTAGTTATTTTTTTATAAAATTAGGAATTCTGAATAATTATATCAATTAAATGGTCAAAATTTAGTTCTTGTTTTTATGGAACTTTGTTTTTAAATAAAAGATGAATGGTAATTAGGTGTCGCTTAGCTCTGCTAAACGTTTAACCCGTTTTACCATGTTGGGGTGGGTGGAAAGTAATTCCATGATTTTACTACCGGTACCTATACTGGTTTTCATGTTACGGAGCTCGGCTAGTTCCATTTCGCTGATGCTTCCGTCCATATCCAGATCCAGCTGTTCAAGATCACTTATTTCATTGCGGGCATCGGAGATGTCGTTGACAAAGAATGCTTTAACCCCTTCCACTTCCTTTACCTGTCTTTTATCCAGGTTAACTGATCCATATACCAGTTTGTAAAGGGCACTGGCCAGCTTGTGGGGTTTACCCCCAATTTCCACACTTCCCTGGTCGGCATAGTACTCCCGGACTCTGCTCACAAACAGGACCAGTAACTGACCCAGGAGATATCCTACCAGAGCCACTATTCCAATCACTCCGGCATCGCTGTCACTGTCTCCAAAGAGAGTGCTGATGAATATCCAGTAACAGATAAGGGGCACCACACTGATGAGGGTCATAACCGCCATGTCATTGTGACGTATATGGCTGATTTCGTGTCCCAGAACTGCCTTTAATTCCTCTTCATCCAGGATGTTCAGAATACCCCTGGTGACACAGACTCTCCCATCTTTTTTGGTTCTTCCGAATGCGAATGCATTGGGGATTGTGGTTTCCGCCACACCTACTTTTGGTTTAGGTATACCGGCGTTCATGGCCAGTTCATCGATCATGGCATGTAGATTGGGTGCTTCCTGGGGTGACACGTAACGCACGTGCATAACCCGTTCCACCATGGAGGGACCCAGCATGTACTGGGCGAACACCACCACAATTGACATTATGGCAAATATTAAGGGTGTTCCAAAGCCCAAAAATGTGCAAATAACCGCTATTATGGCATAAAGCACAGCAAATAGCAGTGCAGTAGCTAACCAAATGCGCAGTGTTAGCCAAAATCTTTTCACTTATATACACCTGCCTTCATAATAATTCCTGATTTATTTTATTCAGCGATTAATAGTAAGGAACCTAATATATAAATATATCAATTTTTTAAAAATAGGGATTAAAACATATCATAAAAAATTTGCAGCCGGCTTTTTTAGAGTAAATAAAAATTTAAAAATGGTGGGAATGGTTATTCAATGTGTTCTTTCCCACGGTAGTGGTAGATAAGATATGCTAAGAACACCACAGCACCAATAGCCACGATGATATCCAGGTAATGGAAATAACCCTTTAAGGTTGTCCAGTTGGGACCCATAAGTACTCCCACATATCCCAGGGCCAGGCACCAGGGAATGGATCCAAAGAAGGTGTAACAGATAAATTTTTTCAGATCCATACGGGTGATTCCCGCGGGAAGAGAGATGAATGTCCGGACTCCCGGGAGTACTCTGCTGACGAGCACTGCTTCGTGACCATATTTTTCAAACCATTCATCTGCCAGGTTCAGTTTATTCTCGCTGATGAGTATGTATTTACCGTACTTCTCCAGTAACGGCCTCCCACCCTTCAGTCCCACGTAATAGGCAATGAGTGAACCGAAAAGGTTTCCCAGGGCACCCACCAGAGTGATTCCCCAGAGGGCCATTTTACCTTCCCACACCACGTAACCGGCAAAAGGCATTATAATTTCACTGGGGAGGGGTATGCAGGCGCTTTCAATGGTCATGCCCAGGAAAACACCCCAGTAACCTAATGATTCTATTAAATGGATTGCTGTTTGACTTAAAAATTCTACTAAACTGAACATTAAAAAACAAACCTCTGGTGTTTTTATAAATTTTATCAATTGGATAATCTATTAATAGATTAAAGATAATTGAATATTTAATAGATTTAAATAAATAATCAAGCAAGTTAACTAATTCAGTATTATAATTTGACACACAGGAGATATTTCATGCGTAAAATAAAGATTTACCGGGATACTATTTTAATATTTCTACGTGGATTATTGATGGGTACCGCCGATGTGATCCCCGGAGTTTCCGGGGGGACCATGGCCCTGATCACTGGTATTTACCAGAGGCTGGTCCATGCCATCAGCCAGATAAATGCCAACTTTTTAATAGCCGCCCTGAAGGGCGATTTTGCCCGATCCAAGAAAGAACTGAAAAAATGGGATTTCAATTTATTCATACCCTTACTGGCGGGAATAGGTTTGGCAGTTTTAACCATGTCCAAGATCATGACCGTAATGTTAACGGTGTACACCGCACCTACCTTCGCCTTTTTCTTTGGTCTTATCTTAGCATCGGCCGGTTTTGTTTACAAACATGTTGATGAGCTCAATTTAAAAAACATTGTATTTCTGATCATTGGGCTGGTTTTTGCCATAATATTTGTGGGATTAAACCCCATACAGGCCAATCATACTCTCCCCATAATATTCCTGTCGGGAATGGTGGCCATATGTGCCATGATTCTCCCTGGCATATCCGGCGCATTTTTGCTGCTACTTCTAAACCAGTACGAATACATGCTGGCCGCCTTAAACCAGCTTAAATTCGCGGATATTATCACTTTTTGTTTGGGTGCGGTGATCGGTATATTATCCTTCTCACGTATACTGAACTACCTTCTGGAGCACCATAAATCACTGACCATGGCTTTCCTGGTGGGTCTAATGGTGGGAACCCTGCGATTACCCTACGAGAAGATTACCACCACTATGGATTCACTTATCCCGGTAATCATTGCTGGAGTAGTGGGATTTATCCTGGTGATAGTACTGGAAAAACAGTTCGAAAAGCATCATCTTCACTGGGAAGCCTAAAAAGGCTATTTATCCCTATTTTCTTTTTATAATAAATTTCCTTTAACTAAAAATTATAATAAACACTTATTTTCGGTCAATTCTTATTTTTCCCCGATAATTAGGGACTATATCTACTCAAACTTCTTAAAATCACGGGGATTAAAACCATTACTTATCAGTAACTGTTGATCCTCACTCTGGAGAGGTTTTTCACTAGCTGGGGGGATTGGACTTCCTTTTTTAGCCAGAATCATTCCATTTTTCTTGTTGGCGGCTAAAAACTTACCAGCATTCCCATTAACAATAATAGTTCCTTTTATCATATCAATAGCGGTGAAATCGTCGGTATTTCCATCAATGATTATTGTGCCGCCGTTTAAAAGTGCTCCAGTGTTTTTTCCACTATTTCCCTGTATTCTGACGCTTCCCTGGCGCATGAGTATGCCCGTGGAAAGATCAACATCTCCCTTTTTAACTATGTCCACATCAACATCTAAACGGGCCCCTACAGTGTCCTTAACGGTACCATCATGGATTATAAACTTTTTCCCGGCAAACTGGCAACCTATTACTTTGTCACCATCCAATCCATTGGTTACTATATTGGTTATACTTCTAAACTGCCGGTAACCATTCTGACGGGACTTAACCTCAACCACATTCCCCATGGGCTCTTTGACCTGGCCCTTCACATAGATGCTGCCCTGGGTCATGCTTATTCCCATACGGGTGTCCACATCCCCTTCCACATAAATATCCCCTACTGGGAGGTCACTGCCGCTTCCCCCGAAGTACTGGAGGTCCACACCCATACTGCTGGCCAGCCGATGACCGGCATCTCCATTAATACGGACATTACCTCCGTTTTTAAGGTGGTCTACCACTTCACCGAAGGTAAGATCATTTCCAGGGATCTTCCAGTGGGGGTCCAGTTTCTCCCCCTGGTGCTGCCAGTGGAAGTTGAAGGTAAAGTCACCCAGACAGTCCACGGGTTCAGTTACTGCTATTTCCAGAAATTCCCCCTCTCCTTTCTCATCAGATTTACGTCCGAAGATTTTAAACATAACCAGCCCCTCTAAAATTGTTTACCTGACAATCTTGGTTACATAACCTGTATGGGTATAAGTTTATCTAATCCCCTTAATAAAAAACTCATAAACTAACCTTTCATCTTATCCCGGTGATCTACTAATTGAGGGTTGAATAATTCATGACAGTGAAACAAGAAGTGGTCCGATTCCTTCAGAAAAATGGTGTGGAAACCAGGTTCGTCAGTGTAGTTGGTGAAAGGGTTTACATCAACAACCTGAAATTATCCCGGTTTTCACGCCAAAAGGAAGAACTTTTTTTAGGGGAGTATCCCAATTTTGAGGTTCATCGTTCCAAGATATTCCAGAAGATCTGTACCCGTGCCTCAAGGGTGCTTAAGGATGCGCTGAACCCCCGTGATAAGATATTACTCTTTGATTATGGGGAGTGTGTTAATTTTACGTTGTATACTGTTCTGGAACCCTACACCCGTAAGTATGGGGTGGAACTGATCACTAGGGATCAGGAGGGCAAGATGGATGACGGGGTAGATTCTTTCCAGTTTCATGGGGAACAGATGGGTGCAGGTAGTGTGGCCCTGCCACTCACCCTGGATGGGGAGGTAGAACACATATTAGAGCTCATGCTCGAGGGGGAGAAATTGGAGCTTTTAAGTTCCCAAACTGCTAAAGAGGGGATGAAGCTGATCTATCCCTTGATAAATGTTCCAACATCATGGATTGAGTCATGGATTGAGATTGAAGGCTTGAAATGTTGTTTTGAACATGAAGATGGCCTTCCCCGAGAGATGCTGGAGTTTCTGGAGGGGTTTATTCCTGATGTAAGGGAGAAGATGATGCGCTCTGCGTTTTATATTTCTCAGGAAAACTTGAAGGATTGAGGTAATCTAAAAACAACATACAAATCTATTTTTGAAAAGAAATAAAGGAAAAGGGAAACCTTTTCTCCATAAAAAATTTTATGAATTGGATGTACTCATTTATTTAAGACACCCTTCACCCAACTGAGGGTATTACATCCTGTGTAAGGTCATCGGAGGTCAGGGGTGTGAGGGGATAACCATAAATGTTATCTGGTGTGTTGTCAGTGATTACGGTTGCACTGTCTGCACTGGCAGTTCCGGAATTGTAGAGGCCTCCTCCTTTAGTGGCATGGTTGTTGGTGATTTTGGTGTTTATCAGGAATAGAATGCCACCATAATTGTAGATTCCACCACCATAAGTTCCGTTTCCGTTGGTAAGGGTGAATCCGTTTACGGTAAGGTCGAACTGGTTAAATGGTTCCATGCTGGATCCGAATAAGCTTATAACACTATTTTTGGCCATACCATCTACGATGGTGCTGTCAGGACCGGCTCCCCTTAGATAAACATCCTTGTTGATGTACAGGTCTTCATAATAGGTTCCTGCAGCCACAGATACTGTTCCATTATCAGATACTGTGTCAATTGCATTTTGTATGGTTGCTTTAGGCCCGTTTCCAGTTGCTGGATCGTAGGTAGCTGCCAGGCCATTCCATGCATCGTTTCCCTGTGTGCTGACATAGATGGTACTTGCGGCAAATGATGAGCCGACAGTGATTATCATAGCCATACCCACTACTAATAAGCACACTAGTCTTTTTTCCCACTTAAAATTAGACTTCTTCATGTTTTACTCCCCTAAAATTATTATCCCATGAATGGATGGTTTAGCTGTAACCCTATTTCATGGTATTTTATATGATCAATGTTTGTTATGATTAATAACTTGGACTGGTTTGTTAGCGTAAAACTTGAAAACTATTTATTATCCTAGGTTGATGTGCTTTATGGAGTAGATTAAAAAAATAATTAGTCGTCATTTTAAAATTATGATACACTATTTCTGTTTTTGGGAGATTAATGAAAAAAGTTTTTAAAGTGTTCACATTATACTACTTATATTATATTTTTATTAGACCTAGAATATCTGGAGGATGAAAGGTGCCTAAAAGTATTAAGGACATTTTAATTGAAATGAAAAACATGTCCGAATTAATGGTTGATTTAGCTTATTCTGCACTACTATTCAATAGTAAAGATGCTGCAGAAGAAGTTATAAAACTTGAAAATAAAGTTAATAGGCTTAATTACGAAATTAAGAAAGAATCCCTCCTTGCTGCCCGTACAGTAGAGGATGCTGAAAAATTAACTGCCCTCCTTGAGGTGGGGGAAGCAGCAGAAACCATAGCTGATTCTGCAAAAGATATAGCTGACCTGGTTTTAAAAGGTATGAAACCACACCCTGTTTTCAAAATGGTTATGGAAGAGTCAGATGAAGTCATAATGAGAGTAAAAATCTCAGAAGGATCCGAGCTAATTGATAAATCTCTAGGAGAACTTCTACTTGCTACCCGGACGGGAATGACAGTCATTGCCATAAGGAGAAATGAATCCTGGATATATGGACCCGATAAAAACACCATGATTT
This sequence comes from Methanobacterium sp. BAmetb5, assembly GCF_003491305.1. Lineage (NCBI taxonomy): Archaea > Methanobacteriati > Methanobacteriota > Methanobacteria > Methanobacteriales > Methanobacteriaceae > Methanobacterium > Methanobacterium sp. BAmetb5. The sequence continues at coordinate 2,276,972 of NZ_CP022706.1, forward strand.
CTGCTGGAGATGCACTCATAGTTAAGGGGAATGAAACTGGAGGATCTCTACTCACACAACTTGCCAGTGGGGAAACCAAGCTAGAAGATCTGGAATACGAAGAATTTACAGAAGATTAGATGGGCGGAAGTGTATCTAATCCATTATTAAACTATTTTTTTCACAATTACTTAAGTTAAATTTTAGAAATTTCTAAATCCCGACGGTTAATTTAGAAAAATACTCATTTTTTTAAACATTTTTGGTAATATTCCCAAACCTTTATAAGGACTGTGGATATATCTTATTTTGTATCATGATAAGGTGTTGGAAAAAATGGATGATGTAGATTTAGCTATACTCCGTTCTTTAATTAAAAATTCGAGGATTACAATATCTCAGATGTCAAAAGAGATTGATGTCCCTGATGCAACCATATCTAATCGACTTAAAAAATTGGAAAAAGACATAATAAAACGTTACACTCTGATACCGGACTGGCAGAAGATTGGACTGGAGATAACTTCTATAATCATTATTCAGACCGAGTCTGAAAAACATGAGTTGGTTAAAGAGGAACTCTCCCGGCTTCCAGAGGTGTCCGAAGTTTACAGTGTATCTGGAGAATATGACATTCTAATTAAAGTCTGGGTAAAGAGTATTGAGGACTTAAATCAATTGATAAATTCAAAAATCCGCTCAATCGACGGTGTTGAAGATTTGACTGAAATGATAGTAATGGAAAGAGTTAAAGAGGATGTTCCAGCACTTTAATAGATAAAAAAAGATAGAAATGTCGGAAAATCAAGCTATAATCAGCAATGGTAACGATTTCAAACAATTATTGGTACAAGATTTCGTAAAATCAGCCATTACTGTAATTTTAGGGTGGTTAGGTGAAATGGACGGAGAAACTACTGAAGAGGATTGGCGATTCAATACACATCATTCTCGACTTGATGGTAAGATTAGCTGTCTTAGTTTCCAAAAGGTCTTTACAACTTCTCCAGGTCCCGTTTACCATAAGCAGTAAGTTTACTAATTTTTTCAAAGATGTATCCCGGGTTTTAGGGGAAACATTCACCGCTCTTTTTATATGTGCCATCGGGGATTTAATCGCCGGTATTCTATTGAGTAGAATGACCAATACTCTGGAGATACTTCCTGGACTTCTGGTTCTTATCCCTGGAGCAATCGGGATGAGAGGGAACATATTCGGTGCATTAGGTTCCAGGTTAGGTTCAAACCTCCATATTGGTACCTTAACGCCGGAACTGAAAAAATCACCCGTTTTAAACCAGAACATCATTTCGGCCATAATTCTAACCATTATAATGTCTATTTTCCTGGCATTTGCAGCTAAAGCCTTCTGCATTCTTCTGGGATTTGAAAGCATTAGCATCGTGGACTTCACTGTTATCTCTGTGTTGGGAGGAATATTTTCCGGGGCACTGCTTCTACCGGCTACCATTTTGATCTCCATCAAAAGTTATGAAAATGGATGGGACCCGGATAACATTACTACACCCTTAATTGCAGCTTCTGGAGACCTTTTTACCATTCCTTCAATCCTTTTAGCGGTACAGTTACTGTTATGGATGAAAAATGGGTATACTGAGACAATTTTATTTGCAATATTTATTGTAATTGGGATCATGGGCTTTATTTATGGAATTAAAAGGGGAAGCCACCTTAAGAAAATTATCATGCACAGCACCCCCACCCTGTTTCTATCCTCACTATTTGGAACAACTGCGGGTACTATCTTGAACGGCAGTTTTTCAGCTATTTTAAGCAGTCCGGGGGTTTTGGCCCTGGTACCATTGTTCTCCGGGGAAAGTGGAGATATGGTAAGCATCCTGGGGGCCCGGTTATCTTCAGGATTACACATCGGTTCTATAGAATCATCCCTAAGACCTACAGAAGGAGCAATTAGGAATTTTGCCATAATTATAATCCTGGCCATAATAATCTATCCCCTGATAGGTATTTTAGCTTACTTGGGGTCCTTGCTGTTTGGTGCTGGATCAGTGGGACTGGATAAAATGGTCTTCATCAGTACCACTGCTGGATTAATGCTCACTCCCTTAATGCTCCTAATTGCCTTCTACTTGAACACATTTTCCTACCGTAGAGGCCTGGATCCTGATAACATAGTCATACCCTTATCCACCAGCCTCACTGATCCTGTGGCCAATACCTTCCTGGTAATGATGGTACTGTTTACACTCGGTGCTACGGTTTAAAAAACAGGGATTTCATTTTAGTTATGTTCCAGCATAAAAAAACCTGGATAAAATGGCAAGCAGTTGATTAGATGTAAACTGTCTCAAAGCCCTATTGATAATCTTTTTTGAAATAAGAAAGGAAAAATAAAAAAAATAGGTTTTTTTTATTGAAAACTAAACAAGGAGGTTTGGGTTCCCTTTTCTTTGGACTCTGACTTTCTAGAATCATCTTTATCTTCAGATTCTGCACTTTCAGAAGGAGCACTCTTACTTTTCCGGGGTTTACTAGTTTTATCACTAGTTTCTGGATCTTTAGGCGTAATTGGGCTTTTAGAGTCCTTTACTTTTGAAACCTTCTTTGCAGCTGAATCTGTGTTTTTTGACCTTCTTTCTGTACCGGTAACCTTTTCATTATCTCTAACTGTTTTTTCTGAAGTTTTTGAGGAAGATGAGCTTTTGGTGGATGGGGCTGGATCTTTAGCAGTGTTTTTGGCTGCAGATGGTTTTTTGGTCTTGGTAATTTTCTTTACCTTTTTCTTCTTTATCTTCCTGCTTCTAAATTGTTTAACCTCGGCATCGTCCAGGTCAAAGTATTCAGCCAGTTCACGGGCCAGATCATCCCCCTGGAACATTATCTCAAAGTAAGGGAAATTCTCAATGGCCACTTTCCGGGAGGTGTGCAGCCGGGCTCCTATTTTAGTGGCCACCCTATCTCTCAAGTCCCGTTTTGCCCGGTTCTTGGATAGTTTACTGTAGAATGTGGAACTGGCGTATCGGCTGAACTTTTTGTAGGTTTCATCCTTGGCCAGAGCCACCCCCAGACCCATCAAGTCGTAAGTGTACTTCCAGTAACCATAATGCCTGGTGTGGAAAGCCCTACCCAGATATACATCGGCTTCAGCCACGGCATCGTAAGCTTTTTCAATTTCTTCTGGCCTTTCATACTCCCGGGGAATGTTCTCGGTTATCTGTTCCAGTATGAAACCCGGATCGGCCTCCAGGCGCAGAGCATCCTTGATTCTCTTGGGATTTTTGCTTTTAAGCACAGTACGTACTGAATCGAAGATGTTGTTGATATCATCCTTTTGCGCCACAGCTTTCAGATCATCAGAGGTGATTGAATCCTTTCCCTGGGCAATGACTTGCAGATCGTTTATGGCGGATCTTAAATCTCCACGGGATCTCTTGGCCAGTGTACGGAGAACATGTTCCTCAAAATCCACCCCTTCCTTGACACAGATCCTCTTCAAAAGAGCCACTATAGAATTGGTATGTACTTTGTTTATTTTTATCAGCTGGCATTTGGATTTAAGGCTCTGGATACGTTTACTGTACAGATCGTTGGCCATCATGATCATGGGATGGTGACCCTCTTTGATGATCTTGTTTATGGCCCGTATCCCTCCCCGGTCCTCGTTACCATGTAAACCGTCTACTTCGTCCAGGATTATGAGTTTACGGCTGCCCTGACCGAACAGGGAGACAGAAGCTGATGCTTCGCCAATGGTGTTCATTATTATGTCGTAGGATCGTTTGTCACTGGCATTGAGTTCTATGTGGTCTGAGAACTCACGAGCAATCAGATGGGCCAGAGTGGTTTTACCGGTGCCTGGTGGTCCTACCAGGAGGATGCATTTCTGGGCTTCGCCATGATCCCAGCTTTCCACCCAGTTTTCAATCTCTTCAATGGCCTTTTTATTCCCCAGAACATCTTTCATGGTCTGGGGACTGTACTTTTCAGTCCACAACATCTAATCTGCCTTTTCTTTTGGTAAAAATTTGGTTAATAAAGCTTCCAATTGTATCCGTGGATTGGCACCTTCTCTTATTCGGAAATCGTATTCTCCAATATTTTCAACCAGTTTGATGTATTCGTCACTGGCAATAAGGTCGTCTACTGCCATTCTGGATACTTCCTGATAGATCTGGGTAACCATATCTTCTCCACTGGTTCCCTGAACCACCATAACCTCCCGTAGAAGGTCACGGGCACCCATAAAATCTCCGTCCAGTGCCATGTTCACTATCCTGCGCACATCTTTTGGTTTGGCCTTGGAAACCACATCATGGACTGTTTCCTCAGTCACTTCTTCGCCCATGGATGCCGTGGACTGCAAAATGTTAACTGCCCGGCGCATATCTCCCTCGGCAAAGTAGACAATACTTTCCAGAGTTCCAGGAGTGTAATTCACGTTTTCCGCCTTGGCTATTATTTCCAATCTCTGGATAACCTGGTGGCCTTTGATGGGGGCGAATCTGAAAATGGCACACCGGGATTGGATGGGGTCGATGATCTTGGAGGAGTAGTTACAGGAAAGGATGAAGGATGATGTTTTGGTGTACATCTCCATCTCACGGCGAAGAGCGTGCTGGGCATCCTTGGTCATGTTATCCACTTCATCCAGGAAAATAATCCGGAAGGGTGCTCCCACGGCTTTCAACCGACAGAAACTCTTAATATCCTTACGCACAGTCTCAATACCCCTGGCATCAGAGGCATTTAATTCCAGGAAGTTCTGCTTCCAGTATTCCCCCAGCATGGCTTTGGCCAGGGCAATGGCGGTGGTGGTTTTTCCCACTCCTGCCGGTCCAGTGAACATGAGGTTAGGCATGCTCTCCTCGTGTATGTACTGTTTGAGTCTTTGTATAATGTGTTCTTGACCCACAACCTCATCCAGGGTTTGTGGTCGGTATTTTTCCACCCATGGTCCGTTCATGATTTATCACCGTTTTAATTTTTAATAAACTGTTCTTATTTCTAAATATTTTTGTGAAGGTAATTTTTCTAATATTTCTGTGGGGATAATATGATTATTGATATGTAACTGTTATTTTAAAAAGGTTTAAAATTTAGATTAATCCGGGTTATTAACACTTTTCTAGGGATCAAATCAACTTAATTTTAAAAAAAGTGTGTTTCCCAGTATTAACGTTGCGGGGGATGTTTTCGGTAGCTGATTTTTTGCTTAAAAAAACAGTAAACTGGTTAACAGGGTTCAGGAGAACAGGTGAGCAATTTCTGGATGCATTTTTCCTTTGATATCCAGTTTATCCATGGCTTCTCCATAGGAATTTTTGATTTCCATAAATTCAGGCCTTACCATGGCTCTGAATGCCTCGTATCCCATTACTTTCCCATAATTTTCCGTAATGACTTCTATTATGCGGTTGAAATCTTGGATAAATATTTTTTCGCGTTCTTCAATGGGGATTTCCCGGGCATTTTCTTTGATCTGGGCAAAGTCAATGGTGGCGTTGCTCTTGAGATCCACATTTTCCAGGAGCCTCTTACATTTATCAAAGGGCAGGAATTTTTTGGTGA
>NZ_CP022706.1:2287500-2292500 GCF_003491305.1 Methanobacterium sp. BAmetb5
GTATATTCTTAGATCAGGTGCTTGAACTGGGGTGAAATAAAAATAGGGGTAATATTATTCTGTTGAGGGGTAAAATTAGGATTAATTATTTGTGTTTGCTTGTGGCATCTATTTATAAATTACTGGTGGATACCAGTTTAAAGTGGGTAATCCATGCTGCCTGTTTTTTACCTGGGGGGTAACAGGTAACAATTAACAGTCTGGCCTGTCCTTCTTGGGAAAAACGGATGGGATTGGTTTTATAGTCCCAGCGTATGTCATTGCCATTGGAAGTTACCTCGTAGACGTATTTCTTGCGCTGGGTAAAATCCTGGATAATGGCCTTATCTCCGGGTTGAAGAGAAGCAATGTTAGCGAATAATCCAGAATAAGTGGTTCTGTGCCCTAAAATACCACATTCACCGGGTTTACCTGGCATAACACTCTCAGGGTAATGATAAACAGCATTATAAGCATTTACAGTGTCCGATCGAATGCTGGCGTTCACACCGAGTTTTGGTATGATTAATTTGGCATTCATATAGGTCTTTTTAAGATCAGTAGGGTCCAGAGCATCCACTGGGTTGCTCATTTTTTCCTGATAATCCTTAACACTTTTCTGAGCTTGGGTTACGTTTTCCATCTGCACGTAACCGGCCATAGCTATGCTACCGGCCAGCGTGGCACACGCTAAAATAATTATGATGGCCAAAATATTATTCCTTGACATTTTCCCGGCAATCCTTAACTACCAGTAACTCTTTGACCTTCAGAGCTAACTGGCTTTTGTAGGTGGCTACCTTCCAGGGGTCTTCGACCCAGACATTGATGGTGGCTTTAATACCTGTATCTGTCATTTCTTTTATAAGCACGTTTGGTTTTGGCTGGGGTAAAGCCCACTGGCAATTTGATGCTACCTTAACCAGTGAGTTAACAGTCTCTTCCAGTTCTATTTCATAGGGGATGTTAACGTTTAGTTCCACCCTACGTGTTTCACGGGAGGTGTAATTTACGTAAACTGAACTGGAAAAGGTTGAGTTAGGGATGGTGATGATTTTGTTGTCATCGGTTTTAATGGTGGTAACCCTTAAACCCAGTTTAATCACTTTGCCCCTTTTTCCGGACATTTCAATTATATCTCCCACCTTAAAACTCTGATCTGCCAGGATGAACATGCCGGCAATGAAGTTGGATAGGGTGTCCCGGGCAGCAAAACCTACAGCTATACCTACAATACCCAGGCTTACAATTATGGCGTTTATATCCACTCCAACTTCCCTTAAACAGAAGGTTATGGCAACGGCAATTACTGAATATTTGATGATCTCATTTATGACCTGGATAAGGGTGAGTTCAAAATTAAATTGGCTACCAATTCTCTTGACGATATAAATAGACCACTTGGTTATGATCAGGGAAACTACTATGATTATGGCTATTTTTATAAGGTTAATGTACAGGGGGTCCGGATCAACAACCATTTTAGTTTACCTCGCTCTTTTTTTGCGGAGAATCTTTAGATGTCCCTAATAAATCATTAGATGCCTTCTCTTCTTAAATTCATGAATGATTTTTTAAAAAGATGTGACGGTTTAATAAATGCAGCAGTCTAAGGTTTATGTCGTTCCACGGGGATAGTCATGAAATCCTCAGCCACAATCACTTCACGGAACACCTTACGGGCTTCTTTTCTTAAATCACCGCTGTTCTTGTAACGGGTGCTTATATGGGTTAGAATTAATTCAAATACCTTTGCTTTTTTGGCAATCTCCGCGGCCTGGGTGGTAGTGGAGTGGCCATTTTCAAGGGCTTTTTTTTCCTGTGATGATTCGTAAGTGGATTCATGTATGAGAACATCAGCATTAGAGGCGAATTTAACCAGTTCATGGCAGGGTATGGTATCTCCGGAATAAACAATCTTCCTCCCCCTTCTTTTTTCTCCAAGGACCTGTTCTGGCTGTATTAATTTACCATTTAACTCTACTGGAATTCCATTCTGAAGTTTACCAAACTCTGGGCCTGGTTTTAAGCCCAGTTCAATGGCTTTTTCCCGGAGGAATTTAGGGGACCGTTTTTCTTCCACGGAATATGCCAGGTTAAGTACAGAGTGGTGAGTAGGACAGCATTCAATTACATAGTTATCTGTTTCCAGAATCACACCTTCTCTTACTTCATAAGCATGTATGGGGAAAGATAATGCATAGTAGCCTAAGTCTTTAATGGCCTGGACAGTTTTTATAGTCCCTTCAGGCCCATAGATGTGTAGCGGCTCTTTGCGGCCTCGGAAGGCCATGGACTGTATCATGCCGGGCAGCCCCAAGAAATGATCCCCGTGTAGGTGGGTTAGATAGATATGATCCACTTTCATGGGGCTCAGTTTGATTCTGGCCATCTGTCGCTGGGTCCCTTCTCCGCAATCAAAGAGCATCACCTCTCCAAAGGCCTTAAGGGCAATGGAGGGATGGTTTCGTTTAGTGGTGGGAAGTGCAGATGAGGTTCCTAAAAATATTAACTCCATAATTGGCTCACCTAATACCTAATATGATGGGGTATTTATTCTTTAAATGATTGTTTTATGATTTATAATTCTTATAAGTTAATGGCTGGTAAATGTAAGTTTTAAGGTATTTCTCCACATTCTAAAATAACTGGAAAATATATCTCGGGTTAAAATTTATATCCTTCCTGGAATATAAAGGACAAGTAATGAATTTAACCGGGGAAGTAGTGGATTTTAAATATTCTCGCCCCTATTTAAGGTTTTATTATATCATTTATAATGGATAAGGTGCAATCATGAGGCAGGACCTAGCTAATATGGTTTATGAGGATATCGGTTTTGAAGATATAACCACCCAGGCCGTGATACCTCCAGGATTACAGGTTAAAGGCAGGATCATCGCCAAGGAACCGGGAATAATTGCCGGGATGGAGTTGGCCCTTGATATTTTCACAGATTTCAACGTTTCGGTGGAGGTAATGGTGGAAAATGGTGAAAATATAAGTGAAGGTCAGATTATCATGGAAATAAATGGTGATCCGCGTACTATACTTACGGTGGAGCGAACAGTGCTCAATCTCCTCATGCGTATGTCGGGAATTGCCACCTTGACTTCCAAAATAGTAGAAATGGTTCGCAGTGTCAACCCGGATGCTACTGTTGCTGGGACCCGTAAAACAACTCCTGGTCTTCAATTATTCGAAAAAAATGCCATAAGGGCTGGTGGGGGAGATACTCACCGCTTTCGCCTGGATGACGGTGTGCTCATAAAGGATAATCACCTGGCCCTGGTGGGAGGAGTGGATGAAGCAATATCCCGGGCCCGCCGATATGTCAGTTTCACCAAGAAGATTGAAATCGAAGTGGAAACCCTGGAAGAAGCATTACAGGCTGCCAGAGCAGGTGCGGACATTATAATGCTGGATAATATGGTGCCTGAAAGAATTAACCAAGTTTTGAAGGCCCTGGAAGATGAAAATCTCCGTGATAAAGTCATAATTGAGGTTTCCGGTGGTATCAATGAGAATAACATAGTGCAGTTTGCAAACACGAAGGTGGATGTCATCTCCACTGGATACATTACTCACTCTGCCCGATCATTGGACCTAAGTCTGGATCTGGAAAAAATTCACTGAACCCATATACTTCTCGGTTAATCAAATCTGGAAGGGATGCATAATATTGGTGTAAATTTTTATTTTACCTTCCATTATTTTTAAGGTGTAACCGGGAATCACCCTAAATTTTGCACGTAACTTCATATTTTAACCATAATTTTATATAAGAAAGTTAACATAGCATTTAGTGTGAGTAAATAGAATTATAAATCTAAAAGTAGGAGATTTTTCATGTACGACGAAAGAGAAGATGAATTTAACGAAGAAATTATTCAGGAAGAAACCGAGGAATTTACCGACTCTGAAGAATCAGTTGAGTCAGATGAAACTACTGAAGAAACCTCTGAAGACGAAGAAGAAGGGGAAGATTTACCTTTTGCCAAAGCGGAAGTCGTACGTCTCATGAAGCAGAACCTGGACAAGGATAAGATGATCCGGGAAAGGGTTAAAGTGGAAATGAACAAGTTCCTGGGAGAGGTGCTGGTAAAGGTCTGTGAGCAGCTCAATGAATATCCTTACACCACCATTGAATATGAAATGCTCAAAGAATCCATTTATCCTTACCAGAATATTGAAAGGATCAATGAAGAGAAGAAAAGAATATTAATGCACCTGCACGCCATTAAGGCTGATTGTGATGCCCTTTCCATGGATGTTAAGAGGACACTGAAACTCAAAGATGTCCAGGAAGAAGAGGAAGATCCTGCTTTCATGGATTAAACCTCTTCAATTTATTATTTTTTATTTTAACTACTTTAACCTCTTGATTAAGGGAATTCCTTTTTTTGTTGGATTTAATAGATTACCGCTTCTATTTGGGGGATTACTAGTTTAAAATTAATTTTTTAGTTAAAGACAAGATAATGCAGTGTCTACTATGGGGGTAGTGTCTACTCTGAGTCAGGGTCAAGTTTCAAATCTTCATTTTCAAAGGTAGTGAAACCCGTTTTCAACTTTTTAATCTCCTCTTCACTTAACCCACTTTTAACTGCAGCTTCATCAGCGATAACACTGTGTCCAAAGGGATCCTCCATGATCATGGTGACTTTTTTGGCACCACTTCTCACTTCTTCCAAATCTTCCAGTATCTGGGCAGCATTCATTTTTACCTGGTCCTCTTCAGCCCAGGATAGGGCAGTTTTGACGGCCTTTTCGAACCGATTTAACACTCCTTCAACATTGGAGACATATCCCTGGGATTGGGGTCCTGGTTCCACCTTGAGTCCTATTTCAGGTATGGTTATGGTGGTTGATTGGGATTTAACCACACGGGAGTTTAAATTTTCCTTTCCCACACTCAGGGTGTATTTAACTGGTTCTTTCTGGTCAATGCAAATGGTGTCAGCGTGTTTAAATCCGCATTCACTGCAAAGCATGGTTGATTCCATGATTTCCCCGAAATA
>NZ_CP022706.1:2297500-2365000 GCF_003491305.1 Methanobacterium sp. BAmetb5
TGGCCCTGGCTACCTATGGGGAAGAGGTTATAGTTCTGGATGCAGATGTGGCCATGGCTAACCTGGAACTCATACTGGGTATGGAAGGAAAGTCAGTGACTCTGCACGATGTTCTTTCTGGGGATGCGGATATTGAAGATGCTATTTATGAGGGACCGGGCGGTGTTAAAGTGGTCCCTGCTGGAATTTCATTGGAAGGCCTTCGTAAAATCAAAATGGATCGCCTGGAAAACGCTCTGGAAGTATTGGTTGAAAGGGCCGATATACTGCTAATTGATGCCCCTGCTGGTCTGGAAAAGGATGCCCTGGCAGCCATAGCTGCTGCTCAGGAAATGATACTTATCACCACCCCGGAAGTACCATCCATCAGTGATGCCCTAAAAACCAAGATAATAGCCAACCGGTTGGGTGTGGACATTTTGGGAGTAGTAATCAACCGGGAACAGCACGATAAAACCTTCTTAACCATCAGTGAAATTGAAACCATTTTGGAAGTGCCGGTAATTGCGGTAATCCCTGAAGACACTGAAGTCAGCAGGGCCGCTGCCTTTGGAGAGCCTTTAGTAATCAAAAACCCTAAATCTCCCACCAGCAATTCTGTCATGCAACTGGGAGCGGACCTGATAGGTGAAGAGTACCAGCCAATTGAACCAGACAAGAAGGGAGTTATCTCCAAACTGGTGGAAGGATTACTGGGAAGGAGATAAAAATTTTTAATTTTTAACTGACTGGAGAGTACATGTCAAGATTCATTGCACTTGCATCTGGAAAAGGTGGAGTAGGGAGAACATCCCTTACTTTTAATTTAGGTGTGGCCTTGAGCCTTTTTGGTGAAGAAACTGTCATGCTGGATATGGATCTGATGATGTCCAACATGGATGTTATCACCGGACTTTTGAATCCAGAGGTAACCCTGCACGATGTACTGATGCGTGATAAAGCAGTCCAGGACTGTGTTTACCAGGTTAATCAGGGTGCCCTGGTAATACCTACGGGTATGCATTTTGAAACCTTGAAAACCATCAACCCCAACTATGTTTCCTGGCAAAGGATAATGGAAGAAATATCCGCCTATGGAAATATTTTTCTGATGGACCTGCCTTCTGGTATAAATTCAAATATCTTTGAAGCCTTACCCGAGGACACTGAAGCCATACTGGTTACCAATTCTACCATGCCCTCTGTTGCTGATGCTCTTAAGATAAGAATTCTCTTAAACGAACTAAACATTGAAATCCTTGGTTTTGTTCTGAATATGTGGTACGATGATAATTTTCTTCTCTCAGTCAATGAAATAGAATCCATACTGGAAGTACCCATGATATCGGTTATTTCCTACGACCGGGAGATGGACCGTTCCATAGCACTGGGCAGTTCAGTGATGGAATTAAACCCTGCTTCACCCATAAGCAATGAAATAATGCAACTGGCCGCGGATCTTGTTGGAAAGGAATATAAACCAGTACAGCCGGATAAAGAAGGGATTATGGAACGTATTAAGAAATTTGTGGGTATATTACCCCCTGAAAACAAATAATTAAGAGTTCCTAAATTTAACCCTTATTTTAACTTTAAGCCTGTTTTAATCTTTTTTTAGAATTAGTACTGGGGTTCTGATTGATCCCATTAATAATACTGATTTTTGTCCCTACAATCCATAAAAATGGGCTGCATTCTTACAAGACAACATATCAATTTTTTTATTATCCCATCCAGCCATTTTAAGTTCGTGCACAGTTTTAGGGACTGATAAAGGGTCGGATGGTGAAGAACTCATGTCACTATCCAGCATGAACCTTTCCGGGCCGTATTCCTCGAATGTTTTCTCCAGCATTTCCACCGCACCGTTAGGTGTCATCTTCTGTGGCTGCACAGTTACCCCCATCATCCCTTCAAAATCAGCCATTAAATCGATTATGGATGGATCCACATGGTCCACCACCACCATAGACGGATCAATGTTACCTTCAATTATAGAAAGGGTTTTAATGGTCACTTCCCTTTTATTCTTTCGAGGGGTGTGCACTGCCACCTTCATGTCCAGTTCATTGGCCATTTCTAGCTGGGTTCGGAATACTTCCCTTTCAATGTTGGAAGTAGTTTCCAGTCCAATTTCTCCCATGGCAATTACCATGTCCTGATCAAGGAACCAGGGGAGCTTACGGAGCACTAACTTATAATCCGGACATATACTCCGTGGGTGGAGTCCCAGGGCAGCTTTAAGAGTGAGACCATTTTCTTCAGCCCTTTTAAAATCGTTTTCCAGTATACGGTAGAAGTGGTCCAGGACCACTGCCGAAGTGCTCATCCTCAGGGGGTCATGGGCCAGTGTAAGAGCAGATTCTATCCCGGCAACAGCCATACTCTTAAAATCTTCGTAAGGCCGGCAATCCGCATGTATGTGTGCGTCTATCATAAACTCATCTCCATAAAATTTCTACCTTGACTTTTAACTGTTTTTTTATGTTTAATGAAAGCAATTATCTTTTACGTCTAAAATTACCATCTTTTATTCTAAAATTAATTAAGAAGTTCAACCATATAAGTATGTAAGGGGATAATTCAATAATTTCCTTTCTCTTAGGAGGTGTAACTGTGGATGTGGAAGAAATGGCTAAAAAGGCCACATTAAAGGATTTGAAGGCTATAGCCAAAAAACACGATATAAAACTGGGACGCTGCCCAACTAAACTAAAAATTGCCCAGATGATCCCTAAAGAAGAACTGGAATCATTGGTCAAAGAAGATTAAGTTTTCCCTTAAAATAAAAAAAATAATTGAATAAAAAAAGTGTTTTAGGACATATTTAACTAAAATCTGGTTTTAGATGTCACTAAAATTTACTTTTTTAAGTAATAAGTTGTTTATTCTATCTGCTACCTTAGATAGGGGCACCCGAACCTGTTCCTGGCTGTCACGTTCACGTATAGTAACAGTCTCATCTTCCAAGGTCTGGTGGTCCACGGTAACTGCAAAAGGTGTTCCAATCTCATCAGAACGAGCATAACGGCGGCCTATGGTTCCAGAGGTGTCCACTTCAGCTATTATGCCTTCCCCCCGGAGATTTTCCATTATGTTATTGGCTATTTCCACCAGTTCATCCTTGTTTACCAGTGGGAAGACATTTGCTCCCACTGGGGCGATGTCTGGTGGGAAATGGAAAATATTACGCTCATCTTCCTGGGTAAAGGAGTGGAGGAGTACGGAGTAGGTTATACGGTCAATACCGTATGATGGTTCAATTACATGGGGATATATCTTTTCTCCCCGTACCGTTTCTTCAACTTCTTCGAATGATACGAGATCCGGAGTTAACTGATAGGTCTCACCTTCTAGTTCCACCTCATAAACACCTTTATCCTCGAAAGCTTCTTTTATAATGTTGGAATCGGCTTCCTTGAGGAAATTCATGATCTTGGGAGCAGCACCCTTAAACAGGGGTCCGAATTTTTTCATATCCGGTTTAGCTACCATTTTGGTGATGGTTCGTGGTTCATCGTATTCTATGAAAACGGATAGATCTTCCTTACTGTATTGGCTGTGGGATTTGAGGTCGAAATCTGTTCGGTCGGCAATTCCAATCACTTCGATCCAGCCATAACGGTCGGTGTAGATTTCCACATCCCAGCAGTCAATGGCGTAGTGGGCCATCTCGGTCTTCATGTGCTGACGGAACCTTATCACATCTCGTGGTATTCCCAGATCCTCCATGAACTGGTCAGCCAGACATAACTGGTAGGTTAACATTTGGCTGGATACCACTCCACTATCCACAGCTTCCTGAGCGGTGATCTGGACTGCTTCCCCCTCGTTCTCCTGGGCATCGGCAGTGTACAGTGTAAGGGTCTGCTGGGCCACCCTCTGAAAGTGGGGATGTTTCTTATCCCGGGGGTCCACGAAGATCTCTGCTTCAGCCTGAGTGAACTCCCGAAGCCGGATAACACCCTGACGTGGTGAGATCTCATTCCGGTAGGCCTTACCCAGCTGCACCACACCGAAGGGGAGTTTTCCACGGAAAAACCTTAAAAGTCTCTTGAAGGGTATGAATATACCCTGGGCGGTTTCTGGCCGCATGTAACCTGTCTTTTTACCTTTAGCACCTATAAGGGTTTGGAACATCAGGTTGTAACTCCAGACATGGGTTAGGTGGCCTCCGCATTTGGGGCAAGGTATCTGTCGGTCGGATAATATCTCTGTGAGTTCCTGGTTTTCTAATCCTTCCACTTCTTCTCCAATGGCTTCTTTAATAACATGATCTGCCCGGAACACTTCCAGACAATCTTTACATTCAGTCATGGGGTCGTTGAAGTGATCCACATGTCCCGATGCTTTAAGTGCCTCTTCGGGCATGATGGTTGGTGATTCTATTTCGTAGAAACCCTCGCCCACCAGGTAGTACTCCCTCCACTTGTTCATGATCTTATTTTTCAAGATGGCCCCTAAAGGACCGTAATCAAAGAATCCTGCCACTCCTGAGTAAATTTCAAATGATGACCATAAAAATCCTCTTTTTTTGGCAATATTCATAACATCTTCATTTTTCATTTATATCCTCTCATGATTCATCTTTAGTGTGAATAATCAATAAAATTAAATATGTTGGCTTTATTCCCGGAAAAAGATACAGTATGCAGGGATAATCCCTAATGCAAACTTCAATCCATTTAATCAAAGTAACCTAAACTTTACAACTTAAAGCAACTTTAATATTAAATTTAAAGTAATTTTGTTTGCTTCCGGTCTCTGATCTCATAGTCCTGTTTGATTTTACTGGTAACTGGTTTGTCCTGACCCATATATTTGCTATCACGCTCAGGATGTCCGTAGGGACGTAGTGAAGGGGTGGTCATGGTTTCAAACACGATCTGGCATACTCTTTGACCGGTGTAGAGCGCAACTGGCATTTTACCTATGTTGGAAATTTCCAGGGTGATCTTCCCTTCGAATCCCGGGTCAATGTAGCCGGCAGTGACGTGCATGGTGATCCCCAAACGCCCCATTGATGAACGCCCCTCCACACGGGCCACCAAGTCATCAGGGAGTTTAACAGCTTCGTAGGTGGTGGCCAGTGCAAATTCGCCGGGATGTATTATGAATGCCTCTCCCTGTTCTAAATGGAATGATTCCATGTAGGACTCCAGGTCAGATTTGTCCAGGGGGTCGATACAGGGTTTTCGGATTATGCGAAATCCTTTAAATTCATTACCAATCCTGAGATCCACTGATGATGGCTGGATCTGCCTGCTTGGGTCTTCCAAAGGGTCTATGGTGATCTTGCCTTCATCCAAATATTTTATGATATCCTGGTCACTTAAAATAGCCATTTTATCTCATTCTCCCTTTTTAGTTAGTTTTTTTAATTAATTAAGCTGTTTGGGGATAAATACAATCCGTACATTATTCTTAAATTTTATTTCACGGGAATGATCTTCAAGTGGATTATTATTTACAAAATTTCACTTAATCTACTTAATAATCCTCCACTTTACTATTTATTATATTCTCTCTTTAATCCTTCGAAACACTCCTTTAAGAGTATGGGCTTCTCTTCCGGAAATAAATGCCCTGCCCATCACCCTTCTAAACACTGTGGAAGCATTCTTCTTTTTATGATCCGGGTAATCCAGATGGTCCAGTACTTCGTTCATGTCCCGGATTAAATCCTGTTTTTCCTCCACCGAGGCTTCATCTATCTCTTCCACGGGATAGGCTTTTTCAGTCTTAAACAGTTCATAAAAGATGATGGCCGCAGCATGGGTGATGTTAAGTATGGGATAAACGTCATGGGTGGGAATGGATACCACCACGTCACATAGTTCCAATTCCTGATTGGTAAGGCCATCCCCTTCCCTACCAAATATCAGTGCAATATTGCCCTTCTCATTTAAGTTTTGGGCCAGGTTATCCGGAGTAACGGCGATACGGGGGATGTTGTAACTTCCACCCGCTGTACCAGTAGTGCCCACTGCAAAGTCAATTTTATTTATTTTGATAAATTCCTCCAGCGAACTGTACTCCTGGCGATTGGAAACAATTTCCCGGGCATGCATAGCCTTATAGTACGAATCATTCTCCAGTTGGCAGGGATTAATAAGCACCATGTCCCTTAAACCGAAATTTTTCATGGTCCGCGCCAGAAAACCAATATTCCCTGGAGTTTCGGGTTCCACAAAAACCACATAAATCATGTTATCCTGTTCAAATCCTTTTTTTTAGTTTTATAGTTGTTCTGAAAGTCAAATGAGGACACAGAGTTATCCTTAAAGTAGGGAGTTTTTATCATCCTCTTTTCATTGATAGGCCTTTTCCAGTAATTTGAGTATGTTCATAACCTCCAGGTTGAGGCCTTCCCTCTCCAGGGATGCCCGGATGTTGTTTTCACAGAAGGGACAGATGGTGATCACCGCATCCACACCCAGTTTTTCAATCATCTCTGCCTTGGCCCGGCCTAAATCTGCAGCAATTTCTGGTTTACCGGATCTCACACCCCCACCAGCACCACAGCACTGGTCAGGGACTTCCATTTCCACGAATTCCAGGCCTTTAATTTTCCTTAGAATTTCACGGGGTTCCTCCCGGATTCCCTGGCCACGAACGAGGTGGCAGGGGTCGTGGTAGGTTGCCTTCAGGTTAACCGGTTTCATATCCTCTGTTTTCAGCTTATCTGCCAGATACTCACTGATATCCATTACCTTGAACTGGACACCGTACCGGGGATAATCCTTTTTAAGGGTTGCACCACAACCGGCACAGACAGTTATAATGGTATCGTAACCAGCAAAGGCCTCGGCATTCTTTTTCACCAGATCTTCCACAATATCAGTTTGTCCGGTTCGGATCAGGGGGGAACCACAGCAAACCTGCTGGCTGGGCACCTCTACTATGACATCATGGTTGTTTAGAACGTCCAGGAGGGCCATTCCAATCTCAGGTAGACGATAATCCATGAGGCAACCAGTGAAAAGGGCAACTTTCTCTTTCCCCTCGGCTGCATCTTCGGGTAACTCTCGGGAGTTGGCTATTTTCACAAAACCAGCCCTCATGGGGCCTTCTTCCATGGGTTCCACGGATCTTCCGGTCTTTTCAATGAGTTCCTTTAAAGCGCGATGGGGTGGTAGGGGTCCAATACCTTCCTGGTAAGCCATTTCCCGTAACTTTTCAATGGCGCCACCAAAGGTGTTAATTTCCTTGGGACATACCTCCACGCATTTAGAACAGGAGGTACAACAGTAAAGCCCCTCTTCAAACCCTTCCTCTGCCCTATCAGAGCAATCTCTTGGATCAAATGCAAATTTAGATAGATAACGCATGAAATAGGGTCCTGCAAATTCATCATTAACTTTCAATACAGGACAGGCTGATAAGCAGGAGTAACAGTCAATACAACTCCTTAACTTCTTGGTGTTGGCCAGATCTTCTGGATTGATAATAGCCGGGCACTCACCCATCTCACATTCATCCTCCAGAAAGAGGCCCATATCCTTTACCTTGCCGTCCATTTCGCTTCGATCAACAACTAAATCCTTAACAACTGGTAGATTAAGGGGTTCAATTACATCTTTATCCTGTATTTCTTTTTTACAGGCCAGAGCCATTTCTCCGTTAACTTTAACTGCACAGGATCCGCACTGACCCGCCCGGCAGGAGCTGCGATAGGCAATGTTGGCCTGATGATGCTGGTTGATGTAATTCAAGGCATCCAGGACTTTCATTTTATCCTTTCTTTTAACCGAGTAAGTTTCTGGATGGGATGTTTCATCCCTGGAAGGCTGGCGCATAACAGTTACATTTATCATTTCCATCTCCGACATGATTTAAGCATTTAATGATTTTTTAATTGGTTTAAGCTTTTAAAAAACATTATTAGTTAGTTAACTGGGTTTTTTAGATTTTTCAAACTCAGTTTAAAAATCCATTCTATAAACTCCAAAGGCGATTGAGAGTTAAAATAGAATCAATAAATATTAGGTGTTATTCCTATAAAAAATATTATACAATAAAAAAGCGTATTGTCCACCAAATTGGAATTCATGAATGAACCTTTTTAGGGATTATCAATCTAAATCCTTCACTAAAAACCAGTAAATGGCTAGTTCATCTTCCAATTGGGGGTGGTTGGGGTAGGTTACAGCCACCAGATCCCAGTACTCTTTGCTGTGGTTTCTGACCTTCAAGTGACAGATTTCATGGTGCACCACGTATCGGATAAGGTTTTCTGGTAGATATCTCAGGCGGGTGTTTATATTAATGTTAGCCTGGTTGCTACAGCTTCCCCAGCGGGTTTTCATCCGTCGCAGAGTTATCTGGTTAACCTTCAAACCCATTTCACAGGATATTTCATCCACCAAGTTAGTGACCATATCCCTAAAGTCTTCTCTACTCCTACTAAAATCCAGTTTCCTTTTTAGAGATTCACTTCTCAACTTTCTAATTCGTGAAATTTTTTGATAAATCCATTTCTCATGTTTATCCACCAGTTCACGGTAATCATTCACCCCTGGCGGCAATATAAGGTTGAGTTCCCCATTTTTAATTTCCAAACGAGCGTATTTCACCTTCCGGTGGAATACATGATAGTTAACCTCAATATCCTGGATTTTAATTTTCCTCATCAGGGTTAATTATAATAAAATCCTTAAATAATCTTCTATTAGTGAACTTATACTGAACTTTTCTAATGCCAATAGTGAGGGGGACAATGAAAGAAACTTCATTTGCAGTGGTTATTGTAACATTTCTGGCATTTCTGGGTGTTTTATCAGGGGTAGTTTTGCTGGCTGAGAATGAAACCTCAATATTAGAAGATGCGGGTTCTTTTTTAAACCAACAACAGGACTCCAGTCTTCCTGGTGCAGAACTAGCGCAAAACACTTCCGAAATTTCTAACACCACCAATACCTCGAGTAACTCCAACCAGACTCCGAAAAATAACACCAAATCCACTAATTATTCGGTTGAAACAATTTTGGGACAAAAAACACCCCTGCGTGATGGTGTACAACTGGTTTCTGATCTCTGGATGCCCACTGAGGAGGGCCAATATCCAGTTATCATGATTCGCACACCCTACGGTCGCAGCAACCCTCAAATGAACTACACTGGCATGGGAGAGTATTTCGCCCGACAGGGATACGTGTTCATGGTGCAGGATGTGCGGGGTAAAGGTGACTCCCCAGGAGATTTCGGGTTCCTGTTCCAGGAAGGACAGGATGGTTACGATTCTATTGAATGGGCGGCCAACCAGTCCTGGTCCAATGGAAGAGTAGGTATGATGGGTTATGATTACATGGGAACTGACCAGTGGCTGGCTGCCCGGGAAAAACCACCACACCTGGTATGCATAGCACCCACCGCAGCCACTGGCAGATACATGGAAGAAGTACCCTCCATTGGGGGAGTTTTCTATATGGGATGGGCCCTCCCCTGGGCACTGGCCAACAACGGCCGAGTTCCTGATTCCAATACTCAAAACCTTAACTGGACCCCCATATTTAATCATCGGCCACTTTCAACGGCAGATGAGCTGACCGGAACCCAGGTTGCTCTCTACCGCCAGTTCCTGGAACATCAAACCCGGGATGATTACTGGAAGCGGATCCAGTTCACAGAACAAGATTTTGTAGGTATAAACATTCCCGTCCTCACCACCACTGGCTGGTTCGATGTTAACCAGCCCGGAACACTCTTCTACTGGAATGGTATTAAAAAGAATTCCACACCAAGTGACCAGTACCTGATCATAGGGCCCTGGACACACGAGGGAACCTTCAAAACAGGGGAACAAGTATCTCCAGTGGGAGATCTACCGGTTCCCGGAACTCAGAAAGATTTACTGGCCACTCAACTGGCATTTTTCAATTATTACCTTAAAAATTCAACTGACTCCTCCCATCCTGCAGTTAATAATTCTAACTCCAGTTCCCCCAATACTATCCCTTCAAATAATAACACTACCCTTTCCAATATTAATAGGACTAACACCTCCGATACTTTAAATGGGCCGTTAAACCTACCTCGGGCAACAGTCTACATCACTGGTTTGAGTAAATGGATAAACCTCACCACTTATCCTCCGCAGGATATGAATATAACTCCCCTCTACCTTAACAGCCGAGGGCAGGCCAATACCTTAAATGGCAATGGTTTCCTGCAATGGAACTTAACCTCTGCCAATGCCTCCTCCAATTCCAGTGCGGTCAATTCAACTTCCAGTACCAACTTGACAGCTAATTCTGACAGTTACACCTATGATCCGGCTAACCCCCGACCAGTTACATCCGGAGGTTATGCTATCAACTCCATCAGCACTGAAAACCGTTCTGATGTCCTGGTTTACACCACCACTGCACTGGAAGAACCAGTCATGATATTGGGTCCAGTGACCGTAGAAGTGTATGCAGCCAGTACTGCCCGGGACACGGATTTCGTGGCCAGAATCATGGATGTATATCCCAATGGGACCACCATCAACCTGGGTAACTTTGAATCAGGGGGATCAATTAGAGCCAGATTTAGACAAGGTTTTGACCGGGAAATCCTCTTAGAACCAGGTAAAATTGAAAAATACCGAATTGAACTTTATGACATGGGACACGTGTTCCTTCCAGGTCATAAAATCCGCCTGGAAATATCTTCCAGTGCTTACCCTATCCTGCACCCCAACCCCAACACTGGTAATCCCATTGCCACAGACACACAGCAGCAGATAGCAAATCAGACCATTTATCACGACTTGGAACATCATTCATCCCTGTTACTGCCAGTTATACCTTCTAATAGCTCCATCTACAGAGGGTTGCTGGGATCTTATTTGTAAGACGATTTATGTAAGAAAATATTCCATTTAAAATCTTTAAAAAAAGAGATTAAACATGGAAATAAATCTTTTCAAGGGTCCCGATAAATTTTCAAATAACTAACCCTAAATATCTAAATCTATATACTAAAAAATATCCAAAGCTATATTTTAGTCTGATTAATAATCTAGTCTGATTAATAAAATTATGAATTTAATCGTCACTTTACTCTAAGGAAGATAGTTATGAACATCAAGGAAATACTCACCAAAAAAGAGAAGGATAAACTGTTCCTGATGGGCAACGAAGCTGCAGTCCGCGGAGCACTGGAAGCCGGTGTGTCTGTGGCCAGCACCTACCCCGGAACACCTTCTTCTGAGATTGGAAATGTTTTATCAGTCCTGGCCGCAGAGGCAGGGATGTACTTCGAATTTTCAGTCAATGAAAAGGTAGCCCTGGAAGTGGCTGCCGCTGCCGCTGCCTCCGGACTCAGATCATTCACCTTCATGAAACATGTGGGCCTGAATGTGGCCTCCGACTCCCTGATGAGCGTGGCCTACACCGGTGTCCGGGGGGGAATGGTGATCCTCACGGCTGATGACCCCTCTATGTTTTCATCCCAGAATGAGCAGGACAACCGTCACTACGCACGACTGGCCAACTTACCCCTCCTGGAAGCATCCAGCCCCCAGGAAGTTAAGGATCTCATGAAATACGCCTACCAGTTATCGGAAGAATTCGAATTACCTGTTATTCTCCGGACCACCACCCGGGTTTCCCATATGAGGGGTGTAGTGGAACTGGGACCCCTTAAAAAAGCCCCGGCAAAGGGACACTTTGATAAGGATCCCCAGCGCTTCGTACCAGTACCCGAATCTGCCAGGGTAATGCACCGCAACCTGGTTGAGAAAATGGCAAAAATAGGTGTGCTTTCCAATAACTCATCCCTAAACCATCCCCTTAACAGAGGAAGTCAAGTGGGAATCATCACCAGTGGCAGTGCCTTCAACTACGTCATGGATGTGGTGGAGGAGTACAATTTACCGGTAAATGTCCTTAAAATAACCTTCTCCCATCCTTTCCCTGAAAAAAAGGTGCTGGAGTTTATGGATAACCTGGAAATGGTGCTGGTGGTGGAAGAGGTTGACCCCATAATGGAAAAAGAGGTGCTGGCAATTGTGGGTAAACACCATCTTGATAAAACTGTTCACGGTAAATTGGATGGAACTCTACCATTGATATACGAGTACAGTCCGGATATAGTGCTGGGAGGAGTGGGCCGGATGATGGGGTTGGAAATGCCCCCTGAAGATGTTAAAACTTCGCTTGGGCTTCCCAAAAGACCGGCTACACTGTGCCCGGGTTGCCCCCACCGTGCAGCATACTTTGAGGTTAAAAAGGCAGCAGAAGAACTGAATATTACTGATGTGATCTTCCCCACTGATATTGGCTGTTATACCCTGGGTATTGAACGCCCCTACCAAACAGCAGATTACCTGTTATCCATGGGTTCCTCCATTGGAACTAGCTGTGGATTCTCCAAAGCCACGGACCAAACTGTGGTGAGTTTTATAGGCGACTCTACCTTTTTCCATGCAGGTATACCACCTCTCCTCAACGCAGTGCACAATAAAGCCAACTTCGTCCTGGTGATCCTAGACAACCGTACCACAGCCATGACCGGAGGCCAACCACACCCCGGGCTACCCATTGATGGTATGGGGATGGAAGCACCGGAAATATCCATACCCGCAATGGTAAAGGCCTGTGGAGTGGAAATGGTGGAAACCATCAACCCCCTCAATGTACGCAACTCCCGGGAATCATTCAAAAAGGCACTCCAGTACGAGGGAGTGGCTGTGGTTATCTCCCAGTACCCCTGCATGTTAATTAAAGGAAGAAAAGAGACAGGTAAAAACATCGTTATCGATGTCCAGGAGGATAAATGTACAAACTGTGATACCTGTGTCCTGGAGCTTACCTGCCCGGCCATTTACACCAGTGAAGAGGGTAAGATAAGGATTGATCCCCTGATGTGTAGAAAATGCAATGTGTGTGTACAGACCTGTCCAGAGAAGGCTATAAGAGCCAAAAGAATAGATGCAGAGAACGGGAGGAACAAACAATGAATCCCTATAATATTTACATTTCAGGAGTTGGTGGTCAGGGTATCATCAAAACCTCGGTGATCATGGGAGAAGCAGCCATGCAGAGTGGTTTATCTGTGGTGGTGGGAGAAATCCACGGAATGTCCCAGCGAGGAGGAGTGGTATCCACTCAGATGAAGATAGGAGACTCTCACAGCCCCCTCATTGAAGAAGGAAAAACTGACCTTTTACTGGCCTTCGAACCATTAGAAGCCCTCCGGGCGATGAATATGATTAATGAGGATAGTTACGTGGTTGTGAACACCTCTACCATTTATCCCTTTAACATCAGGCAAAGTGAACACCCTTACCCTGAATTATCCACCATGCTGGATGAACTGGAATCCCAGACAAAGAAAGTCATTGCCCTGGATGCCGATGGAATTGCCAAGGAAGCCGGTCACATCCTGGCAGTGAACATGGTGATGTTAGGTGCTGCAGCAGCAGTTCCAGGATTCCCCGTGGATAAGCAGATTATAATGGAATCAATGCAGAACAACCTGCCTGAGAAGAGTATTCCTATAAATTTGAAGGCATTTGAGGAAGGATTCAGGGTTTGTTCTTCCAATATTTAAGCAGGATTAATTAAATTCACTGAAATATTATTTTTTTTTAATATTTTTTTTATTTTTCTTTAAAATTAATTAAAAGTGGAAAAATAATTCATAATAATCAGATATATTTATTATAATCTGATGATCAGGCGAGGGGGAATTGGATATGGGTTCATTTAATGAATGTATGCAGGAATATAGAAAACAGTTAGAGAAAGGTTGTATTCAGGAGGCATATGGGGGATTAATGGGATATATAATGGATTTGAGAGTTTATTTTAAAAATAAATATCCCCAATATTTTGTGTCAGGTATCTATCAGGGATATATGGATATGACCTATTTTTCCTTTTCCCCAGAATCATTAAAAAGCCGAAAACTGAAAATTGCCATAGTTTTTATCCATGAAACATTTAGATTTGAAGTTTGGTTAGCAGGATACAATAAAAACGTTCAAAACAAATACTGGAAACTGTTTAAAGAAATTGATTGGAATAAATACCATATTCCGCCAACTACAAAAGGTGTGGATTCTATTATGGAGCATATTTTAGTTGAAAATCCAGATTTCAGTGATTTGGATAGTTTAACAAAGCAAATAGAGACTGGAACATTGGATTTTATTAATGATGTTGAGAATTTCTTATTAAAATCGGGGTAATTTAGATATTTTTTTGGTTTGCTCTTAAGGCCACGAAAAATGGAACATAAGATGAAAATAGGACCAAAATATAGGAAATTCAAATTAGAAATCGCAACTAATAAAATGAACAAAATAAAAAAATGAACAAAAATAAAGTTATGTTTACCAGTTGTAAACATCTTCTGGGGGGATCACGATGGCCCCACTCTTTTCCAGGGCTTTGACCCCGGCATTTATATCCTCGGGATGGAGTAATACTATGGCTCTTTCTTCTTTTTCATCCACAAAGGCGTAAAGATAATCCAGGTTTATATCCGAGTCATCCAGTATCCCCAGGATGGTGCTGAGCCCTCCGGGCTGGTCTGACATCTCCACAGCGATAACATAACCCATCTTCACCACGAAGTTGTTATCTTCCAGGATGCTTTGAGCTTTATCAGGTTCCGGTACAATTAACCTTAAAATACCGAAGTCTGAGGTGTCAGCAATGGATAGGGCCCGGATGTTGAAGCCAGCATCAGACAGAACATCCAGTGCATTCCTCATTCTACCCTTCTTATTCTCCAAGAATATTGATAACTGTTTTATTTTCACTCATATTCCCCCATTAACTTTCGTGTTGGAGTAACTCCCAACTACAGTCCTTTTCATCTAATTTACCCATGAATTTTATTAGTCACTATTTAGTTCCCGTTTATCAATAACCCGAACTGCTTTTCCCTCACTGCGGGGCAGTGTCTTTGGTTCTACCAGGGTAACCTTAACTCTTAAACCGATTTCATTGTGGATGTATCCTTCAATTTTCTTCTTAATTCCAACCAATTCTTTGACCTCGTCGGAGAAGAGGTTAGGGGATGTTTCCACCCGTACTTCCAGTTCATCCAGGTGATGTGGGCGGGTGGCGATTATCTGGTAGTGGGGTTCAATACCATCCATCTTCAGGAGTGCCTTCTCAATTTGGGATGGGAACACTGCCACTCCACGAATCTTAAGCATATCATCAGTTCTTCCTGTGATACGGTCCATCTTAACCATGGTGCGTCCACAGGAGCAGGAGTTTCTCTGTAAACTGGTAACATCCTTGGTTCTAAAACGAATTATGGGCATTCCTTCCCGGGTTAAATTGGTTAAAACCAGTTCGCCCTTTTCACCATCATCCAGTACTTCCTGGGTTTCAGAATCAATAATCTCCGGGTAGAAATGATCTTCCATCACATGCAATCCATCCTGCACTGGACATTCCAGGGCAATTCCCGGACCCATAATCTCAGTAAGTCCATATATATTGTAGGCTGGTGCATTGAAACGTTTCTGGAGTTCTTGGCGCATTTCTTCAGTCCACATTTCTGCTCCGAATCCAATGGATTTCAAATTAAGGTCATCAGGGGTCACACCTTCTTCCTCAGCCACTTCGGCCAAGTAGAGTCCGTAGGATGGTGTAACAATCAAAACACTGGTCTGGAAGTCCTTCATTATTTCGATCTGCCGGCGGGTCTGTCCAGTGGAAATGGGAATCACTGTGGCTCCAATGTTTTGGGCACCATAATGCACCCCGAAACCACCGGTAAACAGCCCGTACCCATGGGTGTTCTGGATTATATCATCTTCATCTACTCCGAACATGGTTAAACCACGTGCCATTACTTCGCTCCAGGTTTCCAGATCTTTACGGGTGTACCCTGACACGGTAGGTTTTCCAGTAGTCCCGGAGGATGTGTGGACTTCTACAATCTCTTTTTGGGGCACAGCGAACATTCCAAAGGGGTAGGCTGCACGGAGATCATCTTTGGTGGTAAATGGTAATTTCTGGATGTCTTCCAGGGTTTTAATATCCTCTGGCTTAACACCCTGCTCATCAAAACGCTTTTTATAGTAAGGAACATTCTCATAGGCATATTTTACAACAGCCTGTAACCTTTCAAGCTGTAGTTTTTTCATCTCCTCTCTAGATTTAGATTCAACTTCTTCATTCCACATCATTTTTCAAATCCCACCGGCCATATTTTAGATTATTGGTTAAATTCCTTTCTCGTAAGCCTAATTTCCAATTAGATATTGATAATACAAATTCACTTAGCAAATATTTCCTTAACCTGTATGGAGTTATATATTTACGTGAAAACTGTTTATCACCGTGTCCATCTCGGATTTATAGTCCAGAAGGGCTTTATCAAAGACAAAGATAATGAAATAAGCAGTGTTATTCTTTTGTAAGGCAATTCCACGGGTGGTGAAAACCTTATCTCCCGGCTTGTAGTTTGCTTCCAGTTCATAAGCAGTGGCATTGTCAATAGTTAAATCTCCTTCATAATAGATTATGCCCTTTTCCAAAATGTTTGAACGCCATTTAGCTACTTTGTAGGTGAAATTCCGGGTAAGCAATTCTTCCTGTAAGATGGAAAAACTGTTATTTTCATCCTGGGAAACGGAAACAATCAGGGAAGAAGACGTGCCATTGGTAACATTCCAACCTGCAGGATAATCAAAAGAGATGTTACCATTATTATAATGATTTGTAGAATTAACAACGTGTTGGGTGGTGTTGTTACCAGTATTAGTTTGGTTTTTATCACCCGCAATCCATAGCGCCGCGCCAGCAACCAGAATAATCAGAATTACAATTCCAATAATACTCCAAACGGGTTTTTGCCCCATAGTTTTAAGGAATTTTGTTCTAATGTCTTTAGAACTGGATTTTTCATTAGCTTGGGTGTGGGGAACTCTCAGTTTACGGGGGCCCTCCTTTTCATGTTTCCCTGTACTGATTTTATTGGGTTTAAACGAGGAAACTTTACTGGAAAGGGAGCTCTCACCCTTTTTCAATTTAAGAGAACTCACTTTCTCCTTAATATCGGCACGTGCCTTTCCCAATTTGGATGAATCTCTCTCACTATTACCATTTTCTGGTCTTCTTAATCGAGGCGGCCCATCTTCGCTCAATTATTTCACTTTCCTTTTCCAATTCTATTAATTCATTAATCTAAAGTTGATTTAATCCTATCTATTTTAACCTTTATCTATAGTGTATTAATGGGAGTTTATTGTTAACATTATTTAAATTTTGATGGATGGGGTGAAGGTTTCTGGATTAAAATCTTAATTCATATGATAAATTTAACTGGATTAATATTAACTGGCCTCCACAAGTCAAAGTATATATAGGGTCGCCAGAAATTCAATAATCGTGATTAATAATGATAAAATTGTTATAAGAGGATAGGTTGTGATTAAGTGGACTTAATGGTATTGACTGTTGTTGTTTTGATATTTCTCCTGATAAATGGGTATATAGGATACATTGCATGGCGTAGGACCAAGAGTGCCGATGATTACATGGTGGCGGGCAGGGAAACCCACCCCTTCATCATGGCTCTGAGTTATGGGGCTACCTTCATCAGCACAGCGGCTATTGTTGGATTTGGAGGAGTGGCTGCCAATTATGGGATGGGCATCCTGTGGCTGGTCTTTCTAAACATCCTGGTGGGGATATTCATAGCCTTCGTATTCTTTGGTAAACGAACCCGAAGAATGGGACACAATTTAAATGCCTTAACCTTCCCTGAATTTTTATCCCGACGTTTTAACAGCCGATTTATTCAGTACTTCTCCGGGGCAGTTATCTTTATTGGAATGCCCATCTATGCCTCGGTAGTTCTGGTGGGAATGGCCCGCTTTGTGGAAACAACCCTGCAGCTTGATTATAACATAGCTCTGGTGGTAATGGCAGCCATTGTAGCCATTTATGTTATTTTTGGGGGAATACGTGGTGTCATGTACACCGATGCCCTGCAGGGAAGTATAATGTTCTTTGGGATGATATTTTTATTGGGTGCAATTTACTGGATGTTAGGGGGTGTGGTTGACGCCAACCAGGCCTTAACCAATCTGGTGAATATTGTACCGGCTAATACAACTGCGGCAGCCACTGCCACAGGATTCACGGGCTGGACTTCCATGCCTGCTCTGGGGAGCACTTTCTGGTGGACACTGGTATCCAGTCTGATTATGGGTGTGGGTATTGGAGTATTATCCCAGCCCCAGCTCGTGGTCCGTTTCATGACTGTCAAATCTAACCGTGAATTAAACCGAGCAGTCCTGATTGGTGGGGTTTTCATATTCGTGATGACCTTCGGGGCCTATGTGGTGGGTTCACTTTCCAATGTCTACTTCTTCCAGACAACCGGCCAAACTGCAGTTCAGGCTGCGGGGGGAAACCTGGATAAGGTCATACCAACCTTCATCGCCGCGGCCATGCCTTTATGGTTTGCTTACCTATTTATGGTCGCCCTCTTATCCGCAGCCATGTCCACCCTCTCGGCCAATTTCCATGTGCAGGGAACAGCATTTGGGAGGGATATCTATGAAACCATTGTCAATAAAACTGGAATATCCTCGGTAAGGGTAGCCCGGATCGGGATCGTTATTGCGGTGATTATTGCGGTGATTATGGGATTCATCTTACCAGCCAGTGTAGTGGCAGTAGGAACCTCCATGTGGTTCGGAATCACGGCTGCAGCATTCCTGGCAATATACGTGGCTGCAGTCTACTGGAAAAGGGCCACCAAGGAAGGAGCAATTGCCGGATTACTGTCCGGAACACTGGTCAGTTTATTCTGGATTATATTCGGTTACAAGAAAACAGCTGAGCCACTGGGGATTTCCAAAGCACTTATGGGACATTCCACTATCATAACCTCGGTTCCCTGGCCCACAGTGGATCCCATGGTGATTGCCCTACCAGTGGCTATCATTGCCACCATTGTGGTCAGTTTACTCACCAAACCTCCAGAAAAGGAATTTGTGGATAAATGTTTTGAAGGTATAGACACGGCCAAGGGAAAATAATAGAATAAATGGAATTAGTAGGTATATGATGAAATTAGGTTAGGAATTAGGTTATGGGGAAATTAGGTAGGTTATGAAATGGATTATGAAAGATAAGGTAGGATTAACCATGAAAATCCAACCGTTCCTTTATAAAGAATCCGATAAAAAAACCTGGGATGATGTTTTCCAGAGTCCCTGTCCAGTTAAAGTAGAGAGCTTCAAAACCGGGACAGTGATAATTAACCGGAAGGGAACTATTAATCCTCATCACCCCTTGGCTGTTGATATTGTCAGTCAAGAACTGGAAGTGCCCATCCTGGCCCACTGGGTCCACCACCAGGAAAAGGGTGATTTTCTTCTGGATGTGGGATTGGATTCATCCTACTTCGCCCATCCCCGTGGGGGATTAGAGGGAACTGCAGTTGATGAATATCAGCAGGATAGGCACGAAAATATAGCCCATCACCTGAAAAACAATGATATCAATCCCCAAATGGTTTTTTTAAGTCACTTGCACAGTGATCATGCAGCAGGAGTCAGGGAACTATCTAAAAACATCCCTTATATAACGGGAAAAGGGGAATACCAGGAATACCAGCCCCAAATACACGGTGACTTCTTAGAGGGGCTGGAAGAGTTACTGGAAATCGATTACTCCCAGGCACCGGAAATGCCCCTGCTAGGTGCCAGTGTGGATCTGTTGGGTGATGGGTCGCTATGGGCCATCCATACACCGGGACACACCCCTGGACACAGTTCTTTCCTGGTGAATGGATTGGGGGGTCCTGTTTTACTGACCATGGACGCTGCGTTCATCCACGAAAACCTGGAGAGGGGTGTGGCCCCCAGTGACTACACCTGGAATGTGGATCTAGCCCAGAAAAGTCTGGAGAGAATAATCAATTTTTTAGGGGAGTATCCTCAGGTTAGGGTGATCGCTGGTCACGAGATATTAAAGCAGTTTTAAAATTTTTTTAAATGTCATTCATATAACTAATAACTTACCTGAAAATAATAATTATTTAAAAGTTTTAACTTCTTTTTTGTTTTATAAATGCTCCGATAGCTCCACAGATGGCACCAGTAAATCCATATAAGATAATAAAGCCCATCAATGTTCCTATCATAAGAAGACCAAATTCTGTATTGGTATTGCTTGGCAAAATAATACTTATGATATTGCCAATGTTGACTGCTATGAACCCACCGATGAATCCGGCTAATGCTCCATGAACAGCACCATTCTTGTAATCTCTATCAACTGAGTAACCAACACATAGTGTAGCTATTATGCATCCAATTAAACCCAATAAAAAACCAAGAAATGCAGTTACAATAATTCCTAATATTAAAGTATTCCAATGAATCCTTTTCATTTTTATTGAATTCCCATTTTCAACTTCGAAATTATCAAAATAATCCAATTCCCCACCACATTCACATTGAAAATCTCCAAGATTATCACTAGAGTTCAACTGGTATTCTTTTTCACATTCTTTGCATTTTGCAATTACCAAATTTAATCGCCCCTTATAATTAATCTAAACTTGTTGTTAATTAAGATATATTACAAAAATTTGGAATTCAATTACGTTGGCCTAAGACTAATTTGAGAACCTTTCTATGTAATTTATAGATCAATTATATTTTAAAAAAAACAGCGATTTAGTCAAGGGATATTTGAATTAAATATATAAGGGTATTACATTACTTAACTTATTTCTTCTTTCTATTCTGGAATGCTTTTTGCGGACACCTTTGGTCGCAATGTAGGGTGGTCGCTGTTCATGAGGGCTGGAAATAATTTTAAAATTTACAATTCAAGAATATAATGAAATACCCTATTTTTATCATGCAGTTGACCTATTTATTGATGGCTGAGCCGATGGTACCACCAATGGCCCCTACAATTGCATACAGGATTATGGCTATGATGGCTTCTATTACTCCTGTAACTGGCCAAAGCTGTTTTGCTATGTCTCCTAACCCGATGAGGTATAATACTAGTATGATTAATCCACCTATAATACCGCCAACCATACCAACTAGTGCTCCATGTATTGCACCGTTTTTATAACCTTCATCAGCTTTGTAACCGACAAATATCGTGGCTATGATAAATCCAATTATGCCTCCGATATCCCCTGCAACTTCTCGAAGAATAAGCCATAAGATTAGTGATAACACTAATCCCCTTCTCACAGTACCCCATTTTATTTCTACCATATTATAACACCTTCAAACCATGATAATAATGAATTTGAATTCTGAAAAAAATGTAACTATCGGAGTATCCGAGGTGTCATTGGAAAGAGTAATAAAAAATTAATTACCAGCGTTTTTAGTTCCATCTGTGAACGATGTTATGCTTATTAATTTTTAAATTATACT
Source organism: Methanobacterium sp. BAmetb5 (assembly GCF_003491305.1). NCBI lineage: Archaea > Methanobacteriati > Methanobacteriota > Methanobacteria > Methanobacteriales > Methanobacteriaceae > Methanobacterium > Methanobacterium sp. BAmetb5. The sequence continues at coordinate 2,318,859 of NZ_CP022706.1, forward strand.
ATAGGCAAACTTTTATAAAATAATTGTGATTTATATTTGTGATTAAAGAATTTTTTTTAGAAAAATATTATCATTAATTTTTATTAGTGATCACAAATAGGTTATCCGTGGAATTCTCTTATAAAAATGCGTTATGCGGACACTTTTGTCTGCAATGTGGATGGGCCTAGAATACAGTGTACTATTGAAAAATTTTTATCTAGAGTGGGTACTAATAAACAAATTTATTATAAGTAACTTTATCAATAAGAACTGAAAGGAAAAATTTATTATTAATCAGATATGTTTCATTTATATTTAAATTTGTGGGGAAATGATTAAATGGAATCTGTTGGAAAAATAAAAAAAGCAATAATAACCTTTTTAATTTTGAATTTCGGTTTAAGCAGTATTTTTTATTATCTTATGGTTACCGGAGGGAATAGCCAGTTTTATGTTTATCTTGTAATGTGGTGCCCCGCAATTGCCGCCATAATAACTAGCTTAATTTTTTATAGGAGTATTAGAGAGTTTGGATGGAGACCGGGTAAGGTTAAATATCTTATAGGAGCTTATTTCATTCCCCTAATTTATGCTTTGGTCTCTTTTGGTTTTTTCTGGATTTTAAATCCCGGCACCTTAAAAGGAGGGATAGCTCCTATTGGGGTGTTTATGGCGGTGATATCTGGGACTTTAACTTGTGTCCTGACTGCTTTGGGGGAAGAAATTGGTTGGCGTGGTTTCCTTGTACCTCAGATGGCCAAAATAACATCATTCACCAAGGTGGCGTTAATAACTGGAATTATTTGGGCTGTCTGGCACTATCCGGGAATGATATTTGGCATATATAATGCAGATACTCCTTTATGGTATGCTCTGCCAGTGTTTACTGTAGCGATAATTGGAATGAGTTTTTTACTGGCATGGTTCCGTTTGAAATCGGGCAGTCTGTGGCCAGCAGTGTTATTCCATGCCAGTAATAATCTATTCTTGCAATTCATTTTTGATCCAATGACCATGCAAACCGGGATAACCAAATACTATTTAGGAGAAACCGGAGTCTTCACTGTGGTAGCTATCTTACTGTTTGCATTCATTTTCTGGACATGGAGAGATAAATTGCCGGATACTTTGATTAAGAAGGATCAGGAAAATAGTGTCAGTTAAAAATAAACTCTGAATTGAAAATTTGGAAGTGATGTGCGAAAGTGGGGGTATACGTATTAAACTTTTAGAAATGTTTTTTTAAATCAATAAATGTCCATTCCATATGATGTGGAACATTGAACCATATTTTTAATTCTTCAGGTTCTATTACCATTTGATAGGATGTTCCTTGATCAATAAAAGGCCCTCCTTTTTCAAGGGGCGTACTTATTATCTCTTTCATAGTTTCGGGAGTGATTTGTCCTTTATTCTTTTCATTAAGGGTTAAAATATTTGTTCTCCTGAGGATGCTCCAGGAGATGATCAGGTCCTCTTCACTTCCGGGTTGTATCGGTTCAAGTCCCCAGGATTGATTAACAAACCAATTGGTTGCTGTTAATGCACCATTTGCATCGGGTGTTCTCCTTTTATTATCTTGTGGGGTCTATTCATAGGAATAAGACCCATCATTACTGGCTACATTGATAATAATGCCTCCGGGGGTGTTTATACCCTGGAAATTTTTATCCAACTCATCCAGATCTGCAGACTTTTGAACCAATTTAAAAAGTTCTAAATTAGGATCAAATTCCAATTTTTCTTCTTCTTCTTCTTCTTCTTCTGGTTTTTTAGACAAATTTTTCTGGATATGTTCTAGAAATTCATTCCAGGATAAATTTGAATTATCTAATCGCTGAGCACATATTTCTCCGTTGTTTAACTCTAGAAAAACACCTTCTTTATTTAAAGCGGAGGTGACATAAACTGATCCTACATACCCTAATATTGCAACGGGTATAGTTCCATCATCGAAATTGTACACCACTACCTCTGTATAATTGGCTAAATCCGGGCCCAAATCATAGTTTCTTCCAGCTATCATGTGAGAATCTGTTGTATAAGGTCCCCATGTGGCATTAAATGAACATTGTCCCTGTGATTGTGCATTTAGCATGGTTTGTTGCATAATATAAAGTTCTTTCGTTATACTGGCAACTACATATGCTTTGTTTCCCAGCCCTGATGTCTCTGCAATCCCCTGAATGATTTCATTGTAGTTTGGATATAGTGCATATTTTTCCATATTTGGTTGTTCTAAATCCTTCAGATCCTTTATTTTGAAAGAGGATAACCAGGACGTATCCTGGCTCATGATTTGGTATATTTCATTTAAAACATCTTTACGTAAAGCACCGTACTGGCGGCCCATATCTCGATAACTTCCATGTAACTCAACCACATGAAAAGAACCATATTTGTAGAGGTTTCCTTCTTTATAAGTATCCACTAAGTAACCAAAGATTTTATCAGCTTGTTCTTTCATTATCTAGTCTCCCCCTCCAAACATATCATTTACAATCTTATATTTCAGGAATATTTATTCTATTCTAGAAAAACTTATGTGGACACCCTTTGTCTGTAATTAAGGTGTTCCAGTTTCACATGGTTTGAAAAATGTTTTACATAAATTTAATGGATTAAATCTAATTTAGCTATTTTTAGTGAATTACTAAATGAATTTATTATAGATTCCATTTAACCCTATTCAAAGGTCTAAATTGGGATTATTTGGAAAATAAGTTTTTTTTTTTTTAATGGTTTTAGAATATTTAGTCAATATTGGAATATTAATTAATTAAATTTGAATTAACCAATAATTAACAAAATCAATTCATTAATTCAATCATTAGATCTTTTAAATATTTTTAAAAAAACAGCCCTTTTTGAGAAATGAATTTCAGCCTGGGTATTGTAACTTTTAAACAAGCTTTCAAACTCCATTGCCATAATTTTAGCCATATTAATGCCTAAATTGTTAGTTATGATTATGGTATGGCAGTCATCATTTTCTATATGATTTATGGTGTCTTTGGGACCTAAAATATTCATACCCATGATTATTCCATCGACTAATTCCTGTAAACTTAACTCTTTAATCGGTTTATTATACCACCATTCACATGTGAACTCCAATGGTTTTTGATCATTAACATATTCTCTAAAACCCTCAATATCAGCAGTTTCTAATAACATTCTAGCCGTGTTTTTATTGAAAATCACTAATAAATCTTTTATTTCTCTCCCTATCCTCATCCAAAACTTTTCTTCAATAGATAATGGGGGGTACTGTTTTGAATTGTTTTCCAAGCATTCTATGGCGGTTTCTAAGACTTTTTGTTGTGTTCCATGTTTTTCTACGTGCTTTTTAAGTAATTTGTAGTGTTCTTGGGAGATAGTAGTGTTAATACGACGTTTTTTCATATTTATAACTCCTTTTTCCCTTATTCTTTATTATTTTTAGTATTTTTTAATCCTTTCTTAAAACTTATCTTCACGTATAATATAAAAACATACGTATGTCATACGCATGTCGTGCAAATAAACTATAAATAATTGCGCATAAGAATAAACTTTTGAGAGAGACTTGCCAGTTAAATGCAAATTAACCGGAAAATAGCATATTAATTCTTTAGTTGGAGGATTGAAATTGGATAATAAAACTTTGGGTGGAATAATAATAATTTTTGTAATTATAGTAGGTGTAATAGGTGTAATGTTTTTTAATTCAACAAATCCGAAGACATCTGGAGTAAATACCCCTACTGTAAGCACAAATAACCAAACTATAAAAAATAATACCACCACTACTAATAATAATTTTTCTCCTTTATCTAACTCTGTTATAACTTTAATTCCATTCTCAAATTATCAATCTGCACCTACACCAAATCCAACACCTAAGCCTGACCCTACTCCGGACTCTATGGATCATATCATCAGTCTTTTTGATGCTTATCTTACATCTAATTATGATCAATCTTTGATACCGGGTATGGCGGTAGTTATAGTCCAAAATGGTAAAATAATTTACATGAATACATTAGGAGTAAAAGATCTATCTTCAGGGGAACCTGTTGATGAGAATACTTTATTTGGGATAGGTTCTAATACTAAGTCCTTTACGGCTGTCAACGTGGGACAACTGGTGAGTGCTGGATTAATGAGTTGGGATGATCCTTTATATAAATTCTTTAATGCTTCAGATTTCAAGTTGTACAGCGATTATGTCACCACTAATATGACCATCAGAGATGCTTTTCTTCATCGAAGCGGACTACCTACATATGATGGAGATCTTATATGGGCTGGATTTAATCAACCTTATTTGAATTTCACCCTAGGAAAACTTCGTTACAGGGAGAATAATACTCAATTCCGTAGTACATTCCAATACAATAACTTAATTTATGCTTTACCGGGTTATGCTACAGAAAGTGTGACTAACATGACTTGGAATGAATTTTTCGAGACAAACCTCTTGGAAAAATTGGGAATGACTACTGCAACTACTAGTTACTATAAATTTATGAATTCATCAAATCATGTTACTCCGTATTATCTACTTTCAAACGGTACCATGCTACCGTTTGAAGTTAATCCTGATACTATTGCCCCTGCAGGAGGTTTGTTCGTCTCCATAAATGAGATGAGCAACTGGTTGAAGTTCCAGATAAACGCTACAGGGTATTATGAGGGAGTTAAAATCTTAAATAAAACTGAGTTTGACGAAACACACACAGGACAAATGAAGATGAATGAATTATATAGTTATGGTTTTGGGTGGGGTATTGCCAATGACAATTCTTCTTTCAAACACAGCGGAGCTCTTGACGCGTTTAGAAGCCAGGTTACAATTTATCCATCAAAAGGTTTAGGAATAGTAATCAATACCAATGGAGGAGATTATGGTGGTGCCTTCAGAACAGCCCTAAATAATAAATTTATGGATTTATTAGGGGGTAATGAAATCAGTGATCCATGGCCTGCAGAAAAAAACAAAACTGCAGAGTCATTGAAACCTGTGCCGCCCACACCACCTATATATAATACTACACTGCCGTTAAGTAGCTTTGTTGGCGTTTATAGTAATGAGTTCTACGGAAACATAAACGTTACACTATCCAATAACAATTTGTACGGCTATTTCGGTGTTAATCCCAGACCATTTGAATTGGTACATTGGAACAACAACACCTTTAAAGACCCCGTCTTAGGCAATTATTTAACCTTCAATGATAGTGAAGGAAACGTTACACAATTAACTCTAAAACAACTATCCGAAGGAGTAGATGAAACTTCAATATTTAACCGTACAAATAGTACTTAGACATATAATGGAGGATCGCTTAATGGATATTAAAATTATAAGTGGAGTATTCCTGGTTTGCGCTATAATAGTTTTTGCAGGCATATTATTTTGTAATCATGATTTTAATACACCTCCAGTTAATAAAGCCACCAATAACACAACAAATAACAATATTACTAACACAACACCGTCAACCAGTCAATTGACTTTAACTGTGCTTCCATATAACCAGCTAAACTCTGCTCCTAGGCCCTCATCCTACTCAAATCCAAAGTCCGGGCCAACCCCTACTCCAGATTCTATGGATCATATCATCAGTCTTTTTGATGCTTATCTTACATCTAATTATGATCAATCTTTGATACCGGGTATGGCGGTAGTTATAGTCCAAAATGGTAAAATAATTTACATGAATACATTAGGAGCAAAAGATCTATCTTCTGGAGAACCAGTTGACGAGAATACTTTATTTGGAATATGTTCCATATCCAAACAATTTACTTCAACCAATATCGCCCAGTTAGTAGATAAAGGGTTGATGGGCTGGGAAGATCCCATAGCTAAGTACTATCGAGTTCCAGATGAATTCCTGTTGTACAATGATTTTTATGTCAGCAATAATATCACTATCAAAGATGTTTTGATGCATAACAGTGGATTAAGTAGGGAACTGGGAAATGAGTATCCTACATACTTTAATGATTCATTTGATGAGGCTATTTTTAAGCTCCGATACGTAGAGAATGCCACTGCTTTCCGCAGTACATATGCATATAATAGTTTGGTTTATGCATTGGGGGGTTATTGTGCAGCACAGGCAAATAATACTACTTGGAATGAATTAATCAGGGAAAACCTCCTGGATCCATTGGGAATGACCACTACAACTACTAGCTACGTGGATTTCTTGAATTCATCCAACCATGCCACACCTTATAAACTTCTTAAAAACGGCACCATGGTGCCCTATGATATTATCCCTGATCCAGTTGGACCCGCAGGAAGTATATACAGTTCCATAAGTGAGATGGCCAACTGGTTGGAGTTCCAGATAGCCGATACAGGCTACTATGAAGGCGTGCAAATTGTTTCTAAAAAGGAGTTAGATGAAACACGCACCCCACAGATAAATATTTCTGACCCCACTGAATCGGCCATGTATGGTTCAGAATATGGTCTAGGCTGGTTTATCCATCCTGAAGATGAAAATCTTCCATATTATATAAGCCACCCCGGAGATAGCACGGATTTCCATGCCCAAATTACAATTTATCCATCACAGAATTTGGGCATAGTAATATTGACCAATGGAGGAGTATATGCCAACAATTTCAGAAGTATCTTAGATTCTAAATTCAGGCAGTTATTAATTGGTAATGAAGATTTTGATCCATGGCCTGCTACTAAAAATGCACTTGACGCTGTATGGAAACCCGAGTCTCCCTCACCACCTTTAGTGGGTTCAACACTAAATTTAACTGGTTATGTTGGTGTTTATTCCAACATGGTCTGTGGAAACATAACTATCACATCATCAAACGACACTTTGATCTGTAATTATGGAACCAATAACCAAAACTTTAATTTAGAGCATTTCAATGGTGATGTGTTTAATGAACCGTACAACGATTTTACATTTAACTTCACCGACATTTCCAATGATAAGACTAATAAATTAGCAGTTTCACTGCCGGACTATACCACTTATCCATCTAACAGTACAACAACATTCAACCGTACCAATAGCACCTGAAACTCTCCTATTTTCTCTATTGTGAAGTTAGAATAAGGTTATGTATCGAAATTTAATGAGGGATTTAATGGAAAATGCAAAAGAAAATATTTCAACAGTTAAAAAATCCATTATTTGTTTTGTGCTACTTACTTTTGCCATTAGTGGTGTTATCTGGTTTTTAATGGTTAGTACTGGAATGACATTTGCCTATAACCTATTATTAATGTGGACCCCGGGAATTGCCGCCATAGTTACTGCTTTAATATTTTTCAGGAGTATTAAGGGTTTTGGATGGGGACCGGGGAAAATTAAATATTTGGCTCTGGGTATTGTCCTGCCGGTATTGTTGAGTATCTGTACCTATGGATTGTTCTGGCTAATAGGAGGGGGTCTTGGAACTTATACTGGAAAATTTGGAAATTTATTAATCTTCAGTATTATAGTCAGTATATTCTTAGGATTGGGTGAGGAGATTGGTTGGAGAGGTTTTCTGGTACCTCAACTTGCTAAATTAACCAATTCATTTACGGAAATAGGATTTCTCAGCGGTATAATATGGGCGCTCTGGCATTTCCCAGTTATATTAATGGGGTCCTATGTTGCAGAAGTTCCATTATGGTGGTCGTTACCCATATTCTTCGTTGGAAACATCTTATTTGCCTTTGTATTAGCATGGTTCAGATTGAAATCTGGTAGTATCTGGCCGGTGGTGTTATGGCATGGACTCGATAACAATATGATAAAAGTATTTACTCCATTATTTGCTGGTGGAACATCAGCATATTATGTGGGAGAATCAGGAATTATCACCATAATACCCATGCTCATACTGGTAATCATATTATGGTACTACAGGGATCGATTACCTGATCTAAGAATAATTAAGACGGATAAACCCGCAGGATAATTCTTATCCTTTTTATTTATTTTTAAATATTTTTTCAAGTACTCGGTTCCGGTATGTTCTCCTTTTTCCAGAGGTTGGATTTTAACAGTACTAGTGCAAATATGGCCATAATTGCCATACCATAAATTCCGGGGCCGAAGGAGAATACTGAGTCTACTGGAGTTGCTATAAACATGTTAGCTGGTGGTCCTCCTGCAACATCAGTAATTAAGTGCAGTAATACAGCTATCCAGACACTTCCGGTCTTTAATACAGCATAACTGAAAATAATTCCCATTACTATTGTACCGAATATCATAGCTATATTTCCAAGTACTGGTTGTCCCGGATAATTGCTTCCCAGTATGATTGTCGCACTATGCCATACCCCCCATATTATTCCAAGTATTAAAACGCCTTTATATCCTCCAAAAATGTAGAATAATCTGTCCTGGAGATACACTCTCCATCCGAATTCTTCTCCAAAAAATGTAGGCCAGAATAATAGGCCATACATAATTGTAAGGGTTATAAAGGACATAAAGTATTTAGTCAAATTAAATTCTTTTCCAGGAACACCTAAACCAAAGACATAGTTAAGAATTAGACTTACCAAGAGTAGAACAAAATAGATCACGGGTATGATGATATAGAATTTAAGATTATTTCCAATGAATAATTTGGAGGGTGTAAGTCCTTTTCTCCACTTCTTTTTCAGGTTCAATATTATCGCAGTAATCAGTCCCAAAATTGCAATAATAGAGGAGAAGAGAGGTAATGCCCCGCCTAAACTCCCCATAATGGGGGTGACATATCCTTCAAAGAAATATAGTATTGTATAAACCAAAAAGAACGCGAAAATAATCTTGGTTTCTCTGCTTAGAGCTTTGGATTTAAAAAGGAACATACAGATTATGGCCACTGTTGCCGGAATCAGCATATCTGTCCCCGAAACAGATTTTAAACCAAACATAAAAACAACGAATTGAAGAAGATAAGTCGCGGCAAAGGTAATAATTAAAAAAACCAAGAGTTCCTTCTTTAACTGTCCCCTATTTAAATCCGGATTATTAATATGGATCCCCCCTGATCAATATTAAATATTAATCTTTAAATAATCCCATATATTAATTTTTATTACTTTCTTCTTTAGGTGGGTTTTTCATGACTGTCATGTTTAACATTTGGACTCAGCACGGGGTTTTCACTCGCTGTTACAAGTATCTTTTATAACGAGTCTCATAGTCTAAATTTATTAATTCTGGGAAAATTTGAACTGATATGATTTGTGCAGTGTAAGGTGAGGCTGTTTATGAGTTCTAAATTTTTCTTGATTTAATAAGGGGAGATTAATCTTACTTCAGGTATAAATGATGGGTTAAATAACTATAATTGTAGATAAGTCTAAATTTAGGTGGGGTTCTGTGAAAAACGAGGCTTCTAGTAAAAAGGCTATCGGGTTATGGTCTGCCATATCTATAGGGATTGGGGGAATGATAGGGGCCGGTATTTTTGCAGTTTTAGGAATTGCAACCAACATAGTGGGTAATGTCGTCTATTTGTCCTTTATTTTGGGGGGAATGATTGCGCTTTTGAGTACTTATTCTTACGCTAAACTTAGCTCAAAATACCCTTCTGCAGGTGGTCCTGTGGAGTTTTTAATTCGTGGTTTTGGAGGGGGAGTTTTAAGTGGCGGCTTTAACTTTTTACTTTACTTGGGATATGTTTTTGTTTTAGCGGTTTATGCCGAGGCATTTGGCAGTTACGCTGCTACTTTTCTCCCTCCGGATCTTTTTAAGATCGGGGTGGATGTTTTTGCCATTCTCATAATTGTGATATTCACTTTGATTAATTTTGTAGGTCCTAAAGCCGTAGGAAGATCAGAAACGTTAATTGTAGGGATAAAGGTAGCTATACTATTAATATTCGCATTCATAGGATTCTTTTTTATTAAACCAGCATTATTATCAATTTCTGCACAGCCTAACTTAGGTAATATATTTATTGGTGCGGCTTTGCTCTTTTTAGGTTACGAAGGCTTTGGTTTAATAACTAATGCAGCTGAAGACATTGAAGAACCACGAAAAAACATACCTCGAGCTCTTTATATCTCAGTTATCCTGGTAATATTGATATATTTAGCTGTTTCCGTTGCGGTTGTGGGAAATCTATCCATCCCCGAGATTTCAAAAACTGCAGATTATGCTTTAGCAGCAGCTGCAGCACCATTTGCAGGTTCTATTGGTTTTACCATAATGGTCTTGGCCGCTTTATTTTCCACTTCGTCGGCTATTAACGCAACCTTATATGGTGGGGCTAATGTGAGTTATCTAATGGCTAAAAATGGAGAATTACCAGAAGTTTTCAATAGGAAATTATGGCTGGAGGGTAAAGAGGGCTTGTTAGTTACCAGTGTCCTGATCATCCTTTTGATATTTTTCCTGAACCTGAGTAGTATTGCTATGATGGGAAGTGCAGCCTTTTTAATAATTTATGCTGGTGTAAATTTCGCCCATCTCAAACTTTACCAAGACACTGGAGCTAATAAATACATCATTTATCTGGCGATTTTAGGATGTTTATTCTCATTTTTAGTTTTAGCTTATTACGAAGCCTATAACTCTCCATTAACCCTCATTGTTCTGTGTGCAGCAGTCCTTTTTTCTTTCCTTTTCGAGTGGATATACAGAAAGTTCCACCCCCGAACTTAGAAAGAGAAAAGCTTTCATAAGGTAGCAGGACTTAAATTATAATAGTATGCTTAAATTCCAAACTGTTAACTGGTAAAGGATGGAATTATGAAAGCAATTGAAACTAAAAACCTGACAAAGAGATTTGGATCTTTAACAGCTGTAGATGATGTGAATCTGGAAGTGGATAAAGGTGAAATATTTGGATTGTTAGGTCCTAACGGCGCTGGTAAAAGCACATTCATCTCCATGTTATGTACTATTTTAAAGCCCTCATCGGGAACAGCTAAGGTTGAAGGTCATGATATCCGTCTGGAGGCAGCAGAGGTGCGGCGTTCAATAGGCATAGTTTTTCAGGACCCCAGTATTGATGATCGACTTACGGGTATGGAAAATATGCAGTTGCATGCCGATCTGTATGACGTGCCACGTGATGTGATGAATTCTAGAATTGATGAAGTATTAAAATTGGTCGAGTTAACCGATCGTGCCTCAAATTTTGTTAACACCTATTCTGGTGGGATGAGACGTAGATTGGAGATTGCAAGAAGCTTAATACATTATCCTAAAGTGTTGTTCCTGGATGAACCCACCATAGGCCTTGATCCCCAGAGTCGTGACCATATATGGAATTATATAAGGGATTTAAAGAAGCGGGAAAATATTACCATCATTCTTACCACTCATTACATGGAAGAAGCAGATAAACTCTGTGATAGAATAGCAATTATTGATCAAAGCAGGATCATTGCTCTGGACGCTCCTCAAAACCTTAAAAGTGAATTGGAGGGTGAAACCATTATTATTGAATCTAGTAATAATGAGCTGTTATCCAGTAAGCTTACTGAAGTTAAACTGGCTGATACAATCCTAAAAACTGAGAAAGAACTTAATTTATGTGTAAAAAATGCCCATACTGCCATTGCACCTATTGTTGAGTTAGCAGTGTCTATAGGTGTGCATATTGAAAATATTACCATAAGAGAACCTGACTTGAATGATGTTTTCATGCATTTTACAGGTAGGGAAATCCGTGATACTGGTAACAGCAAAGCACTTACTGGCATGGGTGCGGTAATGAGGAGGAGGATAAAATAAGCGAATTCCGAGGCATTTATGCGTTATGGCGACGTGAACTCAAACGTTTCATCCGGGATCACTCCCGACTGGTTAGTTCAGTGATAACACCTGTCTTGTGGCTGGTGATCTTCGGTGGAGGTCTAGGACTTTCCATATCGGCAGCTACGGGATTCAACTATACGCAATTTCTTCTTCCAGGGATTATTGCACAGACACTTCTTTTTACAGCTATTTTTTTGGGCATATCCGTTATTTGGGATAGGCAGTTTGGGTTCATGAAAGAAATTTTAGTGGCCCCCATTGGCAGAATCTCCATCTTTGCCGGGAAAATGTTTGGTGTTGGCACTGCCGCCTTGATACAGGGACTTATTGTAATCGTACTGGGAGTCATCATTGGCGTACCCCTGAGTCTGTACGCCATAAGTTTGGCAATTCCCTTAATGATAATAATCACAATCGGTTTAACTTGTATTGGATTGATAATTGCCAGCTTAATGACCAGTCTTGAAAGTTTCGGGACTATTGTAACATTTGTTAACATGCCCATGTTCTTCTTAAGTGGGGCATTATTCCCCGTAACCAATCTTCCCTCCTGGATTAAATGGGCTTTTTATATTAACCCTCTAACCTACGGGGTGGATGCTTTGCGAGGAGTAATGATAAGTAACTGGCAACCATTACTGCCACTTCAGTATGATATTTTGATTATCTGTGCTTTCGATGTGATCATGGTCATTATTGGAACCTATGCGTTCAGTAAAAGGCAATAAAACAAATGATTAACTTGATAAAGGAGTTAGGAGAACTCTTTCCAGGGGATCAGGTAAAGGATAATAATTTTTTATACTAAAATTGTTTAAAAACAGTACACTTTATTCGGCAGTGCCAGGGCCGGCTGGTTCACAGGTTTTAAAACACTCCAAAACTCTAATTAATTTTTATTCTAAATCAAAACTAAAACCCACCCCTCTGTATGATTTTCCACCATATAACAGTGTTTTATTTTCTTTTTTCACTCCCCCCATTTTCATATAAAAATCATTGTTATCAGCTTTATCGAGGGTCCACACAATGAGGTTATTTCTCCCTTTTGCCCGAAATTCTTCTTCAATTTTCTGGAATAATAGTTTACCTATGCCTTGCCCTTGGGTTTCAGGATCAACATACAATCCAACTATTTCACAATCATATTTCCCCTCCTGTTCTTTTCCCGAGATAAAACCTTTCACTCCTTTCTCATCATACACTAAGATTATTTCTTCCTGGTTTAAAATGTTATTTTTAAAAATAGAAACATATCTATCTTTATCTATACCTTCTATGTATTCCTGGTCGATGATTCCTGTATAAGCTACTTTCCAAGCCCTCATTATCACCATGGCTAGGGGGTTAACGTCATTTAAAGTTGCTCTTCTTATCATTTTCTTCACTATATCTATTATTCAGATTAATTTGGCAAATATACATTCAGAGAGTGGTGCTGGACTTTACCGTTACATTAAGTGGTTAAATCCCTCAGTGTGCCATAAAAACCTAACTCCATTATCATTCCATGTTTTTAATTTTCCAGACTCGGGACCTTAATAAAATAACTGCCAATACTGCGAGAAGTGCAAAACCATAAATTCCAGTACCAAAGGAGAATACGGGATTAAAGGGTGTGGCAATATAATACTGGGCTATGGGATAAATTGTATCCAGAATCAGGTGCAGTAGCACTGCTATCCAGACGCTTCCAGTTTTTAAAACAGCGTAACTGAAAATGATACCCATTATAATGGTGGAAATGATCATCAGAACAATTCCCAGCACGGGCTGTCCCGGGAAATTGAGTCCCACCAGAATTAGGGGAGCATGCCACAGGCCCCAGATAATTCCCAGCAGTAAAACTCCTTTGTAACCCCCTAATATGGGTAATAACCTGTCCTGAAGGTACACTCTCCACCCATACTCTTCACCAAAGTAATTTGGCCATAATACCAGGAAGGAAAGGGTAAGGCTGGGTAACAAAGTGCTAAAGAAAAGGTAGAGGTCAAATTTTTTACTGGGAAGGCCCAATCCCAGAAGATAATTTAAAATAAAACTGAAAACGGTTATTAATGAAAGGATAATGGGTATAATCAGATAATTTTTTAAATTTCTTCCCCAGAAAAGTTTTGCCGGTTCCAGGCCGGCCCTCCATTTCTTTTTCAAGTTCAAGAGGATTACCGTTAAAATTCCGGTAAAGGCAACAATCATGGAAATTAGTGGTATTTCCACAGAAGTCGGTTGTAAGGCAACCATAGGCATTTCTACGGTTCCTAAAATGGGTTTAACATAACTTTCAAAGCAGAATAGAATAACATAAATCAGGAAGAATGCGAATATAATCTTTGTTTCCCTGGTGATGGATGTTGATCTGAAGTAGAACATACAGAATAGGGCAGTACTGGCTGGTATTAGCATACACACTTGAAGTGATGTATACCACAGTTTAGATGGTGAGCTAGATATGGGGCCTGAAATGAAATAAATAGCAAATGTAAGTAATATAGTTGCGGTAAACGTAATAATCAAGAATAACAACAATTCTTTTTTCAGTTTTTGTTTGTCCATAACTTTTGTAGTCATAGAACCCCCTATTCATCTATATTAACTGTAATCATGATTTAGTTTATGTTTGTTAAATATTCACCAGCCGCAACTCAGTGTGGATGCATTCCTAAAGTTAACATATAAATATCTGGTGAAGAAACATTTTCATTCCTATTTTTCATTTAATTTCATTTTCAAAAAGAACACGGTAATGACTTGCGTTGTGGGTTTTAATAGCTTCGGATTAAGTTCAGAGTTAATTTTTTAAACTCCTATTTTGCTTAATAGTATATATATATATGGGTAATTACTAACAATCATATAGTTATTAGGGGGGTTGTGTTGGTGGATAATAAAGTTTTGTCGGGAATAGTTCTAGGTTCTTTGATCGTGGTAGTTGCCGGTGTTTTTTTAGTTTTTAATCCTCTAAATCACAATATAATCCCCGCTAATAGTGCAATGGCTCCTGTTAATCAAACTGGAGACAATACTACTTCTAATAATGATATCCTCCCACCGACAACATCGTTATCTCTCCTTTCCTTCTCAGAAGATTATAGTCAATCTTCATCATCGGTGAGTCCTTCACCGGGTCCTGAACCTTCTCCTGATCCCATGGAACATATAATCAGCTTATTTGATCAGTACATCAATGCCAATTACAACCAGTCATTGATACCCGGTATGGCGGTAGTGATTGTTCAAAATGATAAAATACTGTACATGAACTGTTTAGGAGTTAAAGATTTAGAATCAAAGGAACCAGTGGATGAAGATACCCTATTTGGAATTTGTTCCATCACTAAACAGTTTGCAGCAACAAATATTGCCCAATTAGTGGATAAAGGGTTAATGAATTGGAAAGATCCCATAACCGATTACTATTCCTACCCGGATGAATTCCAGTTATACAGTAACGAAGCTAGTGAACAAATAACCATCCACGATTGCCTAATCCATCGTAGTGGATTGGGTCCTGAAAGTGGAAATGATTTCCCCACCTATTTTAATGATTCGTATACTACGGCCCTTTATAAACTCCGTTACCTGGAGAATACCACTCAATTCCGCTCAACGTATATGTATAACAGTATGATTTATGCCTTGCCCGGTTACTGTGCTGCCAGGGTGGCTAATACTGAATGGAAAGACTTGATAAAAGAGGATCTCCTGGGTCCCCTGGGAATGACCACGGCCACCACCAGTTACTATGATTTTATTAGCTCAAGTAATCATGTAACTCCCTACAAACTCCTTAAAAACGGAACCATGAAGGCGTATGATATTATTCCCGACCCCATAGGACCTTCGGGTAGTATGGCCGTGTCCATAAGTGAGATGGTTAACTGGTTAAAATTCCAAATTGCCGACACTGGTGAATATGATGGTGTGCAAATCGTTTCTAAAGAGGAATTAGATGAAACACGCACCGGAAAAATATACACTAGCAATAAAAACATTTCAATGTACGGGTATGGTTGGGCAATCTCCAATGGCACAATATTCCATGATGGGGATAGTGATGCATTTTTCAGCCAGATTACCATCTATAATTCAAAAAACATAGGTATAGTTATACTAAGCAATGGAGGAAAATATGCCGAAGGTTTTAAAGTCAGCTTAAATGCTAAATTCAGGGAATTACTAAACGGTAATGAAAATTATGATCCCTGGATTTCCAGGAAAAGTTCAATTGATGCCACCTGGAAGTCAGATCTTCCGGATACATATGTACCCAATCCACAACCTCTAAGTGCCTATGTTGGTGAATATTCCAGTAATATATTTGGTCTGGTAAACCTAACTATGGATAGTAACACTTTAATTTGTTACTATGGGAATAATAGCCAGCCTTTTGATTTAAAACATTGGAGTAATACCACCTTTGAAGATCCAACAAATAACCATTATTTCAATTTCACAGATTTCCACGATGGCTCAGCTCACCAGGTAAACGTAACCTTCACTTTCCCACCGGAAAATGGAACCTTTAACCGCACAGATACTTAGTCTTTTAAAAATTAAAAATAAAATGGGGATAAAAGTGTCCCCTTTATTCTATTTCTACCATTTCTCTTTCCCATGGTCGAATTCGGCAGTTAAAATCTTCTCCGGATCACTGGTCTCTTCCACATTTGGTAAGTTTAGATCTCCCAGATTTCCGTAGCCCGCTGGCACGTAGAAGGTAAAACTCAGGGGATCTGCCCCTGCGGCCAGTGCTGAAAAGTAGCTTTCCAGGGCTTGGGGATCAGATATCATCTGATCAACACTACCCGTGTATTTGCCATTATTCTCGGTTTTATCTGCATAACAGAATGCTAATCCATAAAGGGAGTTAATACTCGCATGTTCTGGTGAGAGTGCACCGTACAGCATACTGGAGTACATGGCCCATTTTGCAAACTCCCAGCTAGGCCAAAGGCCCTGACCCCACTCCATTCCCGATACAAATGGATCGGGGTTTATGGCTTCATTTTTGGACATCTCATAGGCATGGTTGGCAATGCTCATCAAGGTGAATTCCCGGGCAAAGTCATGACCGTCAGGATTCCATTTTTTATTGCTATGTTTACCTATATTTACCGCGTTATAGAAATTCCCCTTGAGGATTCCGTAGTTTTCGCTTAACTGGATATCCAGTGCATCGGACATTATTAAAAAGAGATGAGTGTCGAATCCCTTTCTTCCGGTTTCATCGTAATCAATTACCCCATCACCGTTTTCATCAAATCCCTCCATGAAATCCTGGTAGATGGAGGAGCCAGTTAACTCATCATGGGCTTCGGCATAGCTTAGAAGAGTCTTCTGCATATCCCAGAGCATGCAGCTGGGATTATAATACATATTCCTGGTTATCAGTTCAATGAATCTGGTGTTTTCAATTCTACCCAGATGGCCGTCCAGAGATGCTAAGGGGGTGCCAGTGATACTATCCCAACCAGTAACATAGTACTGCTGTTGCCCCATTCCTCTTTTTTCCCCGTAGTTGTACAAGTTATACCTGAAAAGAGGGGAGTCCAGTCCTTCAATAGTAACAATGTTTTTTCCTTCAATGGTGGCCACTGGGACCTGGTGAACGAATTCTGTATTCCAGTTGTTCTTCTCTTTAAGTTCCCTCCCCTGTTTCATGGGGATGGTTTTGAAACAGTAATTGGCGCACAACTGGTCCAGGGCAACACAGTCCAGGGAGGACCAGATATACCCTTCAGGGACTCTAACGGCAATTCCTTCGGGGTTATGGTTGAGGTTGATCATGTCAATAGAATCCGAAATATGCACCATGAAAACACCCTCCTCCTGCACCGCCCGGATAACATCGGCCTGAGTTCCGGGCATTCCACTGGTTTTGGTTAAAATGTATTCCCCCTTCTCATCTTTCTTAGGTAAACTGGTTTTTTCATCAATCTCCACCACCCAGGGCATGTGGGGCAATTTTCCCTTGTAACTGGGAGTATCTGAGGGGGGCATGGCGTATTTCCAGGATTTATTTTTAGGATCAGTACTGGAAGGGCACTGGGTGGGATAAAGACCTATGCCCAGATTTTTAATGGCATTAGTAAGGAGATCCTGGGCGTGAATTTTCATTTTGGGAACGTTAATCAGGACACAACCAGGATAAGATTTAAGATCTTCGGCATTTTCTGGATAGCCTCCAATGATTAATTGGTGAAGGGTGATTTCAGGGTAGTTGGCTCCTTCCGGAACAGGCACGGTACGGCCACGAGTGGGATCTTTGAGTTTATTTAAATCATAGATCATCAGCCTGTTTTCAGCTTCACCCGGCGGGAAATACTTCCCGGCCACACTATCTTCATATCCATTAAGGGGATCATCAGTATGGGATGCAGGATGGTGTTCTTTAAGGTACTGGCGCACGAAATAGAATCCCCAACCCCCGTAGAAGTCTCCGGATCTTCCTTCAAATATAGCCTCGGAAGTGATGGTTCTTCCGGCATATTGGCTCGCTATTGTGGCCATTAAAAGAGAAGAAGTGGAAGCTTCACCTAAGGCCATCTGGTGATAATCTATGTCAAGTTCATCGTGGAACCAGCGCATCAAAGCAGCTATTACTGACCAATCAGTACATATGGGGGCACCCAGACCTTCGCCATGAGTAATATGGTCAATTACTTGGGGACCTACCAGGTTTGGTTTGAAAAGTAGTTTTTTTCCTGATTGGACCTCTGATTTCACTTTTTGAATAAAATCTGTTTCTTTATCAAGGAAAATTAGGGAGTAACCAACATGTTGGTAAATATAATCGATCCTTTTAACGATGGATTGCCAGGCTTCAACATCTCCTTCATCAATAACTTTCTTTAACAGTTGGGGAATGTGGGCATAGGCTTGTTCAGCATCCATCTTTGCTCCGCAAACTGCTGACCCGTGGGAATCAGTTATTTTATTTCCAGTCTCCGCATCTACCCTATCACCCTTAGTATAACTTCCAGTTTTCTCCAAATTATTCATGCCTTTCTCTCCCATTTTCATTTTTAGGATTTCAACTACATGGGCAAAGAATAGGTTCACAGTATTGGTTGTTTTTTGGCTAAAGGGAGCTAATATTTTACTAGATGCGTTGAATTAGGTTTTTACTAGGCTATTTTTGCCCATTTGAGCTGCATAGGTCCATTTAAAATTTTGTTATAAAGTCTGTGTAATTAATTATTCCTTTAGGTTAATACTTATTATGTTTTGACTAGACTCCTGACCAAAATCAGGGATTATTTCTCCTGGGCCTGGATTTTATCCATGAATTTAATTACCCAATCTTTTTCAGCCTTCAAAATACTTAAGTTTCTACTGTAGATAGCTATGAAGTTGTAGGGCACGTTGTTTTCTTCCTGTATCTTAACGGAATAGCTTAAAGCATGAATTCGTTCTTCAATAGACTTTAAATAAAGCTTTATACTTTGAATAATTTCTTCCTGGTTTAGAGAAGTCATGTTTGCCAATCCCAGATCAAAAGAATAAATTATACTTCCTTTTTCAGATAAAATAGATTTAATTTGCCTTTTAAATATGGATTTGCCCTTCTCGGTTATGTGGTAAACCTTTTCAGGTCCTTTTTCCCCTTCATTTCGGTACTGGTATCGGATCAATCCCTCCTTTTCCAGGCTTTTCAGGATGGGGAGTAGGGCGGAATAATCCACATCTGCCCAGTTATCCATTCCCCTTTTTTCTATTATTTCCCTGATCCGGTGGGCGTAATGATGATGCTCGTAGAGAAGACCCAGTACAGCTGTCTCCTGGTTGGAAATTTCCGTCATGAGTGATATTATGATCTTCAAGGTTAATACAATGAGTTCCTTGCAACCGGACATAATATGGGGGATTAGGGGGTGTGGATGGAAGTAACCGCTTCTTCTACACAAATCTGACCCTAAAGGTTAAAAGAGAAACTTTTATCTGGATACCCTACATAATATAAACCCATGGAACGTGTGAATAACCTGAAAGATTCAACAAACTACGATACTCCTGCCAAGTTAGAGGCCATACATCGTGATATAAAACGTTTGATGGAAAGAACCAATCAAGAATATCTGGATTTGATGATGGCCAATTTAAGAAAAGATTTTATAGACTCAATCACAGTCTACTTATCGGATGATATTGAAAATGGTCTGGAAAAGGGGATGGTGAATCCCTGCCCTATGAGGGACACCTGCAAATCAGTATTCACTGCTTATTTGGAGGAAAACTCCAAGAACATCCGGCAGGGGCATTTTTCAGAGGAGACTATAGCTCGAAAAAGGGATGAACTAAATCAAATAAGGGAAAAAGTCTCTGGTGATAACTGCGATACATGTTTCCAGGAAGTTAACTCTCTCTTTGAAAAGCAACTAAACATTATGGACTCATTACAAATATACAGTTTTAATGATGAAACAAAGACTGAAATATCGGTTATAGATGAAGAAAAAATTGTTAAAAATGTATTGGAGCCGTTATCCAACCGGCAAAGACTGCAGATAATGAAATATATGGCCTCACAAACCCGTAGTTTCTCCGCCCTTTCCGAGTTCACCGGACATCGCGGTGGTAATCTATTGTTTCACCTCCAGAAACTCCTGGAAAACGATCTGATCGTGCAAAGACACGAAAGAGGAGATTATATGATTACCAAAAAGGGATTCAACCTACTGTTACTCTTGGCTGATTTTCAAAAGAAATCCCTGTACAGGGATAAATGAGTGCAGATACATCATCAAACTTAAGTAGGCTACCAATATAGAAGTTACTGGAAATTAGAAATTTACATATAACTGCGGATTAAGTAAGTAAGTTGGAACCTGATTCAAAACTCATAGTATTAAATCAGGGATATACTCTAAATCGTTGATTATAATTTGTGGGGAATAATTAAGATATATTTATAATTCAGGGTAAAGATGGTTAATACCCCACCAATGGGAACAGCAATAATGTGATATTATGGAAGGTTTACTCTGGTGGCTGGTGGCTGGGACTCGTGGGGGGATAAACCGGGCCAGAATAATTGATGAATTAAATTCCAGACCTTATAATGCTAATCAACTTGCTAAATGCCTTAAATTAGATTATAAAACTGTTAAACATCATCTGAACGTGCTTACAAAAAATAATATTGTGACGGCCTGTGGTGAAGGCCATTATGGAACAGTTTACATGCTTTCTGCTACCATGGAAAAGAATTATGATTCATTCCAAAAGATCTGGAAGGAATCGGAAAAAGAATAGGTGGGATAGGGAATGGATTGGATAATGATATTTAGATATCTTGGTGTGGCAATTGCCCTGGCAAACGTATCAATAATAGTAATTTTACTTTCTATTTACTGGAAAAACTACCGGAAATGGAAATCAGAATATACCATTGGACTCCTGATATTTGGTTTTTTCCTGTTAATCCAGAATCTGCTTTCCATGGGATTTCTGGCACCCCCTCCACCACCCGGACCTTCGGGAGGAGTGGGTGATGGTTATTCCCTGATGTTGATCAATATATGTCAGCTGATCTCCCTCAGTGCGCTCTTAAAAATAAGCTGGAAATAGATTTTAAGGTCCAAACCGTTCATTGTAGGTTAAACCTTTTGATCTATTTTTCACCATTTTTAATAAATCTTTTTTTTGAAACTGGAAATTATTTGAATTTATCCTCGCTTAATAAGAATTTCATCCTTAAATAGGATTCTCTATCCTGTCCCATTAATTAGGATTTTTCACATCCCTAAATAGATTTTTTTAATTTAAACCGTTTTTTTTAAACTCATCTCTCGAGAATTGGGTGAGATCTGGGTGTGAATGGTATAGAACTGGTAAAACATGGCGAATTATGGGAAAATTTACTTTTATTGGGTAATTTTAGATAAGTAACCAAGAAAGTGGCATAAATCATGCCGGAGGTTATTTAATTAAAGGAATCATAATAAAAGGCATTTTTATAAGTAAAACCAAACTACTGGTCTCAGTTTCACTAACCCTCCTACTGTTGTCGGCTATCACCCTGGTGGTAGGACTACCCGGGGATTCGGAAAAAATAGCGGTTAACGCCACTAATAAAGTTTCAGTGGTTAAAGTTTTGATATTCGATGGTGAAGGTTCCATGGAAGAGAGTGTTGCGGGTGTGGAAGCCTGCCTGGACGAAAGTAACACGGAAAATCTTTCCAGTGGGATTTACTTTGATTATGATACCACCAGTAACATTAACTCCAACACCCTGTCGGGATATGATATTCTGATAATCCCGGGAGGAAACTCGGCAACTTACATTTCCAGCACCAACATTGATGAAGATGCCATTAAACAATTCTTAAGTGAAGGGAATGGATATTTAGGTATATGTGCTGGTGCTTATGCTGGATCAAACAGTGTGGATGGACTTTACTCCGGATGGGGTCTTGCTTCCCATGTAAACACGGTTAATGTGGTTTACGATGGTTTGGTTTCAGTTTCACCCACATCTTCCGGGAGCACCATACTGGATTCATCCAAAACAAGTCTCCATCACCAGAACGGCCCGGTTATGTACACTACCAGTTCCAGTGCAATTTCTTTTGCCACTTACACTGATAATGGAACTGGTTACCAGGGATATTCAGCAATTACCGGAGAAAATTATGGTTCTGGCCGGGTGATCTTAAGTGGTTCCCACCCAGAACTCGATCCCCAAGACACCCCCCTACTGGTCCAGATGATATTATGGGCCACTAATCAATCAGAATAACCATTTTCTTGGTTATATTTGGGCTCCAAATATTCTTGGCAGGTTTAAACGCTTCACCGCTTAATTTGGAGCCCTAAACACTCATTAAGATACTATTTCAATTAAAAACCATTTCTCAAATTTAAAAAGGGTGAATATTATGGATATTGCAAACTCTAATAAAATTCTTACAGAAATTAATCTTACTGAATTTTTCAAAAGGAAGTACTGGCTAATCCTATTATAATCATCTTTGTATTCTCCTTTGCCCTTGACCTGTTCCTTCTAACACGTTACTCTTTATCCTATGGTATTGATGGGGCCTTTTACGATATTCAGGTCCGCAATATACTGCAACAGGGGGTTCCCATGAGTAACGACCCGCCACTGGCATATTATTTACTCACACCCTTCGTGCTCTTATCTGGAAACTCATTTTTGGGAATTAAAATAGGTATGGCCTTTATGGGGTCTTTACTTGCTTTCCCTGCTTTTTTCCTCACAGAATGCTATGCTAAGAAAAAGAATGGAAAAATTATTGGTTCCAGGGTACCCGCACTTTTAAGCGCCTTCCTGATAACGGTGAATGTAAATTATTTCTCCCTAATTGCCAACTTCATGCAGAATCTGGTGGGGGTTCTTTTTCTTTCCCTATTCCTTTATTTTGTCATTAAATGGTTTGAAAATATTCAGGATTGGAAGAAATATGGGATTATCACTGTCCTCCTGTTGGGCGCAAATCTTTTAACTCATATTTATACCGGAGCCCTGGCGGTGGCTCTGTTTTTTGCACTACTAATTTTCAGTATCCTCTTGAAGACCCATAAAACACGTGAATTACCCCATTTTGATCTGAAAATTTTAGGCTTATCTGCTGTTCTGGTAGGGGCCTGTTTTGTTGCCCTATTTTTTGTATATCCTGTCATGTACACTAAATACGGGACTGTTTTATCATTTTTTAACTCTTCAACCACCACTAACAGTGCAGGGGGAGTTAGCAACCCGTTTAATGGCCTGATTTTCTGCAGTTTACCCTATTTAATGGGAGTTGCTGCTTCCATTATCATATTCTATCGGGGGTTAAAGGGAAAAATACCAAGTACATCTACCTCTGCACTCAAAATCAATCCCAACACCCTTTTAGCAGGGGGTTATCTTTCTTTAGCAGCAGCTCTAGTAATATTAGTGGTCATACCTGCCTCAGATTATCAGTCCAGATTCCTGTTAATTGCCTTTTTACCCATTGCATTACTGGTTCCCCTGGGACTTAAATTCATAGAAACAGAATTTTTAGCCAGATATCCGGAGAAAAAACTTCCCATTCTCCTTTTAGTGGTGGGGATTTCCCTGATATTTGCATTTTCCAGCTTTTACACTGCTTCACAATCCTTTAATAGTTTAGGCCCCACCATAACTAATGAACAGTACAATGACTTGGTGGAACTTAAAGCCAGTTATTTTAATACAACCACCGGAAGTACTGTCATTCTGGCTTCGGATATGCAGACCAAATATTGGATTGAGTATGTTTTAGGTGAGGGGGCCAATGTTACGGTTGTGGAAAACATTAATGGAGTTCAGGGAAATTACAAAAACAGCACAGTTTATTCTGTAAATTCGATGAACAATCAGACATCTGCCGGGCAGGGCACCAATGCATTTTCCACTAATTCAACGTTAAATCCAGGAAATTCAACTGTGGATCACAGTAATTCCACAAATAATCCTCCCACTACAAGATCAAACTCGTTCAATAATGTTGGAAACGGTATGGGCAGCCATTATGAATTAAGCTTACTCTTACCATACGGGCCTTC
Organism: Methanobacterium sp. BAmetb5; assembly: GCF_003491305.1. NCBI lineage: Archaea > Methanobacteriati > Methanobacteriota > Methanobacteria > Methanobacteriales > Methanobacteriaceae > Methanobacterium > Methanobacterium sp. BAmetb5. Next base: position 2,343,104 of record NZ_CP022706.1, read on the forward strand.
CCTTTTACCAAATTCCTGGGACCAATTATCATTGAATACGGGAGGATCTTTAAACTCCAATACACTTAACCGGAATGATCACCATCCGGGGAATAACAGTACCGGTGTGCCGGGGGGAAACGCCACTCCTTTTGCTGGCGGCCAGGGTAATATGCCCCCGGATAATAACACCTTCAGCAACAACATGCAACAACAAGGGGGTAGGGGTGATGGTTTTAATCAGACTCAAGGAGTTATGGGAAATAAAATGGGCTCTGGTAGCCAGTCATTGGAGATATTTGAGTCCGGAACCACAGTCTACAGTGGAAGATACTTCCAATTAATCCGGTTAAAGTTTTAAAATACAGTGGGGTAAACTGAATTAGTCGAAGTATTTTTTTAGATCCTTCGTTTTTTTTTTTAACTATCTTTTTTTTTAACTATCTTTTATTGGGGGATTAAAAGGGAAATATCCTCCTATAAGATGTAAAAATATAATTTATCGTGAGAATATGGGGATTTGGTCAAGGAGAATCCCCCTACGGGATGTTTATCATTTTGGGTAAAGCGACTATGCACTCTGGTTTAATCATTTTAAGAAGAATTCTGTGTTTGGTTAGGGGGATAATGGCCAAAAATATTAAAAGTATCATTAATTATAATGATAAATAATAGGAATTAACATTGTTAAGGAGGTGAGAAATTGGTTTTGGGGATAAATGACCCCTGGATATGGGGTGCCTATATTGGATGCATTCTGGTGACTCTTTTATGTGTAGTTTACGGAATTTTGAATTGGAATAAAGGCGGCGAAGATGAAGAATTACAGGTAAAAGAAGAAGTGGAATGGCACGAGAAAGAAAAGGAAATGGAAGAAAAAGAACTGGGCCTTTGGGATGAATACGATGAATAGGGGTCTAATGAAAATATAGGTTGTGGATTAAATGAATGATTTGCTGATATTAAGTATTGTTGTTATAATATACTTATTATTAACAGGTTACGTAGGTTACGTGGCCTGGAGGCGAACCAAAACTGCCGATGACTATTTGGTGGCGGGAAGGGAAACCCATCCATTTGTAATGGCCTTGAGTTATGGGGCTACCTTCATCAGCACCGCGGCAATTGTCGGTTTTGGGGGGACAGCCGGAGTTTATGGAATGGGACTGTTATGGCTCACATTCTTGAACATACTGGTAGGTATTTTTATTGCTTTTGTATTCTTTGGAAAACGCACCCGGAAAATGGGGCACAATTTAGGAGCCCTTACCTTCCCTGAATTTTTATCTAAACGTTTCGATAGTAGATTTATACAGTATTTCAGTGGACTGGTCATATTCTTTGGAATGACATTGTACGCATCGGTGGTTCTCATTGGTATGGCTCGGTTTGCAGAAACAACACTCAGTATTGATTATAACATTGCTCTCGTTGTACTGGCAGTAATTGTGGCCCTGTACGTTATCTTTGGAGGAATAAGGGGTGTGATGTACACTGATGCTCTGCAGGGTACCATAATGTTTGTGGGGATGTTCATACTTCTGGTGGCCACCTATTGGATGCTGGGTGGAGTCACCGATGCCAATCAGGCTCTCACCAATCTGGTAAATGTGGTGCCAGCCAAGGCCACGGCAGCGGCTACTGCCACAGGATTCACGGGGTGGACGTCCATGCCTGCCCTGGGAAGCCCATTCTGGTGGACCTTAGTCAGCACACTGATACTGGGAGTGGGCATAGGAGTTTTGTCACAGCCACAACTGGTGGTCCGGTTTATGACTGTCAAATCCAACCGGGAACTTAACCGGGCAGTTTTGGTGGGAGGAATTTTTATCCTCCTAATGACTGGGACAGCTTTCATTGTGGGGGCTTTATCCAATGTATATTTCTTTGAAACCGCTGGAAAACTGGCTATTCAGGTTGTAAATGGTAATGCTGATTCAATTATACCGGCGTTCATCACTGCGGCCATGCCCTTATGGTTTGCCTACATATTCATGATTGCCCTTTTATCAGCGGCCATGTCCACCCTCAGTGCACAGGTTCATACTCAGGGAACTGCCTTGGGCAGGGACATCTTCGAAACACTGACCAATAGAAAGAGTGGGGCATCGGTGATGATTGCCCGGATGGGAATTGCCATTGCCATGGTTATTGCGGTTATAATGGGATTCATCTTACCGGCTAACATCATTGCGGTGGGAACTTCCATGTGGTTCTCCATCACTGCCGCGGCATTCCTTTCCATGTATGTATTTGCCCTCTTCTGGAAGGGCTGTACCAAGGCCGGTGCCATATCTGGACTGGTGGTGGGAACACTCATCAGCCTATTCTGGCTGGTATTTGAATACAAAAAATCCGCTGAAGCTCTGGGTATAGCTAAGGCACTCACTGGAAAGGCAGTACTCACTACTGCTCTTCCTTGGCCAACTGTGGACCCCATAGTGATCGCACTACCCATTGCCCTGGTGGTAACTGTGGTGGTGAGCCTTCTAACCCGGAAACTCAGTAAGGAACACATGGACAAATGCTTTGAGGGAGTTTAGAATATCTCCCTATTTTTCCATTTCTTTTTTATTCCCCATTTTTCTTTTTATTATAAAATTAACCTAATCTGAAATGTAAAATTCATGCAGGGTTGGTTTTTTCATTTAAACATGGTGAAGAACATACGAAAACGACCCTAATTTAATATTATTTACCAATTTATACTCTGCTGGAATAAATATCATTTAAAAAGTATATGGATCAATTTAATCCTGCAACCCACTATTTATCAGGATATATGGCTTTTTACGCCCTTAAATCATACAGTGAAATTATAAGTATAACCTGGAACTTAAAATATATGAATAAAACTTTGATCTTAAATAATTGAGGGTGGTAAAAAAGGAACTACCCTTCCTATGTAACCGAGGTGATTACCATGAGGATCGTTGAAGAAATTGTTGGAAAAGAGGTTTTAGACAGTTCAGCTGTGGTTATTGGAAAAGTTAAAGATGTGGAAGTGAATTTCGAAACCAATCAAATCTTATCCTTTGTAGTAAGCAAAGGAGGAATATCTGAAGGTTTAGGGCTGTCTAAAGGAGAGACAATTGTTCCTTATGATATGGTGAGTAAAATCGGGGATAAAATACTTCTCAAAAGCAGGGAAGGAGAAACCACCTACGAAACAGCCTACGATTTTTAATTATTATTCAGGGTATTTATATTAAGTATATTGGGGTATTAACTTAATTTTACCCTTTATTTTTTGCCCCGGACTCAAGTAAGATTTTAATAGCTTCAACTGACCATCCAGTAGGAAGGTGATGTTTTTTGGAAGTTAGAGGATTGTGCAGTATCTGCGGGCGACCCGGCAAAATGTACACCTGTTCTCTCTGTGGGAGCCTGGTCTGTGAAAAATGTTTTCAGCAGGATAGAGGAGTTTGCCCGCGATGTCAGAGGGGAACAAGATTCAAGAATAGGAATGATTTAATTGATTAAACAGGAAAAAAACCAATTAATAAGTCTGTTAAAGGATAACAATGTAATTAAATTTGGTAAATTCACTCTTTCTTCCGGTAGGGAGAGTGACTATTATGTGGATATGAAAAAAGCCATCACCGACCCCCAGATCCTTTCCCAGGTGTCCAAGATCATTTCCCAACTCATCAGTGATGATGATATTGACCTGGTGGCGGGGCCTGCCCTGGGAGCGGTTCCCATAGCAACAGCCGTGGCCCTGCACGCGGGTATACCCATGCTCATGATTCGCAAGGCACAGAAAGATTATGGAACCTCTCAATTAATAGAAGGAGAGTTGAAAACAGGGGATAAAGTAATTGTGGTAGAAGATGTTACTACCACTGGTCATTCTCTTTTAAAAGCAGTCAGGGCAGTTCAAGACAATGGAGGAGTGGTGGAAAGAACCTTTGTAGTGGTTGATCGAGAAGAAGGGGCAGTGGAAGAGTTAAAAAAGCAGGGGGTAACTTTAGAACCATTGGTCTCCATTAGTGAAGTAAGATAACAATTAATCTAATCTTCCACTTTGTTTCTTCCTTTATTTTTCCTTATTCCTTCCGTATTTTCCTTATTTTCTTTCATTTATTATTGCTTTTTTATAACCAATTTCACTCAATTAATGTTTCATATGTTTGACCAGGTGTCCCAGTTCTGGTTTAATTATTTCCATCCCCAGCTGCACCGCATTTGGTGATCCAGGTAAGGCTACCAGGAGGGTTTCTTTCCACACTCCGGCTGTGGTTCGGGTCATTATGGCACCGGTTCCCAACTCTTTATATGTTTCGTAACGGAAAATTTCTCCAAAACCATTCAATTCTTTGTCAAACAGGGGCTTAATGGTTTCAATAGTAATATCTCTTTTTCCAATTCCCGTACCACCTGTGCTGATGATGATCTGGGCACCTACCTTCCGAATTTTCTCTATAGTTTCTAAAAGGAGACCGGCATCATCAGGTATGATCTGATAAGCTACTATTTCATGTTGATCGGCCAGAGACTCTTTAATGAGCTTGCCGGATAGATCTTCCTTACTGGAAACAAAATTTTCATCTTCAGGGTGGGATGAAACAGATTTTGAGTCACTTAAAGTGATTATTCCCACCTTAACCTGTAAAGGGCTGTGTTTTTTATGTTCGGCCATGGTTTTATTTTGCATGGTTTCACTTCCTTAGACCGGGGTAAACTAAATCAGTACAGTTTAATATTATTGACAGTTACTGGTATTGAATTTATATAGACAGATTTAAACAATGGAGTATTAAACTGTGAGGATTAAATAAAATATATGCCTATAAAAATAAATGCAAAGGAATCATTACTCAGAATTAATTAAAATTGCATTAATGGCGTTAAAAAGTATTATTGGAGTATTAATTAAGGAGGATTTGGTGTTAGTAAATCACTAATCTCTAAAATTTTATAGGAATATAATTGGACAATATTGCTAAAAAACATTTTAAAATAAGTTTATTCCCATATTAATCCAAGGGAGGGAATTAGGTCCAAATCGGAGGCGGTTTTTCGCAGGCGAAAAATTGTGAAAGGAGTCTAATGTCACCCTCCCTCGATCACTTGATCTATTGTTTTACTAACATAAAAACATTTCTCACGGGTGGAGGGCAACGAATAAAAAAGGTTTAAATTCTTTTATTATTCAGAAAAACCCCACATATTTATTTAAATTTGTATTCCTGGCTAATCAATCCATTGGTTGGATCATAAATTTATATGATAGGGGGGCCTGTAAAGTAATACTAAAGAGGATGGTGAATTAGTGAAGGAGAAAGTGTATGTTTTGGATGCATCTGGAATCATTGGGGGATTCATATCTTCAAAACATAAAAATATAACCATAAATGGTGTTTTATCGGAAATTAAAGATTTAAAATCACAGATAACACTTCAATCGGCCTTAGATGAGGGTAAAATCATGGTGAAAGAACCGGATAATGACTCTGTTAACCATGTAAAAAATGCCATCCATAACTCCGGAGATATTTTAAGGCTGTCCGAGGTGGATATTAGTTTGGTGGCCTTGGCAGTCACACTTTTGAAGAATTATCATCCTACGGTGGTCACTGATGATTACTCCATACAGAACATCCTGAAAATTCTAAAAATTCCCTACCAGGGGGTAATGACTGAAGGAATAACTGGAATTTATGGTTGGATCAAAATTTGTCGGGGTTGCCGTCACCAGTACCCTTCTGATTATCAGGAGGAAGACTGTGAAATCTGCGGATCCCCTGTTTATCGCAAGCGAATTAAAAAATAACCCCGTAGGCCCATTGGTATGGATTGGTAAGTAATAATAATATTACTATGGTGGTAGTATTTTAATACGAGTACGGGGTGGTAGGTAATTATAATAAATACCCTGATTCTATGGTGAAGTAATGATGAAGATGAACATTGGTTTAGTGGTGCACGGGCCAGAAATAGTTGATTCTGGTCATGCCCTGAAGTTTTTAAAGTTTTTAGAAAGATATGGTACGGTCAGAGCCAGATTAGGTGGTACCATGGGGCGAACTGCAGTTATTGATGCTAATCTGGAAGATAAGATTGACATCAGCCATAAACTGTTCCCCAGCCAGTCGGTGGATAAATTCAGTGAAGAAGGTAGTGATGTTATTTTTCTTATTAACTACGGTAAATCCAGTGTAACTGGACACGCCTTTGGTTACAAGGTTTATAACAACAGCACGGGTAATCCTCCCCTTATTCAGATGGAAAGACCCGGGGAACCCGATGGCAGTGTGGTGCCCTGGAGGGATGATCTAATCCCTTTGGCAGCAGAGATAGCCACTGAAATTGGGTTAAGATTGGTCTCTCCCGAGGAGATCAGGAACACTCTATTTTCCCAGGATCCATGTCAGGGAACCAGCCAAACCATCTGCCGAAAAATTGCCGGTGTGTCCCCTGATGAGAATATATTCGTTAATGGTATAGTTATTGGCAAATCTACCTCATCTGAAGTGGCTATTGTGGCTGAAGATGGTATTATAACTCAACTTATAGGTGGAACGTTGAAAAAACATGGAGTGGAAAAATTAGGGCTAGTTGAGCTGGAAAAGGCAATTGTAAAAACTGGCTTGTTACGTAAATCCCGGGTAAAACCCCGAATATTAAAATCTGAAAAATTAAACACCAATTTCACCATCGCCTACCTTAGCCATGCTGCCGAGGATATCTACAAGTTAAAAAATGCGGACCTGGTGGTTACCGTGGGGGATGATACCACACTGGTTGCTGCCGATATACTTTACCGTTTCAACGTTCCCATAATTGGTATAACCGATGGAGATCTGGATAAAGTTGTTGAAGAGGGGTTTAAAACTGAGGGTTCTTTAATAATCGAATTTGAAAGTGGTTGGGATGATTTGGTGGGTGAAAAGATATTTTCAGAACTTTTCAACCGTCAAGAGAGCATAGAAATAGAAAATATAGAAAATTTTAAAAGTAAATTACTACAGATTATTAGTAATATAACCAGCCAATACCAGATAAGGTATAGTTAAGTATATGCTATCCAATTGGAGAATAAGGTCTTAATATTTAGTTGATGTTATTATATACAGTTTAGATTTAATAATCATAATGCTCCCGGGCAGGTAATAATAGAAACTAACTTAATAGAGGTGCACTCTTGGATTTAAAATCACTTGTTAATTCTATAAAAAATTTTGAGGGCATTACCCGAAAAAACCTTATAAAAGACGTGACTGGGCTTCTGGAAGACACCTATAACATCGCAGGACGCACTATTCTGGGCTTTGGTGATGATGCATCCGCCCTGGAAATAGACAATGGCCAGGTGGTTCTTCTGGCCGCAGATGGGATGTGGGGGAAGCTCATGGAAGCGGATCCATGGTGGGCCGGGTACTGTTCAGTACTGGTTAATGTCAATGACATTGCCGCCATGGGGGGGATACCCATTGGAATGACCAACGTCATTTCCACTCAGGATAAAGAGATATGCGCCCAGATCATGGATGGAATCAATGAAGGGGTTAAAAAATTCGGAGTGCCAATGGTGGGAGGACATGTGCATCCCGACGCACCATACAACTCTTTGGATGTCTCTATAACTGGAATAATGAACCGCAACGACATTATAACCAGTTGTGGAGCCCGGCCAGGAGATAAAGTCCTGGTGGCCATTGATCTGGATGGAGAGATCCACCCCCAGTTTCACCTGAACTGGGATACCACCACCATGAAAAGCCCAGAACTGGTTCAGGCCCAGATCCTGGCCATGAATGAACTGGCCCAGAAACATCTCTTAACTGCCGGGAAGGATATAAGTAACCCTGGAACCCTGGGAACCCTGGGAATGCTTCTGGAAACCTCCAATATGGGAGCTACCGTGGAGTTGGGAATGATACCCCGTAACACCACTGTTAACTGGGAGGACTGGCTGAAACTTTACCCTGGATCGGGATTTGTGCTCACTGCCCCGGAAAATAATGTTTCCCAAATCACCCAGATCCTGGAAAAGGTCAATGTAACCACCCGAGTGGTGGGCCATATAATACCAGAAAAAAAATTATATCTAACCTCTGAAGGTGATAAAGAGGTTGTTTTCGACTTTTGCACCGATAGAATCACAGGAATACATGATGAAAATCCCTAGGAGGATATTTAATGCAGGTGAAGATCAATGGAGAAAAAATAGAACTCCCAGAAGGATCAACAATACAGGATGCCATTGATAAAGTGGGAGCGCCTTACTTGCCAGGTTGTGTTCTGGGGCTGGTAAAGGGGACGGAAGAAGTAGAAAAACACGTCAACAAGTACAGTTTGAAAACTAACAAGGGAAGTATCATCATTGAAATAGTGGACGATGCTCCTGAAAGCCTGGTTTCAACCTGGAAACAGTTTTACAAGGAATTTGCTAAAGGTGTGCGCTGGACCACTTCCCAAGAGGTGGCAATTGGACCAGTACAAACCCAACTTACTCCCAGCCGTGAAAAATACCGTTATCAACGGTGGGATGTTCTTTTCAGCCTCTCCGGCTTTACCGCAGACTCAACTCATTTAATACTCTCTATGGGGGAACATGAAGCAGTTTACGGTGCCCCTGAAGAAAACAGGGGAGTTTTCGCCCGGGTGGTTGGGGGGAAAAGAACTATACTCAAACTTAATGATGATGATGAAATATTAGGGATAAAACCAGTCCTGGAACGGGAAAACATAGTTAAAAGTGCAGCCATAACCAACCTGGAAACACTCCTGGAGGAGGGTAACCAGATATTCACCTATGTCCAAGTTAAGCCCAACCCCAAATCGCCCCAATCAGTAGAACACTTCTATGCACTCCAAGAATCTGGAAAAATACGGGTTGATTATGAATCCAATACATTCCTGGGATTTTATGCCCTGCAGGGGCTGGAAAAAGACGCAGAACACATTGATCAACGTAAAAGGGGAACCATAACCTTCCGTAATAAGGGGAAGGGAATGGGTCGTGTGTACATTTACCGTGAAGACCGAGTTTCTACCCCTTCCCATAATGTGTTGGGAACCGTGGTCAGTGGAATGCAATTATTGGACATAGCTGGTTACGGTGATGAAGTAACCTTCCAAACATCTCCCACCCGGATAATGACTCTCTCCATGACCCAGAAGGAGGCCGAGGAATTCTTACAAGAAAATGGAGTGAAACAGATCAGGGAAGGTCTACAGGATGATGATGCCGTGGTGGTAAAGCAGGAACCACACTACACCATGGACATCATAGCCCAGGGAGAGGTTAAAACCTTAGGGATCCCTGCAGAAGACTTATTACACGTGGAACTCTACCCAGATGCACCGCGATCCACATGGTACTTCCAGAAAATCACTGGACTCCTGGATTCACCAGTGGGATCACTGCAAGTACACTTCGCCTTCCCCGGTATGAAACTGTTGATGTTCAAGGATTTCCCCAAGGAATCCAAGGGATTAATACCGGAAAACAACCCTCAGGAAGTGGTGGAAGCAGGAGAAATAGGGGTCACCAACATGTCACGTCGCCATGTAGGGATGTTAGGGGTGCGATTTGAAGATAACAAGGAATTTGGACCTACTGGAGAACCATTCCAGGGAACCAACATCATCGGAAGAATGGTTGAAGGAATAGAACATCTGGAGAAATACAAAGAGGGGGATACCATTTATGTCGCCAGAAAAAGATAAAGTCACCCGAATGATTGTACTGAGCCCCAAAGCCCAGCTAAGCCAGAGTGAACTGGTGGGGAAACTGCACATGCTAGAATTACCTCTAACCATTAAATCCACCTGTTACGGTGCTGTGGTACACGGGGAAAAGGAAGATGTGATGGAAGCAGTTAACCAGATAAGAAAGCTCGACCCATCTAACATATTTACTAAGGACCGGGGATTCCCACCAGGAGATCCTAGAAGGTGCCGGGCTAAACGCGGAGCTGCCAGGGAAGGATTCCACCAGCTGGAAAAGGAATATGAATTACTGGAATATGTTTGTGATGCCCTGGAAAATCCAGAAGCAGTGACCCTGGAAGAACCAGAGAAAATTACTCCGGATGAGTTTAAAAAAATTGCCCGGGAGTGTGAAAAATGAATATCAATACATCCTCCACAGGAGAAGAAATAGCATCAATGGCTCTGGCCATTCACCAACTGGTAAATGGTCTTCCTATAACCATGCGCACCCTTGAAAATCCTGGTGTTCGTATTGAAGATAGTAAAATTGTGGACAGTGAATATACGGGGCCCGTCCTGGAAGAAGTGCTTAAAGAGGGTAAAGTGGTCCGGGAAATCCCTGAAACCGGAGCTTACCAGGGTATCCCAGTGGTGGTGGTTCCAGTTATAGAAGAAGGACAGGTAATAGCAGCCATAGGTGTGGTGGATATAACTAAGGGAATTTACAGTGATATTATGGAGATTACAAAAAGACCAGAAGAACTAAATGAGCCCAGGGGTGATGTGCAGTGAAAATTGCTGTTTTCCCACCTAACTCGTTGATACTGGCAGATATGGTGGAAAGAAAGGGTCATGAGCCTCTGGTTATTCAGAAAGAGATTCGTAAGAAGGTCACTGACCCGGAAATAGATTCCCCTCCCTTTAACATCACTGAAGAAGAACCCATTAAGGGCCTTAAATACGCGGCTATCGAAGTTCCCTCGGGTGTAAGGGGCAGAATGGCCATTTTTGGACCAATTATTGACGAGGCAGAAGCAGCCATAATCATGGAGGATGCCCCCTATGGTTTTGGATGTATAGGCTGTGCCCGTACCAACGAACTTTCCATGTACTTCCTCCGGAAAAGAGGCATTCCCGTACTGGAAATACATTATCCTGAAAGCAAAGATGAAACTGTGGAAGTAATTAACAAAATCAACACCTTTCTGGATGGTCTGGATAAATCTGAATCAAAGGAAAAGGCAGAACCAGAGAAAGATACCAAGGAGACGGTGGAGGAATAACAATGGTAAAAATAGCTCAGATTTCATGTGGAACCGAGTACAGTGGTGTCCAGAAAGAAATTGAAAAGGCAGCATCCACCTTTGGCGCAGAAATAATTATCCCTGAAGCTGATCTGGACTACATTGATGAAGCTTACCATAAGTTCGGATTCAATGCTGCCAGTAGCAGCATCCGCTTGATGATTGCCCGGGCAATGTCCCTGGTTGAGGGAAAATCAGACGCCGATGCAGTATTTATAGCCACCTGTTTCCGCTGTGCCGAGGGAGCACTGGTTAGAAATGAAGTAAGGCGTTTCATACAGCAAAATACCAACCTGCCGGTGGTTACCTATTCCTTCACCGAACGAACCAAGGCTGATGAGCTTTTCATCCGGATGGAAGCACTATCCACCATTGTTGCCCGAAAAAGTTTACTGGCCCGGGAAAAACAGGAAGGCCTCACATTGGGTATAGATTCAGGGTCAACCACCACTAAAGTAGTGTTAATGGAAAATAACAAGATAATAGGTACAGGCTGGCTCCCCACCACCGATGTAATTGGCAGTGCCCAGGAAGGAATGGTACAGGCCTTTGAAGGTACAGGATACAAGGAATCAGACGTAGATGGGGTAGGAGTCACTGGTTACGGTAGGCTCACCATAGGGAAACACATGAACGCTGCCCTGATACAGGAAGAACTTTCAGTTAACTCCAAGGGAGCAGTTTACCTGGCCGGACACCAGCGCGGTGAAGCCACAGTTCTGGACATAGGCGGTATGGACAACAAGGTCATCACTGTCAACGATGGTATTCCAGACAACTTCACCATGGGTGGAATATGTGCCGGAGCATCAGGAAGATTTCTGGAAATCACTGCCCGCAGATTAGGTGTGGACATCAGCGAATTAGGGCCCTTAGCTCTTAACGGAAACTTCAAGAAAGCACTCTTGAACAGTTACTGTATTGTATTTGGAATTCAGGACCTGGTTACCTCCTTGGCTGCCGGTGGTACCAAGGAAGATGTAGCTGCCGCAGCCTGTTACTCCGTGGCTGAACAGGTATACGAACAGCAGTTACAGGAGATTGACGTGAGAGAACCCCTTATCCAGGTAGGGGGAACCAGCCTCATCGGAGGGCTGGTGGAAGCAGTAAGCACAGTCCTGGGTGGAATGGAAGTCATTGTACCCGAAAATTCCCAGCACATTGGAGCAGTAGGAGCTGCCCTTTTAGTGTCGGGAATGGTGGACAAAAAAGACGTTAAAGGTAAAAAATAATCGCAGGCGATACCATGTATGTGGAATGCTACGATGAAAACGGGCGCGAAGTCTACGATATGATCCTGAGACATATACTCCAGGAAGTACAGATAGGCCGTGCCATAAACGATGTCCGGATATATGTGGACCCCCGCGAGCCAGTATTCATCATCGCAGTAAAATACGAAAAAGCAGCCCCACCAGTGGTTCTGGAAGATTTCGCAGAATACGAATATGATCCTGAAGCTAATGAAGGTTTCATAAGAATAAAAGACGAAAATTATCTTCCTGAACTTCTAAAAAAGCTCTGGGAAGTGGAAGGAAGAAATAAAATACATCAGCCCAGTCGTTTCGAAGTGATCATCGATGATCCACAAATAAAACTGGAAGGTCTGGTGGTACATGACCCGGAAGAGGACCTCAAAAAGAAGATCTACGATGCCCTTTTCCGCATCATTCCCGAGGGCTTCCGGGTGGTGGAACACTACTCTGAAGGTAACATAATAGCACTCACCTGTTCTGATGAGTACATCAAGGAAGAATACCTGGAAAAAACAAGGGAAATAATCCAGAAAATTAAAGAAAATAAAAAATCGTATGAGTTAGATTCAGAATCTCCTCAAAAAAAGAAAAAATCAAGTAGTTCAGAAGCTAAGACCTCTAAAAAGTTAGGAAATAAGTTTAAAGAGTAAAAAGTCCAAATTTACCATCATGAGGTAATCATGGAATGATTCCCAACTTTGAGTGATAAATAAACTCCCTCAACTTGAGGAGATAAATAAAAACCTGTTTCCCTCAATGGTAAACCAAGGATCAATATAAATCCCATAAAATATAACATGTTTATCCGGATATTTCAATCTTAAAGATTCATGATTTATGAGCGGAGGAATTATTTATGAATGAATCTAAATTTGCCCATATAACCAAGGTACATCCCTGCTTTAATGAAAAAATGCACGACAAGGTGGGTAGAGTTCACCTGCCCATTGCACCTCGCTGTAACATACAGTGCAACTTCTGCACCCGAGAATTAAACAAATGTGAGCAACGCCCTGGAGTATCCTCCCGGGTGATGACGGTGGAAGAAGCAGTCACCCACGTGGCCAAGGTCATCAAGGAGATGCCCATCAGTGTGGTGGGAGTGGCTGGACCAGGAGATGCCCTGGCCAACCCTGAAACATTGGAATTCTTCCGCATAATCGATAAAAAGTTTCCGGACCTTATAAAGTGCATGAGTACCAATGGATTACTCCTGGCTGATCTGGCAGAAGAAGTGGCCGCTGTCAACGTAAGCACCATTACCGTAACTGTCAATGCCATTGACCCGGAAATCGGTAAGAAAATCTACTCCAGAGCAGTTTATGATGGTAAAGTCTATGAAGGAGAAGAAGCCTTCAAGATCATATCTGAGAAACAGCTGGAAGGAATTGAAAAAGTCTCCAAACTGGGAGTGGTGGTCAAGGTCAACAGTGTACTCATACCGGGGTTAAATGATGAACACATCCCAGACATAGCCCGGGAAGTTAAAAAACGTGGTGCCAGTCTGATGAACGTTATACCCCTTATCCCCCTCTACAAAATGAAGGATTACCAGCGTCCTGGCTGTGAGGAGCTTTCCACAGTAAGGGATAATGTTGAGGAAATCCTACCCGTCTTCCGGGCCTGTACCCAGTGCCGGGCCGATGCCTACGGAGTACCGGGAAAAGAGGACAAACACCTGGACATGACACCAGCCAGCCATTATTAGGGGACAAAACATCCCCACAAACAATTTTTTTTAATTTCAAACAATTTAAAAACCTTCTCTTTCTCAAAATAAAGTGTTTACGGAAATATTAAATAATTAACACTATTAAAGGATGTGAAATCACATGAAAACCATGTACTGGAAGGATGACCTCCTTTACCTGCTTGATCAAACTATATTACCTCATGAAACTGAATACCTGGTCTGCGGATCATATCAGGATGTTATAACTGCCATAAAAACAATGGTGGTTCGTGGAGCACCGGCTATTGGTGTGGCTGCAGCATTTGGCATGGTTCTGGCTTACTTAGCAGATGAAGATATGGAAAAAGCCGCCCAGGAAATGAAAGATGCCAGACCAACCGCTGTAAATCTATTCTGGGCGGTGGATCGGATCATGGCCTCGGATGATCCCCTGAAAGAGGCACTCCTCATGTATGAAGAGGATATGGACACCAATCGAAGCATGGGCCGGCACGGTGCAGAGGTAATTGATGACGGTGACACCATACTCACCCACTGCAATGCCGGAGCCCTGGCCTGTGTGGACTACGGAACAGCACTGGGAGTTATACGCGCCGCCAATGAGGACGGAAAAAACATCAGCGTGGTTTGTGATGAGACCCGGCCAGTACTCCAGGGGGCCCGCTTGAGTGTATGGGAAATGCAGCAGGAAAACATACCAGTGAAACTGATTGTGGACGGAGCTGCTGGCCGCCTGATGCAGGAAGGAGCCATAAACAAGGTAGTTATAGGTGCAGACCGTGTGGCTAAGGGGGGAGTGGCCAACAAAATCGGATCACTTATGGTTGCTTTGGCTGCCAAACGATTCAACGTACCATTCTATGTAGCTGCACCCAAGAGTACCTTTGACTATGAAAACAGTATCTATGATATTGAAATCGAAGAACGCGATCCTGTGGAAGTATTGGGATTTGCCGGTTGTTTTGCAGCCCCCTTAACAACAGAAGTGAGAAATCCCTCCTTTGATGTTGTTCCCAGTGACCTTATAACCGGTATCATAACTGAAGATGGAATTTTAGAACCATTATAACATTAATCAAGGGATTCTCTTCTTCTTTTTTTTAATTTTAAAGATATAACTAACCATTAAAGATATTATGGTTTTAGATATTGGTTTTTAGAGATGAAATCAGTCAATTAAAAAAAAAGTGGTTTACTTTTAATTGATTTTAACATCAATTCCCACATGCCACACTCCCGGACTCCGGGATTTAACTTTACGCTTACCTAAAACTTCTATCTGGCGGGGGTAAGCTGCATTTTTCACTTTTTCTATGGGGTTGTCGAAATCACGGCTGAACTGGTAATAATGGAGGATTCCGCCCGGTTTTAAATGGTCCACTGCCACCGGGAGAAACTCACAGGCAGTACCCGGTAGATTCATAATAATCCGGTCGGCTTTTACATCCAAATCCTTTAAAACTTCGGCCACATCCCCCAGTAACGGGTTGATCTTGCCCTGTACCTTGTTTAGGAGAATATTCTCCTGGAGGTAATCTATGGCCGGGGGGTTGATGTCAATGGCGTGGATCTTCACATTCTTGAGTTTAGACCGGCGGGCGATGTTGATGGCAAAGGGACCCACCCCGGTGAACATATCAATGATCACCTCTCCATCCTGGACCTGGTCCCCCACGATCTTCCTTTCCGTGGCCAGACGGGGACTGAAATAAACCTTTTTCACGTCCAGCATTATTCTAGAATCGTGTTCCCGGTGGATGGTTTCGGAGACATCTTCACCAGCCAAGTGTTCCAGTTCCCGGGTGCGGACAACACCTTTAATAGCACTCTTCTTACGGTAAACTGACCTTCTCTTGGTGAACTTTAGAGCTGCATCTCCAATAAGATACTTTTCTTCTTCTAATTCAGGGGGAATCTCCAGGATCACCACATCCCCCATTATATCAAAGGATTTTTTAAATTCCTCCATTTTTTCAGAGGGTATTCTACCCTGGAGGTAGTCTTCAATGTTACGGGGCCTTTTTTTAAGTTCTTCAAAATCAGTCTCAACGATATTTTCCAGTTTAAGTCCCAGTTCTTTCAAAAAATCAGGGTCTGGTTTTTGAGTTAAGGGTAGATAAACGTTTTCTTCAAAACGTCTGATCTTCCAGTGGTGATCCAGAAATGATTTCTCCAGTAGAATAAGGCGGATGCGGTTGGCTTCTTTTTTGGGGACCTTTAAACCAATCATGGAATTCCTCGAATATTATCTAATTACTAAATAATTATCCTAATTTATTAGTTGTTAGGACAACTAGTTTAACCAGTTATGTTAACTTTTGAAATAAAATTTTATAAACCTTTCATCCTATAATTAGATGTTGAAGGTGAAAAAAATGCTCTACCTGGTTGGACTGGGACTTTACGATGAAAAAGACATATCTATAAATGGTCTGGAAGCTATAAAATCTGCTGATGTTGTTTATGCTGAATTCTATACTGCCCGATTATTCGGTGGTGATCTCAAATCCCTGGAAAGCCTGGCCGGGGTGACCATTAACATTCTGCGTCGTGAAGAAGTGGAAGAAGAAAATTTGCCCCTTAAACAGGCAGAAATTAAAGATGTAGTCTTTTTGACTGCAGGTGACCCCTTAATGGCCACCACTCATGCTGATATCCTGATGGAAGCCCGAAAAAAGGGCATCCCAACCAGGGTGATACATGCTTCATCCATTCTCTCGGCAGCCCCGGGCATTGCTGGCCTGCAGGCTTACAAGTTCGGGAAAGTAACCACCATACCCCGACCGGAGGATAACTACTTTCCACATTCTCCTTATCAGGTTATTGCCGAGAATAGGAAAATGGGACTGCACACCCTGGTGCTCCTGGATATACAGGCGCACCGTGACTATTACATGACAGCCAATGAAGGACTGAAATACCTTTTACGTGTGGAAAATGAAAGAAATGAGGGAATAATAACCACTGACACTTTGGCAGTGGTGATAGCCAGGGCGGGTTCTCCTGAGCCACTGGTACGTGCCCATCGGGTGGGTGTTTTGGTTGAACAGGATTTTGGTGGGCCACTGCACTGCATGATAATACCCGGTGATCTGCACTTTCTGGAGGCAGAAGGTCTGGTTATCCTGGGAGGAGCACCAGAACATATTCTGCCAGAATAAATCCCAATCAAAAAAATAAAAGACCGGGATTAAAAAATAATCCGAGGATAAATTCAATGTATTTTAGGGATCATAGAAATGGCCAATGATATAGCTGAAAAAAACTTTAATATTGCCCGACCCTACTTGAAATGGGCGGGGGGGAAAACTCAACTACTTTTTGAACTTGAAAAGAGATTACCTCCATCAATAAAGGAAAGCAGGGTTATCGAACGATATGTGGAGCCATTTGTTGGTGGTGGGGCCATGTTCTTCTACCTGAAAAACCATTACCAGGTCCAGGATTCCATTCTCCTGGATGTTAATCCAGAATTAATAATGGCCTACCTGGTTATTCAGCAGGACCCCCACAAACTAATCACTCTTTTAAAAGGTATGGAAGGGGAACATCTTCAGAAGAGTGAAGATGCCCGAAGAGATAACTTTTACCGTATCCGGGCTGAATTCAACCGGAATATGCCCTTGATGAACTACACTGATTATGGTGATGAGTGGATTTCCAGAACTGCCTCTTTGATATTCCTGAATAAAACCTGTTTCAACGGACTCTTTCGTCTCAACAGTAAGGGTGAGTTCAACGTACCCTTCGGCAGGTACAAGAATCCTAACATCTGTGATGAAGTAAACCTGCAAGCAGTTCACCAGGCCCTTCAAAAAACAGAGGTCCGGTGCGCAGATTTCACCCAGGCCAGGCAATACATCAAAGAAGATACTTTAGTGTACATGGACCCACCCTACCGGCCCTTAAACAGCACTTCCCACTTCACCAGTTACTCCCGGGAAAGATTCAGTGACCATGATCAGGAAAAATTAGCCAGATTTTACCAGGAAATGGATTCCCAGGGTGCCTACCTTATTCTGAGTAACAGTGACCCTAAAAATAATGACCCGGCTGATAATTTCTTTGATGAACTGTACCGGGGTTATAAAATAGAACGAGTCCCGGCCAAACGTAACATAAACTCTAACACCGCCAGCCGGGGTGAGATAAAGGAGTTGATCATCCGGAATTTCCAGGAATAAATTGAATATCAAGATTTAAGATGATTATTAAATTCTAATCTAATGATTCTACATAATTTTACAGATCCCTAAAAACCCGTAATATCTGAGGTAAGATATTATTTTAGGATATGGGGATTAATTATCCTAATTAATGAAGTTTAAGTTTATTTAAGGAGGAATTATTTTTGAACTGTGCTTTTTGTCAGGATAAGGATTGTTTCAATGGTAAAGACTGTCTTAAAAATGGAGAAAGAATTAAAAAATTCTACACCAATGATGATATTAAGTTGTTGGAAGCATCTTCTGCAATTGAAGCCCGGTACTATATGGAAAAAACACGAATTGAAGAGCTCATCCTTTTTTCGAGGGAAATGGGTTATGAACACTTGGGACTGGCATTCTGTGTGGGTTTAGAAGGTGAAGCACGCCAGATCGGTGATCTGTTACAGAAAGATTTCAAGGTGGACTCCGTCTGCTGCAAGGTATGTGGTATTGATAAATCAGAATTCAATCTGGAGCAGATTGATAAAAAGAGCTTTGAAGTCATGTGCAACCCGGTTGGACAGGCTAATATTTTGAATGAGAAAAAAACGGAACTTAACATTATAGTGGGACTGTGTATGGGCCATGACATTTTATTTACACAGAATTCCCAGGCTCCAGTCACCACCCTGGTTGTGAAAGACCGAGTACTTGCCCACAATCCGCTGGGTGCAATATACTCCAGATATTACCAGAACAAACTCAAATAAGGATGATCATGGATAAAATTTTATTTAATATTTATTAACGGTTAATCCTCTTCATCCTTTTGGTGTTTATCCAGTTTCTCGATAAACTCACATTTTTCCACATTTTCCAGGGGAAGAAGCACTATTTTCCGTCCACTGTCCTGTGTTGTATAAATAATCTCAATTAAACCTCGGTCTTCATCCATTTCAATGGATTCAACTCCAAATTCTCCACGGCGAAAGTTGTGCACACTTTCATTGATCATAGTCACTTCGATTCGGTCAATCATCTCATCACCATTTGGACTTTGCTATCGGTTCAACTAATACTCCCAACATCCAACTACTACTCATTGATCTGTTCTTCATGGGAAATAAATTTATAATCTGGATTTATGGGAAAACTTTCATCAAAAGGAATCCTATTACTTTATATCTCCATATAACCTATTATCATTTGATTTTTGAATGGGAGGAATTTCAGTGACGGATACAATTATAGAAGCGCGTGATATCACCCGGAATTTCGGTGATTTCCAGGCCGTGGATAAATTAAATTTAAAAATAAAGAAAGGTGAAGTTTTTGGCTTCCTGGGACCCAACGGGGCAGGGAAAACCACTTCAATCAACATGATGGTGGGACTGTTACGCCCCACCAGTGGCCAGGTTTTAATCAATGGCCAGGACGTGGAAGAAGTAAAAAAAGGCACAATCGGTATTTGCCCCCAGGAACTGGTCCTCTGGGACTTTTTAACCTGTAAAGAAAGCCTCCTGCTCATGGGGGACATGTACGAAGTACCCCGGGATGAACTGAAGTTAAGGGTGGAAAAACTCCTGGAAGATCTTTTCCTGCAGGATAAGGCCAACACCGTGGTAAATCAGTTATCCGGAGGCATGAAACGTCGCTTGAACCTGGCAATGGCCGTAGTCCACCAACCAGAAATCGTGGTGCTGGACGAGCCATCCGAGGGCCTGGACCCCCAATCACGGAGGGTTTTATGGAATTACATACGCCACCTGCGAGATGAAGAAGGTAAAACCGTCATCCTGACCACTCACCTCATGGATGAAGCCGACCGGCTTTCGGACCGCATAGCCATAATAGACCATGGTAAACTCCTACGACTGGACACACCATCCAACCTGAAAAAGGAGATAGGAGAAGGGGACGTGGTGGAGATGAAACTCTCGGACCCGGATAAAAATGAAGAAGTAATTGATATCCTGACGGTAATGGATGGAGTGCATTCCGTGGTTAATGTAGAGGACGCCCTGAATGTTCGTGCCCTGGATGCAGTGGGTAAACTCCCCCAAATTATTGATGCCGTGGAAACTAGCGGAGTCCATGTTCTGGACCTTTCAGTACGGCAGAACACCCTGGAAGATGTATTCATAGATTTAACTGGGACTGGATTGCGGGAGTGAGAAGATGAAGTTTATTAGTATAGCCAAAAAGGATTTTAAAGAATTAACCCGTGACCGCCGAGGTTTGGCAATGATATTACTGTTTCCAATGTTTTTCATGCTGGTGTTCGGATTTGCCTTTGGCGGGATGGGTCAGAGCAACGAACCACACAACTTAGCTGTGGTCAACCATGATAAAGGAGCAACCATGCCCCTAACAGGGGAACAGGTGAATTTCGGTAACAACCTCACTAAAATACTGGAGGATTCCCAGTATCAAGATAGTGATGTGCATTTGTTTAACGTCACCACCACCACCGAAAGTGAAGCTGATGGAAAAATCAAGCAGAGGGATGTGGATGCCGAACTGATCATACCGGAAAACTTCTCCCAGTCTGTGGTGGCCCTCATCACCAGCACTTTACAGCAACAGTCCTTAACCAGTACATCAGCATCAACTAACGTTTCTTCAACGTTAGTTATCCGGGGAGACACAGGATATACTGGATTTGGAACCACCCAGGGGATACTAACCGGTGTTCTGGAGCAATATCAGGATAAAATGGTCAGTGAGATACAGATGACAATTACCGGTAGTTCCGGAGTAACCGCTGACACCTACCTCCAGACCAAGGTGGAATCCATTCCAGGAACCGGTTCTTTCACCACCTTTGACTTCATGGCCCCGGGAATGATCGTATTTGCCATACTGCTGTTAACCACCACGGTGGCTGCGGGTCTAACTCGAGAAGTGGAAAAAGGAACCCTTTCCCGTTTAAAACTGTCAAAAATGACTTCATTTGACCTTTTATTCGGAGGATTAATACCATGGTCCCTGGTAGCAGCGGCCCAGGTGATTATCCTCCTGATAGTAGCGGTTTTAATTGGATTTCACTGGCAGGGGGGAATATACACCCTTCTACTGGCTGTTTTGGTGGGAATAATTGGGGGGATAGCCTCTGTTTCTCTGGGGATGATAATAGCGGCTTTCGCCCGTAATGACCGACAAGCAGCCAACCTGGGAACCCTCATCAGTGTTCCCACCAGTTTCCTGGTGGGGGCTTTCTTCCCCTTGCCCCAAGTGGTGATAGCCAACTTCTGGGGGCAGTCATTCCAGCTTTACGACCTCCTGCCCTGGACCCATGTCTTAAGTGCACTGCGATCCACCCTAACCTATGGTGGGGGCTGGGAAACCATTGCCTACCAAGTGGGATGGGCGGTACTACTGACGGTGATCCTGTTTGTCATTGGTGTGGGACTCTTTGCCAAAAACAGATTACAGGCTGAAAACTAAAAATAAGTCTTGTCAGGAAAAAAAGTCTTATCAGGCAAATGAATGTAAATATAATTGTCCATGGATAAGAATGAATTAAAGGAAAACTTGTAAACCAAGGGGGTATAGTGGAATGTCAGAAAAGCACGGCCATAAACACCATGGTAAATCTACCCGGGATATTCTGGACTCTAAACGTGTTTTAGGGGCTGCAGGATTGAATGAAAGTCAAACATTCCTTGATGCTGGTTGTGGGGATGGATTCATCTCCTTAGAAGCATCAAAGGTGGTGAAGGATAGGGGAAAAGTCTATGCCCTGGATGCCTATCAACCCAGTCTGGATACACTGAAAAAAGAAATCAACGAACTTCAAATAGGAAATATGGAGGTCGTAAATGCGGACATGACTTTAAACATCCCCTTGGGGG
>NZ_CP022706.1:2370000-2412500 GCF_003491305.1 Methanobacterium sp. BAmetb5
TAATATGTTGATTTTTTAATATTTCTACAATCCCCCATAATTTGAGGTAGGTAACTATGATAATGGTTGAAGGAGAAGTAAGTGGCAAAAAATACCGGGAACCCTTTTCTAAAGGAGTTCTAGCCAGGTCCCTAACCCGTGCAGAGATGGACCCCAACAAGGCCTACACTTTCTCTTCCCAGATTGAAGCCCAGCTCAAAAAAGAGGGTGTTAAATTAATAAAACTGGATGATCTGGTTAACGTCGTCCGTCAAAGGCTTAAAGAAGAGGACAGCGAAGTGGCAGTCCAGTATGGCCTATGGAAAAGGATAAGAAAATGTCAGGACCCCCTGGTTATTCTCATCGGGGGTTCATCAGGAGTGGGAACTTCCTCCATAGCATTCGAAGTGGCCAACCGACTGGGAATCCGTAACATGATCAGTACCGACATGATACGAGAAGTAATGCGAAAAATCGCATCTAAAGAACTCTTACCCACCATCTATGAATCCAGCTACACTGCCTACCGATCCCTGCGCATACCCCCACCACCAGAACTGGATGAGGTGTTAATAGGTTTCAGGGACCATGTAGACACAGTTAGCGTGGGTGTGGAAGCAGTTATAGAACGATCCATAACCGAGGGTATTAGTATTGTAATTGAAGGAGTTCACATAGTGCCGGGATTCATCAGAGAAGACCTGGTTTCCCGGGATAATGTGCACATGTTTATTCTAACCCTGGAAGACGAAGAAGTTCATAAAGGCAGATTTTACTCAAGATGCAGGCAACAGTGGGCTAGAAGACCACTGGAAAGATACATGAACTACTTTGGTGCAATCAGGAGAACTCACAAATACTTTGAGAGTCAGGCCAACAAGTACCATATTCCAGTCATAGAAAACATTGACATCACTACTACCATTGAATCGATTATTGAAGACATTACCAAAACCTATGGAAGTGAAGACCATGTTAAAGAAACTGAAGGTTAAGGATGTAATGAGTCATGAAGTTGTAACTGTTCCCCCTACAGAAGACGTTGTATTTGCCTTTGAAAAGCTGATGAAACATAAGATAAGTTCACTGCCAGTGGTAAATGACGATGAGAAACTGGTGGGAATTGTCACTGCCACGGATCTCGGTCATAACCTGATACTGGACAAATATGAGCTGGGAACCACGGTGGGAGAAGTTATGGTTCAACAGGTGATATATGTATCTCCTGAAGATAATTTAGTCACCGCAGTGCGCAAAATGCATGAATACGGGTCAGATGATGGGATTATTAACCAGTTACTGGTTCTGGATAACCATGAACTGGTGGGAATTGTCTCTGACGGAGATATCATCAGCTCCCTTGAAGTATAAATTGGAAATTTATTCTTTTCCATTTAAACCTATTCTTTTCCATTTAAACCTATTCTTTTTATCTGAGACTATTTTTTCAGGGGTATTCTATCAAAAATTAAAAAAGGTAAAAAAAGAAAAGGATAAGACCTTAAAGTCAGTGTTAACTTTCATTCTGGGGAGTAACCCTTGGTTTGAAGGAATCACACAAACTGGGGAACTTCTTAACATATTCTGTTTCCAGTTTTTCAATGATCTCCTCTTCAATCTCCGGACTCTTCTCAACAGAAACTGTAAAAGAATCAGAGCTAAGGTTTACCTTTATTTGTTCTTCTCCGATATTAAACTCCATGGGGATTGATTTACCCTCATCCAGTGTTTGGACCATGTCGGCCATGATGGCCTTACTGATCTTAAGTAACTTATCACCCTGGGGAGTGTAAGTTTCATTTTCAGTTTCTATCCTTTTTATTCGGAAAGGAGCGCACCCTTCCGTCCGGGCAGCCTTACGGTTGGTCCAGAATAGGGTTACCATGACTTTCTTCTCATTATCCATTCCACTTTCAAATTCCAGTGACTTCATCCCAATCCCCCTCCAAGTATTGCCATGTTACGGTTAGTCCTTTATTCAATCTTTAGGTAAAAAATAATATAGGGAGTAAGTTTACATCCCCTTGATCTTCTGGGCCAGCTCCTGACCTATCTGGTAACATTTATCCAGTTCATCACTGGTGGGCACGTAGTTTATCTCGTATTTGTCCATTATTTCAAAGCCACATTTTTCCAGTGTACCCGCTACCTTTTCCACGGCTTTACCACTCCATCCTTTGGATCCGAAGGTAACTGCCAGTCGTTTAAGTCCGGTGCGCTGGAAACTCAGCCCCTCCAGGTAGTAAAGCAGGTCCCCCGCTGAGGGGTAGGGTCCGTTGAAAATAGTGGGAATCCCTAAAAGCAAGGCTTTACTGTCCAGAATGTCGTTAACCATTTCACTACGCTCATCGGTGTGCATGAAGTACAGGGCCACATCCACACCTTCACTCATCAGTCCCTCGGCCAGGGCATGGGCCATTGTACGGGTGGAGTAATGCATGGTATCGTAGATAATGGTAGCTTTATCTTTACACTGGCCAGTGGCCCAGTTGGTGTAGGCAGTGAGAATTTTACCCGGGTCGGTCCAGATCTGGCCGTGGGAAGGTGCGATCATTTTGATCTTATCCAGCAGCCCCAGTTCCTGAACCTCTTCCAGTTTACGTACCACCAGCATGGAGGCCGGTGTCACCAGGTTGGCGTAGAATTTCTGGGCAGCATTCATCAACACGTATTCAGGTATTTCATGGTCGAATCTCTGTCTAAAGCAGAGGTGCTGGCCAAAGGCATCATTGGAGAACAGTATACCTTCATCCAGGAGGAGGGTGAACATACTATCTGGCCAGTGAAGCATCTTGGCATCCAAGAAGGCCAGTGTCCGACCACCCACTTCCAGGGTGTCCCCGGTTTTAACTGGACGAAAATCAGCACCTTCCAGTCCAGGATAATGCTGTTTCAGACCGTTTATGGCCACCTGGCTGCAGTAAATGGGAGATTCTGGGAATCGTTTATGGATCTCGGTTAAGGCCCCACTGTGGTCCTTTTCAATATGGTTCTGGATAATCACATCCACCTTCACTTCCCTGTTTTCCTGATTAAAGGCATCCTCTATTCTACCCCATAGCTGAGCCGAAGAACCAGGATAGGTGTTATCTATCAAGGCAACTTCATTCTCACCAAATACTAAAAAAGCGTTGTATGTTGTTCCATTCAGGGTGTAACCATGATAGTCACGGATATCCCAGTCCAGCACTCCGATCCAGTACACACCCTCAGCAATTTTCACAGTATCTGCTTTCATAGACCTCTCCTCCTAACTGAATTATCACAAAATCCTAGCATCATCAAAAATTTATTAATAAATATTTGGAATTTGTACCATATATTTTTATCAACGGGTTTTTTATCAACGGGGTTGGTAAACCATAGGGACTAAAAATTTAAAATATCCCAGATAACGGTCAATCCCTTTTAAAAATTCTGGATTACCTTCCATCCCTGAAATCATTAATTTTCACACCAGCAGGTTTACTAAAAGGTACAGGAAGATGGAAAGAGCAATACAGGCAGGAATAGTACTGATCCAAGTGGTGGCAATGTTTTTGATCACATCCAGTTTTACAGTTTTAGTGCCCCGGGCCAGACCCACCCCTATAACTGTTCCTACCAGGGTTTGAGTGGGTGAAACTGGCATTCCCATGGTGGCAAACAGGAACACAACCGAAGCAGCTGATATCTGTGCTGAAAAACCCCTTGAAGGGATTAAATCAGTTATTCTCCGGCCCACGGTATCGGTGATCCTGCCCCCGGCCACCAATATCCCCATGACAATTCCCAGGGCCCCAATGAGTTTAAGGTCAAACCCTGCACTCCCTCCAAAGGCGTAAAAGAGTACTCCAGTAGCTACGGCGATGTCTATAGCCCCTACATTGAGTGCAGCAAAGGCAGAACTACCAATCTGCAGATAGGAGAAAACCTTTTCCAGACGACCCCGCGCTCCAATATCCCGGACTTTACGGATAAATGCATTTTTAAGGAGATAATAAATTCCGAATCCCATCACCATACCTATCAACGGTGACAAAACCCAGCTGATAAGTACAAGGCCCAGTACATTAAGATTCATACTACTTAGCCCCACGCTCACCAAGCCGTAGCCAAAAACAGCACTGATAATGGCGTCAGAACCGGATATTGGTATTTTTTTAATGATGGTGATGGTTATCCACAGTGCTGCGGCCAGAGTAATGATAAATGCCCCGGCAGAACCCAGAACATCGGCACTGATTATGCCGCTGCCCACGGTCTTTATCACGTTATTTCCCAGGTAAAGGGCACCTATAAATTCAAACACCGCACCCAGAATAAGGGCTTTCCTCATGGTAAGGGATCCACTGCCTACGGCAGTTCCCACTGAGTTTCCTATATCATTGGCTGCGATATTAAAAGCCATATAAACGCTTATAACCACGCCGATAATGAGGAGCCAGTCCATGATATAATTATGATGTGGATGGTTGAAATAGGTGATGAGAAATTCGGGGGATATAAAAGGGGTTACCTTATAAAATACCCAGATGATTTGATCGTAAGGTTAAAATACCATCATCACCAACATTAACTGGGCTAGACTGGAGGGTCAGGGGTCCTCTGTAAGCGCACATCCCCTATACGGTGCAGTCGAAGTTCAAGGGGCGGCAGTTTAACTGGGTGTTGGCCCAGGATCTCAACGTAGAAACCTCGTCCCGCAGGATTAGTGGTGGCAGAGTTCTGGCTGGAGGGCCAGGATAAACTGTCTTAACTAAGGGAACGGGTCAGGTCTGGAAAGAAGCAGCTCTACCTTAGACAGCTGATGCTTGTGGAGCAACGGGGCGGAGTTGGAATTCTGGATCACCAGCATTCACGAGGGCTGTCCACCCTTGAACACGCCCATTTAAACTTATAGATGGTTCTCATACAACAGTTTAATGGGTATTCCGCCTGAATATTCCAGTATTTAACTGGATATTCCAAGTTAGTTAAAAATTGAGGATGAAAGTCTGCCTTTAAATACTTAGCTTAAACCTTTAAATACTAGATTAGACAATGTTTTGATTACCCACTTTTTTAAATACTTAAATCAATGCAGGGGTGGCCCAGCCTGGTACGGCGTGGGACTGCTAATCCCATGATCCTTTGGATCTCGCGGGTTCAAATCCCGTCCCCTGCGCTTTAATCATTTCACATTTATATCATATATGTAAGTTTTTTTATTTTCATTATTAAAATCAGATTCTTAGAATTTCAGCGTTAACAGTTATTATTTAATTCACAATGGTTTTATGTCCTTTATTTTCAGTGGTTAAATAGAGAAAATAATAAGAACATTCTGATACAATTAATAAATATAATTAAGTTTACCATATTTTTTGGGGAATAGGGGGTAAGGGCGATTTGGTTAAGAAAAATAGGTTTAATCCTTAAACTTGGGCGTTTGCCCTTCCTTTTATTTGGTTTTCTCTGTTTTAGCACTGGAGCCCTGTTGGCAGTTATTTTAGCCATACCCTTTTCTGTGGATAGGTTCCTAGGGGGATACGCAGTTTTATTATTGGCCCATCTATCTGTTTCCTACACCAATGATTACTGGGATTTTGAGGTAGACCACTACAACCAGCCCACTCTTTTTGCCGGGGGAAGCGGTGTATTAATTCAAAATCCGGAGCTTCGGCCATTTGCCAAAAACTTTGGAATAATTTTAATCTTTTTGTCCTTATCTCTGGCTGTAGTTTTTTCTTTTATTTATTCCTCGGTGACATTCTTTTTAATTGCTCTTTTAGGAAATTTACTGGCCTGGTACTACTCCGCCCCACCATTAAAACTATCTTACCGGGGTTTAGGTGAAGTGGCAACGGCGTTAAGTGGATTTATCCTTCCGGCAGCGGGTTACGTGGCTATTTGTGGATATTTAGATTTAAAAATAGTTCTGTTCACTATACCCTTTGTTATTTTCATGACTAGCTTTATTCTAAGCGTGGAAATACCGGACATGGAAGGTGATGGAAAAGGCCGTAAAAACACGTTTATAGTGAAAAACGGGAGAAAAAAGGGTTTTATGATGATAGGCCTGGTTGGAGTTATGGGCACCCTATCCCTCCTGTTACTATCCCTTTCTGGTCTCTTCCCCCAGATCAACTTCCAGTTACTGGCTTTGCTGTCAATGTTCCCCACACTGGTAGGTTTATACCTTTTCCTCCGGCGTACCTCTAAAAAGGAAAAGGCAATTCAACTTGTAAATATAAACATCCCGATTCTGGTGGTTTTCATCACTCTTTTTAATCTCTATTTCCTTTCGGGAATCATATTTTGAGTATTATCATTGATTAAGGGCTATTAACAATTAAAAGTTCCCCTTTGGTGGTTTAAGGTTATTTTCACCCATATTGTTTTTTATTTTTGTTCTGGAGTTATTTTTATCATTAGGGGGCTTTATTTTTGATCTAGAACCATTTTAACAAATTCCACGGGCACCGAAGAACGTTCAGATATCTCTTCGGTGGAAAGGCCCTGACTGGCAAATCTGCGCACCACCAATTCCAGGGGTTCGCCCACCTCAATGATGTAACCATCCGGGTCATAAAAACGCATAACCTTCTGCCCCCAGGGCTGTTCCTGGATATTGTGGGCGAATTTAACATTAACTGACTCTAATTTTTGGCATATCTCATCCAGATCCTCAGATTCAAAGTATAATTCCATAAACAGTTTAGGGGTAGTGGTGTTTACTATTGGAGATTCTCCTAAAAGCCCCTGATAATGTTCCCGATCATGGATGGCAAAACCACCCTTAAAGGCCACGTTAGCCCCGTGATCCATTTCCACTTCCTGATTCAGGATTTCTTCATAGAATTTTCGGGATTTTTCAATGTCCTCCACGGTGATCAGGGGACAGATATATTTTAACTCCATTTTATCATCCTTCCATATCTTTAACTGATCTTCATTAATTCAGCCACAATTAAATAA
The DNA here is from genome assembly GCF_003491305.1 of Methanobacterium sp. BAmetb5. Classification (NCBI taxonomy): domain Archaea; kingdom Methanobacteriati; phylum Methanobacteriota; class Methanobacteria; order Methanobacteriales; family Methanobacteriaceae; genus Methanobacterium; species Methanobacterium sp. BAmetb5. The sequence goes on from NZ_CP022706.1 coordinate 2,376,919, forward strand.
TAACTGGCCAATCCCTTCCATTTTCCCCATGAACTGGCAATATCACGGGCATCCTGTGAGGATACCTTATTCCTGTGATAATAATGGCCTATAATCCGTTGCAATCCCACGTCATCTGCAGGAATAGCATCCAATCTTCCTAAACCACGTAAAAGGGACATTTCAGCTGTCCATAGCCCAACACCCCTAATAGAGGTTAGTGATTCTATCATTTTGGTGGTACTACTCATTCTCCTTATAGAATCTAAATCTAAATCTCCATTGACTGTTTCCAATGAGAGATCACGTATATACTCTGCCTTTCTAGAACTCATACCGCATTTACGGAGTTCTTCTAGATCCAAATGAGTTAAATCTTCTGGAGAGGGATAGGAATAATAATCCTGGCCATAAAGATGAACTGACGATCCAAACTGTTTTATGAAACGGTTCCCTATACTGTGGGCTGCAATTAAGGATATCTGCTGTTCCAGAATGGAATCTACCAGAGCCTCAAAGAGCGTGGGAGTGGAAGGATTTTTAAGACCGTAAAGTCGGTTTGTAATGGGGGATAAAATATCATCGGATTTGGCCTGTTCATAAAATGGTTTCAGGTCCAATCCCAGATTAAAAATCCGGTGAACAGTGGTAGGAATTGATTTAAGAATATCCGGAGACAGTTCCTCCTCGGATTCCACACTCACTGCCAGTTCCGGATCATCCACCGACCCCGCAGATTCAATATATAGAAGCAGCGTAACCTCATCAACGGTAACTGCCTGCCAGAAATGATTATTGGCATATTTTTTTATACTTCTATCCCCCTCGGAAAAAATCCTGCAACTAAGATCAAAATCAAAAGGTGCCTGAGCCTTAATATTGAAAGTTGACTGATACATCTTAATCATTTTCCTTTCTTTATAGTGTTTCCTGTTCTAAGTAGGTCTAAACTGGAACTTCCGATGATTTTCGTGATTGAGCTAGCATAAAATCCCCTAATACCCACAATCCCTACGGCTAGTATTTATTTAATTGGCCTGTAATTTTTCAATGGCCTTTCCCAACCTTTTAATTCCTTCCTCAATTTCTTCTACATTTGAATTGGAAAAATTCAGCCTCATGGTATTTATTTCCGGATCTTCAGTGTAGAATGTTTCTCCCGGTACAAAGGCTACATTTTCTTCAATGGCCAGCTGGAAAAGTTCCATGGCTGACACACCCTCGGGTAGAGTGACCCAGAGGAACATCCCGCCCTCCGGTGAGGTGTGTTTAACACCCTCAGGGAGGTACTTCCTGATGGACTGAACCATCTGATCCCTCTGCAACTTGTAAAGTTTTCTTATGCTTTGTATATGGCGATCCACATCGTTATCCTGCAGATACTGGTAGACCACCCTCTGGGTGAAGTAGTTGGAGTGGAGATCCGAGGCCTGTTTGGCAGTGATGAGCTTTTCCATGATCTCTGGAGGGGCCACAATCCAGCCCATCCTCATTCCTGGAGAGACGATCTTGGAGAAAGTCCCGAAAAGGATTGAATCAGGCGAATACGATTTAATAGGAGCTATGTCTTCCCCCATGAACCTTATCTCACCGTAGGGATTATCCTCAACCAGTATGGTGTCGTATTTTCCCATTAATTCCGCCACCTTTTTCCTTTTACTGGCAGAATAGGTGATCCCCGTGGGGTTCTGGAAGCTGCTGACAGTGTAGAAGATTTTAACATCTTCTTCCTTCAGTGTGGTCTCCAGGGCATGGAGGTCCACCCCATCATCTAAGAGTGGTACGGGGTGGAATTCTGGTTCATACAATCCAAAGGCCTGTATTGCTGCCAGGTAGGTGGGTCGCTCCATGATCACTCCATCATTACGGTCCAGGAAGACCTTACCCACCAGATCCAGGCACTGCTGGGAACCATTGGTTATGAGGATATCATCCAGCCCCACCTCCAGTCCTTGGCCCTGATATCTTTCGGCTATGTATTCCCTTAGCGGATGGTATCCTTCGGTGGTACTGTACTGTAAAACTTTGTCCCCATCTTGAGTTAAAACCTTAGAAGTGGCATCTTTTATGGCTTCAACTGGGAATGACTGGGGATTGGGCAATCCCCCGGCAAAGGAAATCATATCCTCGTCATCGGTAACCTTCAGGATCTCCCTCATAAAAGACCTTGGTATCTTGTTCATACGATTAGCAAATCTGTAATTCATGAAAAATCCTCTAAATTAATTCTAAATTGAAATAAATATTTGGTCCTTCCATCTATTCTTTTATCTTTAGGGAGGTATTCTTTTATCCTCTGGAAGGTTTACTTTTTGCTGCTGTATCATTTGTAGTGAATATGTTTTTTACTTCCGTAGCGGCGCACATGCTCCCAGGCCTGGTGGTACTTCTCAAAACCAGTCCGGGTGGTGTACATGGATGTTTTCCCTCTTTTGAATGTTTCCCGGTCCTGGCCCACCGGGCAGACCTTAATACAGATACCGCAGGGGGACCGGTATTCTTTTCGCAGTCTACGGCTGCGTGTGGCACAGCTTACTTTATCCATAGGTGGTGGGAAATCTGCCTTTTCCTCCATCTCGAGGGCATCTACTGGACAGTTCCGGGCGCAAGAGAGGCAGTGGGTGCACAGGTCATCACCGGGAATGGGATCTCCTTCCAGTTCCAGGGTGGTGAATATGCTGGTGAAGCGGACCCTGGGCCCCCAATCAGGAGTTAAAAGGACGTTGTTCAATCCAAATGATCCCAGACCAGCCAGGTAGGCGGCGTGTTTATGGGAGAAAAAAGTCAGGGGTTTTTCCAGGAGAACTTCAATATCACCGTAACCATCCCGGGGGATGAAGACGGAAGGGTGCCCCTTCATAGTCAGGAAGGTTGATAATTCATAGGCCTTAATATCCAGGATGGTGTTTACCGTGTTGTAGAGTTCATGATAATAGATGGAGGGTGCAGTCTCCAGAATGGGCAGTGGTACAGATTGCCCAATCACCACCACGGTCCGGGTTTCCGGGTAGATGGACTGAGGCCAGAATTCTGGGGGTATCCAGGTGGAGAAGTCATGGGGAAGTTCTTCCGGGGGATGTTCCCATCTTTCCACCGGTGCAAAGCCAACCAGGGGTATTCTCAGGCGGGAGCATTCTTCACATATTTCCTTTTTTAAAAGGGATGAATCTACCGGTTTCATTAATAACACCAATTGGAGGAGAACTTTTTTGGGCTAGTACTATATTGGTAGGGAGTAGAAAATAAAAATTGTGGATACCACTGAAAAATAAAAAAGGAGAATGGGGAAATTTTTATCTGTGTTTAAGGATTATCCGGATGGTTCCAGATTATCCCTTTGCCTGTTTTTGAACCATTTCAATCCCTCAAACCATATCACACTCAACATACCGGCCAGGAAGCAGCCCAGAATTTCCCATAGGCTGAGGGGGCAGAATTTGAATAGCTGCTGCAGTGGGGGGAAGTACAGAACTGCTGCTAAAAACAACACTGCACCTCCTAAAACCCACCACAGGGCAGTGTTAGGGGTGCGGAGAGTTTGGATCATGGTACGGGACCAGGAACGGTTGGTTAGTATCAGGGCCAGGTTGGCGAAGATCAAGGTGATGTAACTCAATGTCCGGGCACTGGACTCCCCCTGCAGGTTAAGACCCATCAGGTAAACGGCCAGAACAACAACTAAAACCACGATCCCCTGGAGAATGCTCATACCAATGTTCTGCCGGTTGAAAAGGGTTTCCGATGGACTGCGTGGAGGACGTTTCATGGCGTTTGCTTCTGCTTTTTCCGCTTCAAAGACTACTGAACAGGCAGGGTCAATGATCAGCTCCAGGAACACGATCTGAACCGGGAAAAGTACCAGGGGCCACTGGAAAAGTACGGGTAGGAAGGACATTCCAATAATGGGAACATGCACAGCGAAGATGTAGGCTGTGGCCTTTTTCAGGTTGTCATAGATACGGCGTCCCATTTTTACACTGGATACAATGGATGAAAAGTCATCCTGCAGTAGAACCAGGGATGATGCCTCACGGGCCACATCCGTCCCACGTCCACCCATACTGATACCGATCTGGGCAGATTTAAGGGCCGGGGCATCATTGACACCATCTCCAGTCATGGCCACAGTTTCCCCATTGGATTTAAAGGCCTCTACCAGGCGCAGTTTCATCTCCGGCACCATACGGGCGAAGATGTTAACATCCTTCACCTGTTCTTTAAGGGTTTCATCATCCATATCATTCAATTGATCACCCGTTATAACCTTTTCCGGGTCTTTAAGGCCTATTTTCTGGGCTATGTTGCGGGCGGTGCCAGGATAGTCTCCGGTGATCATGACCACCCGGATACCGGCCTGGTAACACTCCTCTACTGCCTGGGGCACTTCCTCACGAACTGGGTCCAGGAATCCCACCAGTCCCAGGAACTGGAAGTTAAAGTCGTGCTGTTTACCCGGTAGATCTGTCTTTTTAAACCGTGCACGGGCCACCCCTATTATCCTCAACCCTTCACTGGCCATCTGGGATATGTTACGGGATAACTGTTCCAGTTCTGCTGATTCCATGTGGCAGAGATCAGCTACAGCTTCCGGTGCTCCTTTAGCAGCAATGATGTAATCTTCACCATCTGGGGATTGCCACACATGGGACATGGCCAGTAATTCCTGGGACAGGGGGTATTCGCGGATGAGTTTCCAGTCCTCATGGAGGTGTTCAGTTTCCTGTAGTGTGTCGTTACCAAATTCCTTAAGGGATTTCTCCATGGGATCAAAGGGGTCCCGTTGACTGGCCAGTATGCTGAATTCCACCAGTTCGTGGAAGGACTCGGGTAAGTGGTCTGTGCCACGGGTAACCTGATAAAAATCATCACCATTCATGATCATATCCACTGACATCTGGTTAAGGGTGAGTGTACCGGTTTTATCCACACAGAGTACGGTGGTTGATCCCAGGGCCTGGATAGCATGGGAGCGTCGGGTGAGCACGTTTTTCCTGCTTATTCTCCAGGCACCCAGGGCCAGGAAGATGGTGAGAACCACCGGGAATTCTTCGGGGAGTATGGCCATGGCCAGGGTTATACCGGCCAAAAATCCGTTGAGCCAGTCCATTCTGGTGATTCCATAGATTACCACCACTGCGGCACACAGGGCCACACCAACTAGGGCCATGTTACGTACCAGGGTCCGGGTTTCCTTCTGCAAACTGGTATCCTCAGTCTCCAGGGTCTGCAAGCGTTTTCCAATGCGTCCCATTTCGGTGTTAAGGCCAGTGGACACCACCTGGGCCACACCTTGACCCTGCACCACCAGGGTTCCGGAGTAGACTGAGGGTAATCCGTCTCCACCCGGGGGATGCATATCCATCACCCCACCGCACTGCACTTTCCTTACGGGCACAGACTCACCGGTGAGCAGGGACTCGTTTACGAGGAGGTTACTGCAGTCCAGGACCACGGCATCTGCCGGTACCCGGTCACCCTCTTTGAGCATTATGATGTCACCGGTGACCACTTCCCTTCCCGGTATCCGTTTTTCTTTACCCTCTCGTATAACCAGGGCACGGGGACTGGAAAGATCCCGCAGTGCTTCCAGGGTGCGTTCAGTTTTCCTTTCCTGGTAAAAAGTTATGCCCATTATCACAAAAACGAATGCCAGAAGCATTAATGCTTCCTGGAGGTCTCCTAGGATTAGGTAAATGGTTCCACAGCCAATCAGGAGGAGAAACATGGGTTCCCGGATTACTTCTAGGACTATGGTAAAAAAAGACCTCTTTTCTGAGGATGGGAGTTCATTATATCCTTCCTCTTTTATTTTCTGTGATACTTCCCCTTCTTCCAGGCCCTTGATGTTCTCCAGATCCATTTCATTTACCAAAATTAATACCTCCTTCATTACTCTGGGTTTATAGAATATGAAAACAGGCATATATATCTTTTTCCCTAAATTAACGTGTTAGGAATGCCTAATTGCCTCAAATAAATTGTTAGGTTTATCTAATTTGTGATAGGCTGGCCTAACTTTTAGTAAAATTAAAAAAAGGATTATTGATTTTATTTTAAATAAGAAAAAATTGGAGGGGAGAATCGGGCTGTTTATAATTATCTTTACCAGTGCAAGGACTCCAGTTGGTCCATGGATTTTTCCAGGTCCTGATAGGAGGCAGCGTAAGATATTCGGAAGTGCCCCTCCCCGTATTTACCAAAGGAAGAACCAGGAACCAGAACCACGTCCTTCTTCAGGGCCTCTTCCACCAGTTTTTCCGGGTTTTCCACTGAGGGGAACACGTAAAAGGCTCCGTGGGGTTGATGGCAGTCTATTCCCATACTGCGCAGCCGGCCAACCACCAGATCTCTGCGCCTTTTAAATTCATCACGCATTTCTTTCACACTGTCCTGGGGTCCCTGCAGTGCAGCCAGTGCTGCTTTTTGTGAGATGGAAGTGGCACAGGTAACACTGTACTGGTGTATTTTTAAAATATCTTCCATAACTTCTGGGGGTGCTGCCAGGTATCCAATACGGAAACCAGTCATGGCATAGGTCTTGGAAAATCCATTAATGGTTATAACCTTATCACAGTAACGTGCCGGACTGTAATGCTTCTTTTCATAGATGATCTGGTCGTAGATCTCGTCAGAGATAATCATAAGGTCATGATCATGGGCAATATCAGCCAGTCCCTTCACATCTTCCTTTTCCATCACTGCCCCGGTGGGGTTGCCGGGAGAATTTATTATAATGGCCTTTGTGTGGGGGGTTACCAGTTCCAGCACATCTTCTGCCTTTATCTGGAACTCATTTTCATCCTTGAGGGGTGCCGGTATGGATCGGCCTCCACTGAGTTTCACACAGGCATCGTAGGCCACAAAACCCGGATCCGGGATTATGACTTCATCCTTCTCTTCCACCAGAGCGTTGATACTGGAGTAAAGTGCCCCGCTGGCCCCCACCGTTACTATGACCTGTTCCGGGGAGGTTTCAATGTGGTTTTCCCTTTGTAACTTATGAGTGATGGCTTCCCGGAGTTCCGGTATTCCGGTGTTACCCGTGTAGTGGGTGAAACCCTCATCCAGGGCATCTTTTACTGCGTCACGGATGTACTGGGGAGTGTCAAAGTCTGGCTCACCCAGTGCCAGGTTGATGGAATTTTCCCCCACCATATCGAACATTTTACGGATTCCAGATAGATCAATGGATTGAACTCTTTTTACAGGTTTCATGTTAATTACCGTTTGAAAATCTCTGCCGATTTTTATTTTATTGAGTAGTTTTTTTATTTATCTGATAATATAAATGAAATTATGGCTTATCTGAAAAGGGAACTCGGACTTTTTGATGTGGTCAACCTGGTAATTGGAACCATTGTGGGGGCTGATATCTACATTGCCGCTGCCTTCGGTGCCGGTTACCTGGGACCCTCCTCCATATTCGCTTGGTTACTTGCTGGTTTAATGGCCATTACCATTGCTCTGTGTTTTGCCGAGTGTTCTTCACTTTTACCGCGGGTTGGTGGTCCTTATGCCTATGCTAAGGAAGCATTCGGAGATTTTGTCGGTTTCATGGCTGGTTGGGCGCTGTTAATAGCATCCTGGAGTGCCATAGCAGTTTTTCCCCTGGCTTTCGTTTCGTATCTTTTATATTTTTATCCAACCATGCCTCAGTGGTTGCAGGTAATAGTAAAAATCCTTTTTATCCTGATTTTGACCTTGATAAATTATTATGGGGTTAAAGAGGCTGGTAGGTTAAATGATGTTTTGACCATTCTCAAACTGGCCCCTATCCTCCTTTTCACCCTCTTTGGGATAGTGTACTTCCTGTTCAACCCGGGATTGTTTCTATCTAACTTCACGCCCCTGGTACCACTGGGCTGGGGAGGGATGGGAAGTGCTCTAGTACTGATATTCTGGGCCTATGTGGGTTTTGAACTGGTTACTGTGCCCTCTGATGAAATTAAAGATGCTAAAAAGACCATTCCTAAGGCCATAATCCTGGGGATGGGAGTGATCATTATATTCTACCTGGTCACCAATCTGGTTATTCTGGGGGCCGTGCCCTGGATGGAGCTCAGTACTAGCAGTGCACCCCTATCTCTGGCGGGGAGTGCACTTTTAGGAGGATTTGGTGCGATATTGTTGACAGTAGGGGCATTATTTTCAATTTCAGGCTCAGATGAAGCAGGAATATTATCATCTGCCCGCATACCCTATGCCATGGCAGGAGATGGGCTTTTACCCGGATTTTTTGCCAGAGTGCATCCCGAGTACGGGACCCCCTACGTTGCCCTGGCATTACAGGGTATTTTTACCGGGGTTGCTTCCATCTTGGGGAGTATCAGCCAGCTTATCATATTATCGGTTTTCACCCTTCTATTCTGTTACCTTATAACCAGTTTGGCGGTGTTCCCTCTCAAAAAGAAGTACGATGGCGGTATCAATCTGCCCTGGTTGATTCCGGTGTTGGGCGTGGTTATATCACTTTACATGATGACCCAATGTAAATTCAACGAAATATTAACTGGAGTTCTGATTATAGTCTTGGGAATTCCAATTTATGTGAAATACTCCCCGGGAGAAGAGATAAAATCAGTTAAAAGGGAAATTGAACTGGGAAGGGGAATTTTCGCCCGGTGGATACGGGCACCGGACAGATTTCTGGTACACTTTTTAAGGAGACTGGCGGTTTTAATCCGGAAAATCAGGTTATGGGTCAGTTAAGGACAGGATCCACAGTGGTAACAGCCAAAAGTCTCACACCAAGGTGTTAAATCACCTTTCAGGGCTTTATTATATTCTTTTTCCAGGAATTCATCACTGACCCCCACATCTATGTCTTTCCAGGGGAGTTCGGTATGAGTGATGTGGGGTGTTAGTTGTTTCCATTTTGAGAGGGAAACCCTTCCATGGGAAGATTCTTCAATTATATCCGCCAGTTCCGTACCCCCCAGGGATAGTATGTACTGTACCAGGGATTTGTTAGGGCTTTCCACCTTAAAGTGTTTGTTTTTCAGGTGTTTTTTAAGGAATTTCACCTTGCCTTTGGTTTCCTTAAGATTGAACTCTGCCCACTGGAAGGGTGTGTGGGGCTTTGGTATGAATGGGTTGACACTTATGCGGAGAGAATCAGGGTGTGGTGCCATAGCTTTCAGATCCCCTACTAGATTCACCAGGTCTTCCAGATCCTCATGTGTTTCCGTGGGGAGTCCTACCAGGAAATAGAGCTTAACATTCAACTTCATTTGGAAGGCAGTTTCCATGGTCCTCTGGATATCCTCATCGGTGATGGGTTTGTTCACCAGTTTACGGAGTCTCCAGGCGGATTCCGGTGCAATGGTAATGGTCCTGAGTCCACTTTCCTTTAAACTCTCTAGAAGTTCTGTGGAGATGGATTCAATACGCAGGGAGGGGGTGGTTACCTGGAATTCTCTCTGGAGGAGTTCACGGCACAGTTCCTCGATCCGGGAGTAATCAGAAACAGCACCACCAATGAGGGCAATCTTATTCAGGCCAGTGGATTTTCTCCCTTCTTCAGCTGTCTTTAAAAGAGTTTTAAGATCCACTTCCCTGCGGGGCCGGTACATGCAACCCGCCATGCAGAAACGACAACCCCGGGCACAGCCCCGGGAAACCTCCAGGAGGAATGACCTTCCAAAGGCCGGGATCAGGTCCGGATTATCTGTTTCCGGGTAAACCTGTTTCACCGGGCGCCAGGCATCACGCATATCCTCCACCTGAACCAGTTTCACCTTATTACCCGGGATATAAACCCCCTCCACATCCAGTAAAGCATCTATATCCTGGCGGGGGTTGTCCAACTGGGCTATTTTCTCCAGAAGTTGTGGTAGAATTACTTCACCATCACCCACCAGGAACAGGTCCACGAACTGGGACATGGGCAGGGGATTGGAACTGGCACAGGGACCACCGGCAATGACCAGGGGGTCCTGGGGTGATCGATCTTCCTTTCGGACCTTCAAACCACCTTTACGTAGCATTTCCAGTACATGAGGATAATCCTGTTCGTACTGGAGGGAGAAGCCCACTACATCAAAATCCTTCAGGGGGGAACCAGTCTCCAGACTCTTACCATAGGGGTAGACCACTCTCTCACAGTAAACATCCTCCTGGTGGTTCAGGAAGTCGTAGATAATATGGAAACCCAGTGAGGACATGGCACTACGGTAAAGGTTGGGATAGCACGAAGCGAAGCGAAGCCCTATTCGGAGGGGATCCTTCACCACCACGTTGTGTTCCAAGAGCATAGTTTATTATCATGTTTACCATATAATCAAGATATCTACATTTTGAGTCCCTGAACTGATGGGGAGTCATTTACATCTTTTAAAAAATTTCCTGTTCATAGTAATTTCACCATAATAATTAAGGATAAGAAGCATGACCTCAACCCAATATAACCGGGTGGCAGTGGGAGGAACCTTTGATAAATTCCACCAGGGCCACCGCTTACTCATAAACAAGGCATTCCAGGTGGGAAAAGAAGTCCTGATAGGAGTGACCTCCGATAAGTTCGGGGGAATGAAGGGGGAAATAGAACCCTGCAACGTGCGCATGTCCAACCTCAACTCCCTGCTCAAAGGACGTTCCGGTTACACTATATCCCGACTGGACGACCCCTACGGAGTAACGGTACATGATGAAACTGTTGAAGCCATAGTGGTAAGTCCGGAAACCGAACCCACCGCCTTCCAGATCAATGAAATACGCCGGGAGAAAGGTATGAAACCCCTGGACATAATCACCATAAGCATGGTACTGGCTGAGGATGGTAAACCCATATCTTCCACCCGCATACGCCGGGGAGAAATAGATCCCCGGGGAACAGTGATTAAAAAGGGTGAATAAATGAAGATTGTGGTTGCTTCTAAAAATCCAGTGAAGTTAAAGGCCACCCAGAATATCCTGGAGAAGATCTACCCTGCAGTGGAAGTAGAGGACCGGGACGTGGATTCTGGTGTGCCAGACCAGCCCATAGGACTGGAGGTCACAGTTCAGGGTGCCATCAACCGGGCAAAAAATGCGTTTTCTCCAGATTTCGACCTTTCCGTGGGCATAGAATCAGGTCTACTGGAAGTACCCAACAGTATAACCGGTTACCTGGACCTGCAGTGGTGTGCCATCTACGATGGAGAAAAAATCACCCTGGGAGTGAGTGCTGGTTTTGAATATCCGCCCATGGTCATAGAACAGGTTTTGGGTGGTAAGGAAGTGGGGGATGTAATGGACCAAGTTACGGGTGTGGATAAGTTAGGACAGAAAACAGGTGCAGTGAGCCACCTCACCCAGGGAATGCTGGACCGCACGGGAAACACGGAACAGTGTGTGTTGATGGCCATGGTGCCCCGGATGAATGATAATTTGTATTTTGAATGAACTATTTTTTTAGAAACCGTTTTTTTTGGGATATATTTAAAGAAATATATTTAATGTCAGGCTGCACTGATTTTACTGGTAAATATAGAAAGGACTCAAAGTTATATAAAGGGAATATTAAACATGATATGATGACTGGAATTTCTGATAATTTCTTTGATAAGATAAAAGGCCATTCCTCAACTGTTATCTTTTTACTGGCTTTAAACTTAATTATAAGCTTCATAACCTACAACTGTTTCCAGATACAACTATCCATCGGTCCAGTGTGGGATACCTATGATTTCATGGCCAACGCCGCCCTAATGGCCGGTAAGGGAGTTGGTTACTTTGACCTGTTACGCCCCCCTTTCCTGTCCTTCCTGACTGCAATTTACTACAGTGTTGATGGTCTGACCCTGTGGCCCATTGCCGCCATTGACTGTGTGATATTCGTTCTGGGAGTTATAGGATTATACTTATTGTTGAAACTCCGTTTTGATGATTTGACCAGTTTTCTAGGTTCTTTAATCTTTGCCACGTTACCCATAATCCTAACCTACGTGGGAGCGGGATTCACAGACAATCCCAGTGTGTGTATAGCGATCTGGGCCATGCTATTCACAGTACTGGCAGTTAAGAAAGACTCAAGATTATTCTATTTATCATTCCCCCTGGCAATGATATCATTTTTAACCCGCTTTTCAATGGCATTATTAATCTTCCCGATTTTCTTGTATCTAGTTATTAATTGGGAAAAGATCAAGGGCCTAAAATACGTAAGGGATATTCTAATTGGAATAATAATCTCCTTTGCACTATTAATTCCAGTTTTCATGTTCTATGCCAACTTTGGAAGTCCTATTTATCCATTTCTGGACTTTTTCGGGTCCAGCTCCGGAGCATCAGCAGCCGGTGGAATGCACTTTGCCTATAACACTGATTTCTTCTACTTTGTCAAGTTATTACCCTATTTAATAGGTCCAGAGTCAATAGGAGTCCTTTTTATCTTTTTGTTGGGAATGATCCTGTATATTTTTAACAGATTCCGAAATAAAACCAATTCAAATGGGGTTAATAATGATAAAATTCACAAATTAATGGAGAATAAAGGAAAAATCATAGCTCTCATGGTAGTTTTGGTTATATTTGTTTTAACCATCCAAAAAATCCATTACCTCATATCAGAGACATTATTTTTCATATTGTGTTATTTATTCTATGACTGGATAAAGGTTTTAGGATCTAAAGACTTAGATCTTGATTTCCTATTCTTATCCTGGGGAATGACATTCTTCCTATTCCACAGTATCTATATAATTAAAGATTACCGATATTTTGTGGGTATGGCCCCTTCCACCATCTATTTCTTAATGAGGGGATTCTGTTGGGCAGTTTCCCAGTTTGGGTTTAAGTTTAAAGGTCATAATATCACTCAGCTGGCCATGGCATCATTCTTAATAATCCTGGTTTTATTTTCAACTTTGTCTTCGTTTTCAGGGATACACGAAGCCAACATCGAGTTGCAAACCCTGAATGGAGATATTATTACTGCCAGTGATTGGTTTGTTCAATATGATCCGGAATATAAAAACAAGGTGATCTACTCTGATTTCTGGCCCTATTCTGGATGGTATCTGCACATGAATATTAGTAAAATGCCCATATTCAGGGATGGTGAAGTGCTCTACTGTGGGGCCAAGGACTATAACTTCACACAACAGGATATACTTGGTTACAACAATGAATTGGAATCTCATAATGCAGAATATTACTTTTCAATGAGAAAAGGACTGAATTTCACCAATTACAAACCTATTAAACAGTTTGGCTCAGTAACGCTCTACAAAAGAGAGTAGTTATTGACGATTTCTATTTTGCTTCTTTTCTTACATCTTAGTTTTTGTATTTACTCGAGTAATAGCAAAAAATATTTATAAGTATTTTTGCACCCTCATATTAAATTGCATCTTGATTGTATGAACCTGGCCCCTCATATTATTCAGTTCAATCCCTATAATCTAACCATTACTTCTGCCCTGGCCTATATGTCAGTTATATCTGCAACCAATGTCCATTTAAAGGAAATGAATGAGCATTTAGCAGTAATATGTTTCTGGCTGGAACAGCATGACCCTGATTATAAACAAGGTGATCTGCTCTGATTACTGACCCTACACTGCCTGGCACCTCCGGATGGACGTGGGTAAAATGCCCGTATTCCGGTCAATCAAACCATCTACACTGGTGCCAAGGATTATAATTTCACAGAACAGGATATGCAAGATTATAATCAGGTGTTGGATAATAATCATGCGGATTACTACTTTTCCAGGGCGGGGGCCTTGAATTTAACCAACTATAGGTTGGTAAAGAAGGTTGGCGACTTTATATTATATGAGGAGTTAAATAAGTATTGATGAAAATTGGAATTATCAGCTCTGCCTACCCTGATTTTGAAGACGACCCCCATGGAATATTTGTCCATAGATTAATGAGAGAGATAGTGAAGAAGGGACACGAGGTCCATGTTCTTGCTCCTTACACTGGTGGTGAAACAGAATACACCTTGCAGGGGGTGCTGGTGCAAAGATTTCACTACTTCTACCCCCGGAGGTTTGAAAAACTTTCCGGAAGAGCGGGGATGATCGACAATGTTAAAGAGGGCTTTTTAGTCAAAATTCAGGTTTTAACTTTCCTTTTCTTCAACGTTGTTCATTCATTACTAAAGCTAAGGAAAATGGATGTTATCCATGTACAATGGCCCATTCCTAATGGTTTAGGCGGGATTTTTTTGAAAAAGATTTACGGGATCCCTTACATTAACACCATTCATGGTGAAGAAGTTCACCTTTCCAAACGGTACCATTTGCTCTTTGCCCTCCGTTGGCTGGTGAATAACTCCTCAAAGACTATAACCAACAGCACTGCCACCAGGAAATTCTGCCTGGAAGCAGGTCTGGATGGGGATAAAATTGAGGTGATACCCTTTGGAGTGGACACTGACTTTTTCCGGCCCCTGGAAGTATACAAGGATGAGAATATCTTTCAAATTCTTTCAGTGGGTTATTTGATTGAAAGAAAGGGATTCGAGTATCTTATAAGGGCAATGCCTCAGGTTTTAGAGGAACATGCAAATGCTAGGTTGAAGATAGTTGGATCCGGACCACTAGAATCTGAATTAAAGGAACTCATCTATGAACTGGAACTGGGGGATGAAGTGGAAATTGTGAAGAATATATCTGATGATGAACTTTTGATGGTATACAATTCTGCTGATCTCTTTGTGCTCCCCTCCATTGTGGACTCCCAGGGGAACACTGAAGGATTGGGTGTTGTTTTACTGGAAGCTATGGCTTGTGGGCTTCCAGTTATGGGATCCAATGTGGGCGGTATTCCGGATATAATTCGTGATGGAGAGACCGGTATATTATTCATTGAGAAAGATAGTTCCATGATTGCAGAAAAAATTAATTTGGCCCTGGAAAATAAACCTCAAATGGAAAAAATAGCCACAAATGGAATTAATGAGGTAAAAATGAAGTTTAGCTGGGATACAATTGCTAAAGAATATTTAGACTTTTATAAAGGAGTACTCCTATGAATAAATTGCAGAGTTTCATGACTCTATCGAAATAGCAAAATTATAAGAAACTGGCTATTTTATACTATTTTATGAAAGTTTTAGTTATTTATTATAAACAGGATGCTGTTGTAAGCACTCTTAGATTGGGGGGATTAATTAAATATTTGCCTGAGTTTGGATGGGAACCAATTATATTAACAAATAAACCTTCACCTGAATTAAATAAGTTTAAAGTGATAACTGTACCTTATGATGATGATTATATTAAAAGATTGCCTAAACTTCTTAGAAATATAAAAAATAACAGCAATATCCTTCTTAAGATAATTAAATTCACATGGATGGCTTTTTTCTTATACCCTGACGCACAAAAATACTGGTATGAACCGGCTTTAGCTGTTGTTGAAGATTTACTTGAAAATGAGGATATTGATGCAGTTATCAGCTCTTTCCCACCTGTAACTCCTCATTTAATAGCTAAGAGTATACATGAAAATTATGGAATTCCCTGGATTGCAGATTTAAGAGATCTGTGGACTCAGTATGGTTATTACGTTTATAAATTATTTCCCCCACGACTTTATAGGGAGAGGAGATTAGAAAAGAATACGCTATCTCAGGCAGATTATTTAACCATAGTTTCAGAACCATTAGCCGAAAAATTAAGGAAAATACATAAGGATAGTAGTATTCGTATAATTCCCAATGGTTTTGATCCGGAGATAGTTAACCAAGGACATCCCTTAACAAAAAAATTCAGCATAATATATGCGGGAGGGTTGTGGAGTGGTAGGAGAGATCCTAGAATTCTTTTTGAAGCAATTAAGCAGTTAAAATTAGAGAATAAAATAGATCTTAATGATTTCGAAATAAACTTCTTTGGGCCAGATGAGGATCGATATTGGATTCAAAACTTTATAAAAGGTTATGGTTTAGAAGAAATCGTCAATTTTCAGGGTTTAATCCCAAGAGATGAAGTTATTAAGAAAGAGTGGGGATCACAGTTATTATTACTTTTATTATGGGATAACCCTGATGAAAAAGGAGTAGTTCCGGGGAAAATTTTTGAATATTTAGCTGCAAAAAGGCCAATATTAGTAATAGGTTATGTTGGAGGTGTTGTTGATGACCTTCTTAAACAAACTCATACAGGTATTAGTTTGAATAATGTAAATGAGATTAAAAGAGAACTACTAAAAGCTTACTCTGAATTTAAATGTTCGGGTATGGTTAGTTATAATGGAGTTTACGAGGAAATAGAGAAATATAATCATAAAGAAATGACTAAGAAGTTTGTTGATGTGTTAAACAGAGTTTTAAAAAATTAATATTAGCCTATATTTAAATTAAGATTGATTATAAATTTAATCAACTCAATTTTTGACAAATTCTAAGAAAATTTAAAGACAGATCAAAGTTTATTATTTATTTTATAGACTTTTGATAGTAATTTTTTATAAATTTCTACATCTTCTTTTTTTAGTATTAAAGTTTCCTTCAATGAATTTTTCGAAAGTTTAATAAAACTTGTTAATACTATTAATGTAATAATGATATAAGAAATACTAGAAGCTAAAGCAGAACCAATAATACCCATTTGAGGAATGAAAATTATATTTAGTGGTATATTTATTACAAGTGAAATAATTGCAGCATAAGTATTGATCATTGGTTTTCCTCGTCCAATTATCTCATTACTTAATACCTTACAAATACTTAGTGAAATTATTCCTGGTAAAAGTACCCATAATGGTTCTAGAGCTGGTAGGTATTTGGAACCATATAAAATTAATATTATATATTTTCCGGTGATGAATAGAATTATAGCTAGTACGGTTGTAATAAATAGGGTGTTTCTGCAGATTTGTGGTGTTGTTCTGTTTTTTTCTGCATCTGTTAAACCAGGGGTTCGTGCAAATACTAAAGTACCAATAGCGTTGGGCAAATACCACAATGATTCAGCTAACATAACAGATATTGAATAATAGCCAACACTTGCATTGTTTAACAATAAAAAACTAATTAAATACATATCAATTCTGTAATTAAAAAACTGTATTAAGTTACCTAAATATCCTTTCAAACCAAAATTCACGCTTTTTTTAAAAAGAACTATATTAAACTGTAATTTAAATGGGGTGAATCTGTAAACAAGTAATATTGGCATTATTGCAGTTATTATATAAGATATAGCTAATGAAATGACCACTCCCGATAAATTTCTATTAAAATACAAAACAATTACTATCAATAAAAGATATAAAATACTTTGAATAATATTTATAGAATTATAAGCATTTATTCTGTCTTGTCCTAATAAAATATTTTGGAAATAAGGTATTAAAAGAATGAATGGAAGGGATATGGTAGAAATTAGAATTGCACTTAAATCAATATTTTTTAGAAATGATGGTTGTAAATAGTAAAAAACTATGAAAACTATAATTAAGATTATTCCTAGAATAAACGCTACTATGAGAGAATTTGAAGCAATTTCATTCCATTCATATTCTTTCTTTACCCCATAATAAGTATTAGAAATAGCAATTCCAAGATTTCCAAATGTTCCAAGTATTGTGAATGTTAATATTATAAGTGAATAAACTCCCAAATTCATTGGCCCGAGGGCTCTTGCCAAAATAACTGAAGTAATTACACCCAAAATTACAGTTATTATTTGAGTAGAAAACGTTAAAAGAGTGTCTTTCACGAATTTCATTTTTATTCTCTACATATTGCTATAAAATCCAAAAATTCATTTTGGCATTCATAATTGACTTTGAAATCTTTTTCAGAAAATCTTTTTAATTCTTCTTTTGGTATATTTAATGATTCAATCTCTTTGTTAGGTCTATTAAATTTAACCGAATTTTTAAGATTAAAAATATCTAAAATAAAATTTAAAAGATTCATTGTAGGTTTGATTAAGTATATATTTAGAAATGACTGTTTCACACGGTTATATTCAATTTGGAATATTTCATTAGATGTACACAATCCACATACTTGTATATTGTCAAAATATTTGGAAAGTAATTTTTTAAATCCCTTTCTGTCATATTCAATCAGATGTTCGGGGTTCCAAGGTTTTTGAAAGGGTAATAAACGCAGTTTCTTATTCGGTGTTGAAACTATGAATTTACCTTCTTTATTTAAAACTCTTTTAACCTCTTTAAGGTATTGGTTAACATCTTGAGTATTGAGGTGTTCTATTACTTGAAATGAGATTACTAAATCAAAAGAGTTTTCTTTAAAAGGGAGTTTTTTACCATTAGCGACAATATAGTCAATATTTTCTTTGGGGTACTGGTCTTTGCAATATGCAATATTTTCAGGTGACATATCAATAGCTTTTATATTTTTAGCATATTCTGCTATATTGTAAGTTCCATATCCGTTGCCACAACCAATTTCAAGAACTTTTTTATTGGAAACATATCTTTCTGTAAAATTATATGCAGATAAATGCCTTAAGTATTCGATATATTGCTCGTAAGAATTCCATTCTTTTCTAGGTTTTACTGCCATATTCTACAACTCTTTTACAAATTCAAGGTATACCTCATTTAATTGTTTTCCAACGGGTTCATAACTAAAATTTTTACAAGCAAATTTAGAAATGTCCTCAGATGAATAATTTTCATAATTATCTAACATAAAATTTAAAGCATCAACAAGTGAATTTACATTTTTAGGAGGAATTAGAATTCCAACATTTTCATTAATAATTTCTAATGGCCCTACAGTTTTTGTCCCAATAATTGGCTTCCCACAACCCATTGCTTCAATATATACTACTCCAAAAGTTTCGAATAGACTCGGTTGAACAAAGAAATCACAGTTACGCATGTAAATGGCAACTTCTGCATTGGTTTTTTGACCATGGAAATTCACTATTTCTCCAAGCCCTAAATCCATTGCCATTGTTTCATATTCTTCTTTACTAGGTCCATCTCCAACTATATCTAGCTGAAAATCGTTCCTTTTTAATTTTAAATAGTTTATAGATTTTAATAGATAATCTATTCCTTTTATGGGGGTGATGTTTGCCACTAAAAGCATTTTTATTTTTTCTTTTTTTATTCTAATTTTTGTAGGATAAAATATTTTTTTGTCGTATGTATTAGGAATTATGTAGAACTTATTTTTTATCTTATAATTTTGTATGGATACTTTTAATCCTTTGCTCACTGGTAAAATAGCAGATGCGTTATTCATTGAAAATTTGGCCTTGCATTTATCTATATTTCTTAAATCTTTTTTAATAAATCCACTATAATGCTCTGATATTAAAACAGGAATTCTATAAATTTTTCCCAAGATTATTGCAGGTACACCTGCCGTGAAAACGTGTGCATTTATAATATCGGGTTTCCAACCTTGTTTTAATAATTTTCTGAATGCTTTGAAATTACCCCAGTAATATATTAAAACATCTAAATAATTACAAATTTTATTTATAATGTTGAAATTTCTAGTATTAGGGGCATTATTATTTGATTCATAATTTTCCTTGCTTATTTGAGATGTGATTTTTTTAAAGTATTTTGTGGAACTCCTATACTTCACCCGTATTGTTCTCATACCATCTTCAATGCTCTCTGATGATTGATACAGTTTGTTAACATCAGTATTTGGATTTGGATACACATAAAGTATTAAAACCTCGTTATACAATGAGGATGCTTTAGCTTGTTCCTTAATAAATATTCCATGTACAGGATTTGTTTCTGAGGGATACCATGCGGGTATAATCATTATTTTTTTTCTTTTTTTTAAATTAAGGACTGACATTAGTATACCCTTTCAACTCTTCATAATTACTATAATCATGAATTATTCCTGATTTCAATTCATCCCATTTTTTTAAAAAATAGAACCTAATTGATATTGGAAACTATCCATTTATTAAAGTTTATTGAAAATGGTTAATAATAAATTAATTCAATTAAAATTGGTTCTTAGTGACTAAAACCTACTAAAATGCGATGTTTTATTTTCCTAAAAAATTTAAAACGTTAGGGGTGGTTCGGTAAAATTGGGTATCTTGTTCATTGGACAATAACTTCAAGCATTTTATATAAATAAATAATTAGATGAGATAAAATATGAATACGAGAATCAAAATATGTGTAAACTCATAGATTAGATCTCATTCCTGCTTTTAAACCAGCATAATATGTATAAAACAACTCTTTGTCCCGATAGTAGAAACTTAGCAATAAAGGGAATAAAATAGCCCAAATAATTTGAATTACTAAGAAAATCGAGAAATCAATCTTATTTGCCCATTTTTTCATGAAAAGCCATCGATTTCTTGTAACATAATATAAACCAATGGGCTTGGAGATTCCCCCACCTGATCTTGATACTTTGTGCCATATGTGGGATGTGGGGATGTATAAACTTTTAAATCCTTCTTGGTTTGCCCTGAGGGTCCAGTCACTCTCTTCAAAGTACAAAAAGTAGTCCTCGTCCATTAAACCTATTTTCTTTATGGCTTCGGTTTTAATCAAAAAAGCAGAGCCACTAACATACTCCACTTCCTTTATCTCATCGTATTGTCCCTTATCAACCTCATTGGTTCCAATCTGAATGCCACGACTCAGTTTCCAGGATATCTTACATCCCGCACTCCATATGGTCTGTGGTTCATCATAAAAGTAGATCTTAGGGCCCAGGATGCCCACATCATCACGGGAATCTCCATTTTTGATTAATTCCCCTAAAAAGTTTTCATCAACCACGGTATCATTGTTTAGGAGTAAAATATAATCCGGATCAAAGAATTCAAGGGCGAATTTGATCCCCACGTTGTTTCCACCGGGAAAACCTCTATTTTCAACATTTTTAATGAGGTTAATATAATTGTTAGTTAAATTTTCAGTTTTCAGAGTTCTTTCATCCTTTTTAAAGGTTTCATAGTATTCATAGATTGTAATCGGTTTGTTATGGTGGTTGTAGTTAAAAAAACTGGATTCAACTGGCTGGTGGCCAGAACAATACTCCCTGATTTTCTCCAGAGAATCATCTTCTGAGGCATTGTCCACTAAAATAACATCAAAGTTAGGGTAATTTATTTGGAATAAGGACTCTAGACATTCGGTGGTGTCTTTCCACCTATTCCAATTTATTATGATAATGGAAACGTGAGGATAGTTCATTAAAACACCTAAATGGTATTTGGAATTTGTTTTAAAGTGTTATTGGTATAATCTTTTATAATGAAAGTGTTGTTGCATGTATAAATATTGATTTTTTGATGTTGTTCTTGGAAGTCTGTTGGTTTTCCATATTTTCCATTGGAAATTTTTCTGCCGGTCATCCAAATTATTTTATCGGCAATAGTACTTTCTGCCCATATAACTTCTGTTTTATCAGTATTCCCATATATGAATGAATTAAGTTGAGTGTAATTCGTCTCAAAGGGGATGTTTAAATAGTCCCAACTTGCTTCGTTGGAATAAACTGATATGAAAAAGGGGGAAGCGCCGATTATGGAAACAAAAACTAAAAGTACGATTATTAGATTTGCAAAGGTTCTTTTGTAGTTGATTTTGCAGTGGTTATATATTTTTTGCATCGAAAATCCGGCTAAAATAGCCAGAGGTAATGAGGCATAGGAAAAACCCCTAGCAAAATCTTCAAAGATAAATTCAATAAGAATTACCAGTAATATATAGGCAGAATATAGTTTAAACCTTTCCTTATCTTTATTATACAACCAGTAGAGTCCTAAAAACCCAAATGCCAGTAAGATAATAAGACCGGATAAATTGTTTCCTGGTGGGAAGTATAAAAGGGGGTTTATCTGGTTCGTTGCCCCGGTTTTATCACGGAATATGATCCAGTACGCTATCCAGAATATAATTGAGGGTAATAATAATAAAATCATTTTCAAATTCTTTTTGTTACGAATCCCATCAACCATGAACAACGCAATAAATATAACTAGACCCATCATATGGGTCCAAACACCCAATAAAGACGCTAAAAAAGCTTTAAATTTACTTTTAGGTAAATAGTGTATGGTTAACACACTTAAAATGGGGATATAAGTCGCAGGTAGGGGAACAGTTAAAATATCGATCCTATTGGTTGCTAAAGTCAGAATACCTGCAAAAAAACCAGCTATGATTCCATAATCTTTTTTTGCAACCCAAGAAGCGACAAAAACCGTCAAAATTATCTGGAAAACACATAAGAATGAATGTGCGAATCTTAAACCACCTAAATACCATAGGAATGCAAGAACACTGTGGAAGAGAGGGGGGTGCCATAATGCTCTTCCGTTAGGGGAATAGGGGAGATAATCCCAGAAAAGACCCTGAAGAGGGCTTTGGATTAGTTCTTGGGCGCGGATTAAATGGAAATCTGTATCTCCGGTGGTGGGAAATATATAATATGGTTTAATAAGTAGCAATAGTAAAACTGCCAGTAAAGGGATAAAGGGAATTATTTTTTGAAGAAAATTTCTATTCATGGCCCGCCCCTACATAAAAAGTTACTTCAATTTCTTCCTCAACAACTTATTTTCCTTCTGGACTATGTAGATTTCACGTTTGAGGAGGCTTATCTGGGTGGCCACGAATCCGAATATCAGGATCTGTATGCCGGCAATTATCATGAGAACCATGAACAGCATTAACGGCCGGCTAGGGTCCAGGGTACCCATCAAATATTGGTAGAAAAGGTATACTGCGCTAATAATACCTATAATGCACATTAATAATCCGATAACACCAAAAAGCATCATTGGTTTCTCGTAGAAGGTGAATAAAAGGTGAGAAATAGTGGTGGACCGGAACTGAATCTTGGATTCCCCTAGCTTACGGCCCTTCAACTTCACTGGAATTTCTTTAACCTCAAATCCGATGGATATGGCTTTGGAAAGTATTTCCGGGTTGATCTCAGTCCCGGTGGATTCAATTTCTATGGAATCCAGGACTTCCTTGCGATAGGCGCGTAATATTCCGGTTACTGTGCTTATATTTCGGTCCAGGGCATATCCCACAATTTTATTGGCCATCTTACTTACAAAGAGGCGTATGAATGGAATATCTTCGGTTTCCCCTCCTTCCATATACTGGGATCCAATTACAATATCCAGGTGATGTTGGTGGAGTTCCCTGATGAGTTCGGTGATGTATTGTGGTTCATAACTTAAATCTGCATCCAGGGTGACGATCACATCCCCTTCTGCCTTTTCAAAACCTGTCCGGAGTGCTTTTCCCATCCCCATGTTCACCGGATGCTTAAGTACCAAGAGTTCTGGATTTTCTCTTGCGTATTCCTCCAGTAAAGGTAGGGTTTGGTCGCTGCTACCATCATCCACCGCTATGATCTGGTAGCTCCCACAAGTTTTTAAAACCTTTTTAACTTCATTAAGGGTGATGAGGACGTTATCTTCCTCATTGTACATGGGTATGATCACAGAAACTTCCATGGTTAGTGTTGGGAGTTAAAGCGATATAAGTTTTTACCAAAAATGGATACCATCAAGGAAATAAAGAGTTTCAACTCATAGGGCCATATATAAAACAGAAGAAAAAGTAAGAAAACTTAAATTTGGTTTAATTTCTTGAAATGTTTGGGTAAAGGTTTGTGCTTGGCTGGTGCACCTATGGCCAGATAGTAGGGCGGTATATCCCTAGTTACAATGGCTCCAGCAGCCACCATTGCCCCTTCACCTACTTCGATTCCGGATAAGAATGTTGAATTAGCCCCAACTGATGCCCCTTTACGTATGATGGGGCCTTCAAGTTTATAATCAGATCTTAGGGGGTAACGATCATTGGTGAAGCAGGAACAGGGTCCTAAGAAAACATAATCCTCAATTATGGTATTTTTGGGGATGTATACATTTGATTGAATACTGATATTGCTACCTATGTCACAATGTCCCTCGATAACCGTGTTGGTCCCTATGAGTACTTTATCGCCGATGGTGGTTTTTTCCCTCACCAGTACTCCGTGTCCAGTCTGGAAATCGTTACCAATCTCCACGTCATTGTAGATGACGGTATTAGAACGCAGTAATGCGTTTTTACCTATTTGGGGAGGTTTAGATCGGAATTTGTAACTTACTCCCAGAGTGACGTTTTCATGGACCTTGGGACGGTCTGGATCATTTTCATTATCCACTCCGAAGAATAGGTTTCTGAAATTGGTCTTTTCATTAGATCCCCAGGGATTTTTAAATAACGACATAGTACCTCGGATAATTCCTTAGTTCAATTTTCACTCCATTGATCGTATGCTGATCAATATATTATTGAACTGGTACTTAATCTATTTTACTCCCTTTCCCATGTATATAAAATATCATTAAATAACATAAATCATAAAAAGGTTAATTATAGTGAAAAAAGTGTTATGGTGATTTATTGCAGGTTAAGGATAAAATTCAACTACTAATACCATTCACCCCCCTAATAGCAGTGTTCATTGTCCTGATCCTCCGCCCCTACTTCCTTTTCCCAGTGGGTGGTGACACAGATTTTCACCTGGCCCGGGCACAGGAAATACTTCAAAACCCATTCTGGGGATTATTCTGGGACAACATCACCTACTATCCTATGGGTAGGCCAGTGTGGCATCAACCATTATTCAATGCAGTTTACGCTGGGTTATGGTATTTAGCCGGTGTTCGCTTTGCCCATTCATTTTTATGTGTATTTCAGGTCTTATTAACCGTGGGAGTTGCATCGTGGTTTGCTAATCGCGAATACGGTATCTTTGCAGGATATTTTGCGGGGCTTTTTGCACTGGCCATGCCTGCACCATCCACATTAACCGCGGCCATCCCTGCTGCTTACATTCCTATACTGGCAGTTTTAACTATTTATTACATTCCTCATGATAAAAAAAAGGCATGTATAGCATCACTGGTGGGTTTATGGACGCATATGGTTGCTTTGTTCTGTTTTATACCTTTATATTTGGTTGATAATTATCGTGATAAAACAAACCTTAAAATAATAGCTCTTTTACTACCTTCATGGCTTTTCTGGGCTGGATACTGGGTTTACTTTAAGGATAGGCTGGTTACGGGGGGTATATTCTACACCTTAACTCACCTTAAACTGGTACCTCCTCACCCCGGTTCCTACGCATTTTTAATCTTTTTGGCTGTATTTGTCCTGGGTATTATTGGCCTTTACCTTCTTTATAATTCCAATTACCGCCAGTTCAAACTGTTCACCACGTATATTGTGATTGTGATATTTTTCAGCTTCTTTGGATTTAACGGAGATTTTTTAAGAGGGTTTCAATTTGCAGCCCTCCCCATGGCCATTCTAGCAGGCTTCGCTGTTGAAAGGGGATATAAGAACCTTTCTAGTAACCGCAGTCGACTTTTATCATCTTTATTCCTCCTGTTCATGGTTTTCATTTCCATGATAGGGGTGGTGATATTTTTCAGCTATTTACCAAACCAGCATGGTAAAGGATGGGATGCCCTTGAAACACCATTTGAAGGAGAATATGCTCCTTTAAAGGATTACATTGAAAATAGCACATCTGCTAATCAAGTGGTTTGGACTGAGAGGGAACTGTCAGAAAAGGTGGCCTGGATGACTGGTCGAAGCGTATCCAACGGACTTTATCCCGATAATACCTATGGGGGTACTAGAGGATTTGTAGATCAGCATCAAAACATTAACATCTACAAATCTGATGGTTATGTGACCGTCAGGGATTTAAATAACAATACTATTGTCCAAATTAAACTGGGAACGTATTAAACAGGGTAAGCTATGAATATAAAAGCATTTATATCTGAACACCGGGATTTAAGTATTGTTCTAGCGGTATATTCTGGTCTGGCATTTATTCTCCTTATCTTTTTTCACTATAACTTGATGGGTGATGAAATTTCTTATATTTCCATTGCCCACCATTACTCCACTGGAAATTGGAATGAGGCTATAAATGCTTACTGGAGTCCCCTTTACTCATGGTTGATAGCCCCATTCCTTTTAGGGGTTTTTGATCCCTTCCAATCAGCAATCATACCCCGGGCTCTTTCATTGATCATTGGATTTTTAGCTATCATTGGTCTAAACCAACTGGCTAAAACCTTCAAGTTGGAGGGAATGGTGAGAATTGCCATACTGGTATCGAGCATTCCTTTTGTTTTATTTTTTGCAATAAGATATTCTACTCCTGATTTGTTGGTTAGCTGTATCCTGGTATTTTATTTTGCAGTGATATTCAATTCCAGATACCCTGATGACGTGTCTAATGGATTCTGGTCTGGATTTTTAGGGGCACTGGGATACCTGGCAAAGAGTTTTGTTTTCCCATTTTTTTTGGTTCATTTTATCTTATCTAACTTGATATGTTATTTTGAAGGAAAAAAGAGAAAAAAGATTTTAAAAAACCTTTTTTTAGGGCTGGTAATTTTTTTCATAATCAGTGGTTTGTGGATGGGGATGATCAGTTTAAAACAGGGGGAAGTGACCATTGGTACGGCTAAGGATTATAATCATGCACTGGTTGGCCCGACCTATCCTGAACATCCCATCTACAGTTCAGGACTCATTGAACCGTCCAATAAAGATGCCGTTAGCATATGGGAAGATCCTGCTGAGATTCAATTAGAAGAATGGAATCCATTGGAGTCAAGTGAATATTTTGTTTTACAGATGGAGATCGTTAAAAATAATGTACTTCGCACAATTGCCTTCCTGGAAAGATTTTCTCCTTTAGCAATGGTAATAATAATTTTAAGCATATATTTCATGGTAAAAAGTGAATCAAGAAGGGTTAAATTTGACCTGGTTAAAATCTTGATGACCATGTTAATTTATATGGGGGGATATGTTCTTATATTTGTAGAACCTCGTTATTTATGGCCAATTTCATTTTTACTACTGATAAATGGATTCTACTTGGTGAATTATTTATATGAACGTGGTAGTTTAAATTTGAGTATAAGAAATATTTTCCTGATCTTGGTAATGGTCTCCTTTATGATAACGCCTATTATGGAGATAGGTGCGTTTGTGGGTAGCGGAGACCAACTTCTATCTGTAGGTGTTACCTTAAAAAATGAGTATAACTTACAGGGAAACATAGCTTCCAATGACCAGTGGGCAGATACCATGAGTTTATCCTATTATTTAGGATCTAGATATTTTGGAGTTACTAAAAACAGTAATCAAACCAGTTTAGAACAGGAACTAGAGTTAAATAACATTGATTACTACTTTGTTTGGGGAGGGGGAGATGAGTTAACCTTTAACCATTACCAAGAGATAACTGGTAATAAAATAAATAACTTAAGAATATATTCCCAACTACAAAAAGGTAAAAGTTGTTAAAAATGGAAAAAAAATATATTAAACTAATCACCGCAATTTTGGTGATATTCGCCATTGGATTTTTCTTTAGAATTGGATCTGCCTATGTAACCGGCACTCCTTTTGATGAAAAATCATTTTCACTGGATGAAAACAACTTACCCTACATGTATGAACTTGATTCATATTACAATTACCGTTTAACAATTAACTACCTGGATCACGGATATTTAGGTGATATTATAATTGATGGCCGCGAGTGGGATACTCATTCCTATTCTCCGGGTGTTCCCCTGGACTACCCTCCCTTGATTGTTTACCTCACGGCCCTAGTTTACAAGTTCCTTAATTTATTCAGCAGTGTCCCCTTGCTGGTGGTTTGTTTCTGGATATCTGCATTTGTGGCTCCACTGGCAGGGGTGGTAGCCTATCTTTTCACACGCAGATTAACCAATGAATCTGGTGCCTTTGTTGCCGGCGTTTTAACAGTTTTAGCACCTTTTTATTTCCTTCGTACCGTGGCTGGCTGGTTTGATACAGATATTTTCATTATTTTATTCCCCCTACTGGTGGTATGGCTCTTCTGGGAATCTTCCATCAATAAAAATCCTCGAAATAGCATAATTCTCTCGGCATTAGCCGGATTTTCCATGTTCCTTTTTTCCACTGCCTGGAATGGCTGGCAATATTATTTTTATTTAATGGTTGTTTTCAGCATTTTATGGATTTTAGGGTGTTATCTCCAGAAAAAACCTCTGAAACAATTCATAACAACATTTTTAACATTTATAGCAGTTACCCTTCTCCTGTTAACATTATTTACCGGGGTTTTAAGTCTCCTTAAACTCATGTACGGGCCATTGGAATTTTTGAAATTAACTGGAGTCCAGAGTCCGTGGTCCCCCTGGCCCGACATCTACCTTTCTGTAAGTGAATTATCCCATCCCACCTTTGACGGAGTTGTTTCCGGTGTGGGGATTGCATTATTCGGTGGAATTTTTGGATTGGTATGGGTGTTAAGGGTTTTGTTAAGTGAAGACCTCAAGAAAAAGTATTTGAACTACATGGACTGGTTTATCTATCTTTTCCTGGTTTTATGGGCATTAACTGGATTTTTAGCCCTTATAAAAGGTTCCAGGTTTATCATGATCATGATACCTCCCTTAACCATTAGCACCGGGATTATGGTAGGCCTATGTGTGAATTACCTGGGTTTACTCAGGCAAAATCAGTCTTCTAATAGAGTTCTTGCTCTGTTCAGGGATAAAAAATACTTAACTTCCTTTTTTACTTTGCTAGTAATATTACTGGTGTTATTCCCTGCGGTGGCAAATGTAATGGACTCACTGGAAATGCCCCCTGGAGCTGATGATAATCTGTGGGATTCTCTGGAGTGGATTAATCACAATACCTCTAACGATACTGTGGTATTTTCCAACTGGCCCGCAGGACACATCATAACCTCCATTGCCAATCGATCGGTGGCCCTGGATGGTAGAATGGCTTACATTGAAACAGTTCAATACCGCAACCTGGATAGTGCCTATGCCTACGGAGTTAAATCCCCTACTACTGCCAGGGAATACTGGATTGACCGGGCATTTTACACCAGTGATGGAAATTTATCCGCAGGTATCTTCAGAATGATAGCCACCAGTGGAGATTTGGGCTATTTAACCCTTGATGAATACACTCATAATACAACCCGGACTGCAGAAATCTTAAATAATATTCTGGGTGTCGATAAATCTGTTGCCCTGGATTTACTGGTTAACCAGTATAACCTTAGTTTGTCCCAGGCAGAAACAATTATTTCCTACACTCATCCTAATAGTCCCCGACCTTATGTGGTATGGACTTATACCCAAATGGTGAACAAAGGTTTCTGGGTATTCAATTTTGGTAGCTGGGACTTTGATAAAAATGGTGGTGAAAATTTCACCTATGTTTTTGCCGATATCCATCATGAAGAGGGGAACATCGTGTTCAGTGACACCAGGTTCCAATTTGATACCACCCACAAAACTGTGACTTATAAGGGTGAGTTACCATACTGCTTCATCCAATCTGATGGTACTGTGGTAAATAAGACTTACATTAACCCCAACAGTAATCTCTGTGTGGTAATATTATTTGATGAATCCGAAGTGGTGACAATGGATAAGCGATTTGAAAATTCCACTTTTACCCAGCTGGTGCTGGAGAGTGTGAATACCCCCACCTTCAGGTCACTATATAAAAATAACAGTAGTACAGTTTGGCAGGCAGTCTAACTAAATGAAGATTATTACATAATTATATGATTAAAAAGTAGTATTAGGGCAAGAGGATCTTACATTCGGTTTATGGTGTTGTCTCTTGCAGTGTCAACCACACTGGTAATGTTTCCGGCAATGGATCCGGAGATATCCAGAATGTATCCTCCGGCAAGAATTACTATTATCAGTATAGCACCTATGAGGAGGATCATTTCAGCGCTTATCTGTCCTCCGTTATCGAGAATTTTAGGGTCCATGATCTCACACTTAACTTAGATGTTTAATCTAATATTTTCTATCATTTATAACTAATTAGTAATGTATTATATTACTTATATTATATAACATTACACTTGTATCTTTTACTGCAAGTTATTCTAAAAATCAGTGGGCCTTAAACATTAGATGTACTTTAATTAGGTAATAAACGCTTACTAAAGCTTTTTCTGTTAATAGTGGGTAGGATTGACAACATATTTATTTATAAATAAAATTGTAATTTTAGAGAAAAAATCATCAGAATATTATAAAAAATAAGAAAAGAAAAAATAGAAAAAATCTATTTTTACTGGTTCATACTGTTTCTTACGGTGTTAACATCAGAAGATGCTTGTAGTCCGGAGTTAGAAGTGAAGTATGCCCTGTAGATCAGTAATGCAGCGATTGCAATAACGATAACTCCACCAAACAGTAAGATATATTCAGCTGCTCCTTGTCCACCTTCGTCTTTTAAAAAGCTCATATTTTTACCTCCAATAAGGGTTTTCATATTTATATACTTCTTCTCTGTTGATAGTTGTATATAAATATTTTCTTTGTTCGCAGGGAACAATATTCATCTTCGATCTATATTACTATATAGATTGATGATGATATTAAATATTCACATATAATTATCTTTTATATAGTTCTTTGTGCATATTATCACACAATAAAAAAGAGGGTTTGTGAACATGCCCAAAAATTACAATCTGAGAAATTTAATCCTGGACATATTAGAAGGGGATGAACTATCCAAAAAGCAGATCTTAGAGACTATTAGATCAAAAAATGGGATAGGAACATCGGACAAAACCTTCAATGAATCATTAATGGCCCTCCTGCGCGAAGGGCAGATCTACATCGCTGATTATGATTTCACCATATACAATGGAGTGAAGAGGATACAGTCCATAAGGCCGGAAGGTATCGTTTTTGGTGTGTCACGCACGGATTTCGTGGAAATTGAAACCATCCTCAAACAGATGGAAAGCAATGACCATGAAGAGGTTTACCGGGCTTCCAAAAGCCTTAAAAGAATTTTCCGCCGGAAAATCGATGAGGTTCAAAAGGAGGGAGATACTAAGTTGAGGATCGGTGCCGACACTCTATTCAACCACACCATCTTCTACATGAACTCCCTGGGTGAAGAACCAAAAAGATCCCTTAGGAATAAATTAGCCTGGAGTTTAAGCAACAATAAAGACTCCCTGGAACTTTTTAAGAACATTGTTTCCTTTATACAATCCCAGGATTAATTAACCCATTAAAATAGATTAAACTCTTTTTTTCTACCCGTGAATTCACAACCAGTGGATTCATTAATATCACTCCTTGCAATGTATCCTCCTTCTGATAATTTTATTCTGGTGATGATTTATTTTCCAGTCAACAATTCACTAGGAAAAAATTCCTAATAGAAATAGGCAAATATTAAAAAGACCATTAATTAACTATTTCTTAAGGTTTGAATTTTTTATAAAATCCCCGTGAAAAACTTTTCAAGGATATTAAAATGAGAGTACTCCTAATACCGTGTGGCATTGGAATGGGACACACTTCCCGTTCAGTGGCTTTAGCCCAGAAATTGGAAAAAATGGGTGATGAAGTTCTCTTCGCCAGTTATGGTTCAGGTTACCAGATGCTCAGTGAGTACAGTGACTACCAAGTCATGGAACTTCCTCCCATTAAGTTCTACGGGAGTTCAGGTGAACTGGACTTCAAACACACTGCCCGTAAGTCCATAGATGTACCTTACGTTTTCTTAAAGAGTATTTATCATGAATCCCGTATAATCAAGGATTTCAACCCGGATGTGGTGGTCTCTGATTCTCATTATTCAGTTCCCATTACCTGCAAGGTGTTGGGCATTCCCTGTGTTATGGTGAGCAATGACCTGGCACCAGAACTCAAGGAAGATCCCCATAAAGACCGCACCCTGGAGTACCTGGAAAATGGACTGCAACGTTTCATAAAGGATGTATCCCGCCTGTGTACTTCCATAATCGTCCCGGATGTGGTAAATTCCTATGAAATTCCCTCCGCAATACGTGACCGGGTGCACTTCACCGGCCCCATCCTTAAAATGAATCCCCAAACCATGGGGAGTAAAGAGGACCTCCGCCAGAGATTTGGGTTTAAAAAGAATGATAAAATAGTAATGGCCACGGTGGGGGGATCCGAATTTGGGAACAAACTGTTAAACCTGTTATACCGGGCAGCACCCCAACTGGACTGTGACCAGATGATACTGGTAACCGGGCCCACCATTAACCTGAATATCCAATCCTCACCCGGCATAATATTCAAAAGATTCCTGGGGGATATAATGGAGTGGATGAAGTTATCTGACTTCCTGGTATCTCTGGCTGGACACACTACCTCCATGGAAATAGCTTCCCTGGGGATTCCCAGCCTAATGGTTCCCATTGAAAATCACCCCGAACAACAGAGGAATGCCCGGAACATGAGGAAATACGGGTTGGCCCGGGTGCAGAAGATGGGAACATTGAGTATTGATAGCCTAACGGATAATATCAATTATCTCCTGGAGAATCAGGATTTAAAAAATAGTGCTCGCAAAACCAGGGATATTTTCTCCCGGTACAATGGAACTGACACTGCGGTGGACATCATACAGAATTGTGTGGCCCGGTCCTAGAGTAACCTCCAACTGGGATGATAAATCTCGGTAATATTATGGGAATTTCCGGAAAATATTAATAATTGGAAAGTCCCAATTTAAATTAGGTGATTTATTTTTTTAAGACCCAAACTGAAAGATTGATAATGATTGGTGTGTGATAAAACTAATAACTTATAAATAATCCCTAACATAATAAGTTTAGGAGGTATTAGGATGATCAATTTAATTGTCAGCGTTTTTGGGCTTCTCTTGGTTTGCGGTGGTTTTTATTTAATGTATCTTGGTTTTACTGTCCCACCAAACCCCATAGCTTTCTTTCTGGGGTTAATTGCATCTGTATTTGGACTTATTTTAGTGATATTCTTCGGTAGTAAGATAGATTTCTCCAAAGGAGCAATGCCAAGGCCAAAAAAGGTTAAAAAAGCCAAACCCCCAAGCAAGACGCCAACAAAACCGAAAAAAATGCCTGTTAAAGATAAAAAACCTTCAAAAGCAGCTCCATCTTCAGGACCAAGGGCTATTAAACCTAAACCCCGTGCTAAAGATGAACCTAGATTTGGACCCGCACCGGAATCTTCCATCCCCTTGAAAAAGGAACCAGAAACCAGGGGAAAAGCTATTAAACCTAAAAAGAAGATGGAAGAACCAGAAAAAACCCAAAAACCAACTACTTTGCCTCCAGATCTGGCCACCCAACCCAAAACAGCCCCTAAGAAAATAGCTCCAGTTAAGAAGAAAACAGCTGAAAAGGATGGCACAGTTACACCTCCTAAACCCGCACCGGCAAAAGATGAGGAAAAACCCCGACATGCGCCTAAATCTGTACTGGAAACTGCTGACAAGGACCGGCTCAAGGAACTACAATCCCGCACTGGAAGGGATGACCAGTTTGTTAAAAACCGGCTGGACAAACTTAAGGAAAACTACATACAGAATGCTAAGGATATTGAAAGCATCATCGACGAACGACTTGACTCTTTTAAGGGAACCATCGACAAATTAAAGACAGATTCAACAGAACCATCCATAATCTGGTCTTTCGAGGCCCAGGATGTTCAGGAAGCCATGAAAGATACCATAGTTACTGCCCAAAACAAACTCCTCATGATGTACCCCTGGGTGCGTAACATCGATGTGAGTGTCCTTAAGAAATTCATGGACACC
This sequence comes from Methanobacterium sp. BAmetb5, assembly GCF_003491305.1. NCBI lineage: Archaea > Methanobacteriati > Methanobacteriota > Methanobacteria > Methanobacteriales > Methanobacteriaceae > Methanobacterium > Methanobacterium sp. BAmetb5. The sequence continues at coordinate 2,410,477 of NZ_CP022706.1, forward strand.
GAAAGCCGTATGATCATCCAGGAAGCAAGCCTGGACGACGATGCATCTGTAGAGCTCATAAAACTCCTCCAGGAAAAGGATGTTCAGATAAGGACCATGCCCCACGTGCACACTGTAGCAGTGGTGGCTGATGATGCCAACGGCCTTATCATATCCACGGATCCCATCTACGAAAGCTACGAAGTGGGAGTTATCTACAAAGACAAAAAATCCATTAACGAAATTGAAAGAATGTTTGAAGATGCCTGGAGCATCTCCCAGGACATCGATCTGGAGCTGAAAGAATGAAAATTCAGTGGCTGGGCCACTCCGCATTCTACATTTCCACTGATAACCACAACCTGGTAATTGATCCCTTCATGCGTGATAATCCCTCCTGCCCCCTGGATCCAGAGGACCTGGAAGTCGATGTGATATGCGTTACCCACGGCCATAACGATCACTTTGGAGATACCATTGAACTGGCCCAAAAAAACAAGGCCCTGGTGGTGTGTAACCATGAACACTCCCTCTACCTCACCCAACTGGGACTGGAGACCACGGGTATGAACATGGGAGGAACCATTGAAGCTGCAGGCATAAAGATCACCATGGTGAACTCCATCCACTCGGCAGACATGGACTTTTTAGATAATACCCGGCCCGGTGGAAGTTCCTGTGGCTACATACTGCAACTGGAAAACGGCCGGAAGATATACCACGCCGGAGACACCGGTATTTTTGGGGATATGAAAACAGTTATAAAAGATATTTACCAGCCAGACATTGCCCTTATACCCATAGGTGACCGTTACACCATGGGAATACGGGAGGCTTCCATTGCTGCCCAGTGGTTGGAACCGGAAGTCATAATACCCATGCACTACAACACATTTCCACCCATAGAACAGGATGCCCACCACTTCCAGGAACTAGTAGAAAAATCCACCGAAACCAAAGTAGCAGTACTTAAACCCGGTGAAACATACCAAGAGTGATTTAATGGTTGATATCATGCGCATATTCAGGAAAAAATTCTTCACAGACATCTTCAACAAACTAATTGGAAAGGAAAAAAAACTCAAAATTGGATTTTACGGACATCCCAATTCCGGCAAAACTACACTGGCCAACAGAATGACCAAAGACTGGCTGGGAAAACCATTGGGTCTGGTTTCAGAAATACCACACGAAACACGGAGGGTGTACCGACAGGAAAGAGTATCCCTCAATTACGATGGTGTGGAACTGGATTTTGACATTATTGACACCCCGGGAATCGCCACAAAAATTGATTACAAAAACTTCTTACAGTACGGACTATCTGAACTGGAAGCTAAGGAAAGGGCTAAAGAAGCAACTAAAGGCATAATAGAAGCCATAAAATGGTTGGATGATGTTACTGGTGTGCTGCTGGTGGTGGACTCCACCAAGGACCCCCTAACCCAGGCCAACATAACCATAATCGGTAACCTGGAGGCCCGTAAGATACCCTTTGTAATTGTGGCCAACAAGGTGGACCTACCCGAGTCCAAACCAGAAAGAATAACCTCGGTGTTCCCCCAGCACAAAGTGGTTTCCATCTCCGCCCTGCACGGTGAAAACACCGATAAACTGTACCAGGCCATGGTGGAGAAGTTCAACTAAAGGTGATATAAATGGATGACGCTGATACCAACACTCTCAAAATGGATTTCATCTCATCAGATGCTCTCAGAAACCAGAGCAGCATCGAAAAAATCTCCATGATCGTGGAAAAGGTTAAAAAGGGTGAACTTCTCGTAATTGAGGGCGGCCTGGAACCCGAAGAAGAGGCAGAGCTCATTGAAACCACCATGCGCGAGATCGATGTGGAAAACTTTGTGGGCATTGATATCTACACCCTGGAAAAGGATGAAAGCTCGTTTTTCGGACTCTCCAAGAAGAAAACAGTGGGTATCACCATTATTGGCCCGGCCAACGTAATGAAGACAGTGAAACGGAAATCCAATTTCCTGTCCATGGTGGCAAGCCTCGGTGGTGGCGATGCATCGCTGTATTAAATG